>JACOUX010000064.1 GCA_016177615.1 Candidatus Woesearchaeota archaeon | reverse complement strand
TTTCCTTCAGCTTGCCAAAAAATCCCATTAAAATCACCTTTTAAATTTGAAAAAATTTTAATTAGGGGTTAAAATTTTTTCGTAATATATAAATGTTTCTATTCTGGAGAGTAGTGAAAGGGAACCCGAAAAGTCAATTGAATCTTTCTTTTAATCTTAATCCATTATCCATAGCATTTTCTCTGACTTCCCTTCTAAATTGCTTAGGGCTTGTATAAAATGGCACGACTAAGCCATTGTTTTCTAATTCAACGTTCTTAATCATCAATTTAAGAAATCTTAATCGCTTAAAAATTTTTCTCAGACTCAGTTTCAATTTCCGCAAGCTTTTTAAAAGGCTGCTTCTTCCATTTAAATATGGTAAAAAGAATCGGGGGAATGAGGAGGAAAACCCGCTACAAGTTCAGAAAAGAGGTAAGGTCCAGAGGCAAAGTAAGCATTACAAGATATTTTCAGTCTTTCAATTCAGGAGACAGAGTTTATCTTGGGCTGGAATCCTCAGTGCACAAAGGAATGTACCATCCGCGCTTTATAGGAAAATCGGGGACTGTCAAGGGCATGAGGGGAAAATGCTACGAGGTTGCCATAAATGATTTAGGCAAGGAAAAAGTGCTGATAATTCATCCTGTCCATCTAAGGAAAATAGAAGGAGGATAATATGCCAGACACGCAAATAATCTCAGAGGCTCCAATAAATCTCCACATTCTAAAAAAGGAGCTGGAGGCAATTAAAAAATCAGGCAAAGAGCTTAATTTCAGGTCAGGCCGCACAGAAGACTTCCTTAATCAGGTCATGCCACATAAGAATGCTGATGAGCTTTATGACAAAATAGCCAAGCTGAACATACCCAGGCTGAAAGAGCAGCACATCCATAAGATAATTGACATTGTCCCTGCCACAGCAGAAGAGCTAAAAATTGTGCTGCAGGGTTACACACTGACTTTAAGCAACGAGTCAGTCAAAAAGATTGTCGATACGATAAATGATTTCTTAGCAAAATATTTATAAATACAATAGGCACTATTCTTTTTATTAAAGAAAATGGAAGCAACAGAAAAAATTTCAAGTTCAAGAGAAGAAACAGCCATGGTTTTGGATTTTCTTCCGAATGGATATTCTTATGATAAGCGGCCACTGTATATGAAGACTCCTGTCGCACAGGCAATGGGAAAAGAGCATTTTGTGCTTCTGGAGCTTGTTCCGAAAAAGGGTATTCATTTGCAGCCCTTTGAGGAAGTTTATATAGGGGAAGGAAAAAGGGACAAGATACACCATATAATAGGCAAGCTTCCAATCAGCAAGCTGACGGCAACAGCAAAGTCAGAGCTGGAGTTTGCCATAAAGGACATCATTAAAAAAAATGAGAAAAGGTTCGTGGAGTTCTTTAACAAGGCAAGGCCATTAAGCACCAGGATGCACCAGCTTGAGCTATTGCCGGGGCTTGGAAACAAGCATATGTGGCAGGTGCTTGAGTCAAGAGAGGAAAAGCCTTTCGAAAGTTTCGCTGACCTAAAAAATAGAGTCAAGCTAATGCCTGATCCTGAGAAAATAGTGATTAAAAGAATTTTGCAGGAGCTGGAAGGCGGGGAAAAGCACAAAATTTTTGTTGACTCCTGATGTTTTCTAAAATGGGCGGAAGCAAAAGCAACCAGATACAGCTGCTGGGCATAAGTACGTCCGAGACAGAGCTAAAAGACATCCTGAAAGCGTGGCTGGCAATATCAGCGGCGTTTGGAATCATAATGAGCGGCTCTTTGGTTTCAGCTGGCTTTTATTCAAAATTCGTCATAGCTTCTTTAACTGTAGGCATCGGATTTCTTCTGCATGAGCTTGGGCATAAGCTTGTTGCGCAAAAGTACGGCTGCTTTGCGGAATTCAGGTCTTTTGACGGAATGCTTGTGCTTGCCGTTGCAATGTCATTTCTCGGGGTTGTATTTGCAGCGCCTGGGGCAGTGATGATTGAAGGAAAGGTGAGCAGAAGAAAAAGCGGCTGGATTTCAGCTGCCGGCCCGATAGTGAACCTACTCCTTGCTGCCGCTTTTTTTGGAATGTCATTTGCAGGCCTAGGCACATTAAGGGCAGTTGCTTACTACGGATTCATAATAAATTCCTGGCTGGCATTGTTTAATATGATCCCCTTCTGGCTTTTTGACGGGCACAAAATACTTAAATGGAGCAAAACCGCGTATTTTGCGATAGCCGCAACCGCCGCTATGTTCATGCTGCTTCAGAATTTTATCACGCTTGCATAAAATGCCCCACAACAAACATATTTGCCCAAGCTGCCGAAGGAGCCTGACAGAAAGCGAGCTTTACTGCTATTTTTGCGAAATGGATTTAAAAAAGCTCCATGAAAAGCAAAAGAAAAAAAATATGGATTTTTTTAAAAAAATCCCTGTGATTTTTTTCTCGACGAGGAAAAAATTATCAAAAAATTTTAATCCAAAAGATTAAAATTTTTTTAAAATATTATATCGTCGGAAAATCCAAAAAATAAAAACATTTAAATACTAGTTTTATACAATGTTTAAATCTTGAAAAGAGGATTTTCAGACAAGCGATAAAAATGAGCGAATTCGGAGTTCACGTTACCATCGATGCATCTGACTGCGACAAAAGCAAGCTTGCATCGTATTCCTTGGTGTATGACGTTCTAAACAACCTGCCTGCCAGGATAGGCATGACCAAGATGACTTTACCTTATGTAGCCAAATGGCTGGACAAGTTCTCTGATGGAACAGAAGGGATGTCCGGATTCGTCATGATTGCGGAAAGCCATATAAGCATCCATACTTTCCCTGATCAGGACTATATATTCATGGATGTGTTCTCTTGCAGGAACTTTGACACGAAAAAGGCAGTCCAGTATCTTGTTAACGCCTTTGGCGCCAAAAAATTTGATGTTAAGGTCCACAAGAGGGGATTGAGCTTCCCGCCCAAGATACACAAGCAATTGATCATGATGCACTGAGTTCTTAGCTTTTAGCACAGGTATATTTTAATGTATCCGTCTCTTTTATCCAAAATCATGTAAAATGGCTTCAGCAAAACGAGGCACCATCAAAATCGGGCTTATCCAGGCAAAAGCAGGGCCTGACATAGCCTCAAACCTTGAAAAAGCGCGCAGCTTTATCAGCCGGGCAGCGAAAAAAGGCGCCAAGATAATTTGCCTGCAGGAGCTGTTTGCCATTCCTTACATAGCGCAGAAAGAGGATAGAGGCTTTTTCAGGCTGGCTGAAGGAATTCCCGGAAAAAACAGCCATTTTCTTGCGCAGGCAGCAAAGGAAAGCAAAGTTGCCTTGGTTGGCGGCTCTTTTTTTGAAAATGATAACGGAAAATACTACAATACTTCCCTGATTTTTGACGAAAACGGCAGGCTAAGGGCAAAATATCGCAAGATACACATTCCTAACGATCCAAACTATTACGAGCAGTTTTATTTCTCAAGCGGCAACCTCGGGTATGTCCAGGCAGAGCTGCACGGAATAAAAATAGCTCCTTTGATATGCTATGACCAGTGGTTCCCTGAAGCTGCAAGAATTAACGCGCTCAAGGGCGCCCAGATAATCTTCTATCCAACAGCCATTGGCTGGACAAGGGAAATGAAAAAAAATGAGCCGTTTTCAGCCCAAAGATGGGAGAACGCAATGTGCGGCCATGCCTCAATGAATGGAGTTTATGTTGCAGCCGCAAATCGTGTCGGAAAGGAAGGGAATATTGGATTCTGGGGCGGCTCTTTTGTTGCAGACCCTTTTGGAAATGTTGTTGCAAGGGCAAATAGCACAAAAGAAGAAGTTTTGGTTGCTGAGATTGACTTAAGCAAGGTTTCCAGCTCGCAGGAAGGGTGGGGATTTTTGAGGAACAGGAAGCCGAAGAGTTATGGGGATTTGAGCGAGATTTAGGATAATTTTATTAACAAACCAATCTTATTTCTGTTTTATGGAAACTCCAAAATCACTTGGCTTCAGAATGCCTGCAGAATGGGAATGGCAGGAATCTGCGTGGCTTGCCTGGCCTTTTAATACGGAAACATGGCCAAATCTGATTGAGGAAGTTGAAACGTCATGTATCCAGCTTATCAAGGCGATCCATTCCGGCCAGAAAATAAACCTGTTAGTCAATGATAATGAAATGGAGTTATATGCTAAAAATAAACTAAAGGATGCCAATATCGGCCTTTCTCAAATTATATTTTCTAAGATAAAAAATGTTGATGCCTGGATGCGTGACTGCGGCCCTATTTTCGTTATAAATGATAAATCAGAAGAAAAAGCAATGGTAAAATGGAATTTTAACGCGTGGGGCAACAAGTACAAGGAGCTGAAGCCAGACAACGAGATTCCTTTTGAAATGAATAAGACGATGAAATTGCAAATGTTTGAGCCAAAAATCATCTTGGAAGGCGGCTCGATTGATGTTAATGGAACAGGAACCTTGCTGACAACAGAACAATGCTTGTTAAACAAAAACAGGAATCCCAAGCTTACAAAAGAAGAGATTGAGCAATATCTGAAGGATTACCTTAATGTTTCAAACATCATTTGGCTCAAAGAAGGGATAATTGGGGATGACACAGACGGCCACATTGATGACATTGCAAGATTTGTAAGCCAAAACACTGTTGTTTGCTGCTTTGAGGAAGATAAAAATGATGAAAACTATGAAATTCTAAAGCAAAATTATGAATTATTGTTGAAAATGAAAGATGAGAACGGAAAAAAGCTGAATGTTGTCAAGTTCCCGATGCCCGGGTTTGTTGGCGATGAAAAAGGAAGGCTGCCCGCAAGCTACGTTAATTTCTACATTGGGAATAAAGCAGTTGCTGTTCCAACTTTCGGGCATGAAAATGACAAGAAAGCAACTGAGATTTTACAAAAGCTGTTCCCAGCCAGAAAAGTCATAGGAATTGACTGCAAAGCAATGGTTTACGGGCTTGGAACACTGCACTGCAGGACTCAGCAGGAGCCGAAAGTTTAGTTAGAGAAATTATATTTTTTAATCTATATATCCCACCCCACTGGACATGCTCGGACAAAATATTTAAACCTGTAGTTATTCATTCTGTTAAAATGGAGCAAGACAAGGCATTGGTTGTTTTTCAGGACAAGAAAATAAGAAGAGTATGGCATAATAATGAATGGCATTTCTCTGTTATAGATATTATAGGTGTGCTTTCAGAAAGCGATAATGCCAGAAACTACTGGAAAGTCTTAAAGCACCGATTAAAAGAGGAAGGAAGTGAGGTGGTTACAAAATGTAACCAACTGAAATTGCCTGCATCTGATGGAAAGTATTACGAGACCGATTGCGCTTCTACTGAAACATTATTCCGGTTAATTCAGTCAATTCCTTCTCCAAAAGCAGAGCCTTTCAAGCAATGGGGCTTGCTCAAGTAGGTTATGAAAGAGTTCAGGAAATTGAAAATCCAGAGCTTGCGCAGGCAAGAATGAAAGCAATATATCGAGCCAAAGGCTATTCTGATGATTGGATTGAAAAACGAGTTAGGGGAATTGCAATAAGGGATGAGCTTACAGGTGAATGGAAACATAGGGGAGTAGGTTCAGATAGAGAGTTCGCAATCTTAACTTCGGAAATTTCAAAAGCAGCGTTTGGAATGACTCCAAGCGAATACAAAAAATTTAAAGGTTTGAAAAGAGAAAACCTGAGAGACCACATGAACGATTTGGAGCTGATTTTTTCAATGCTGGGAGAAAGAGTCTCAACAGAAATCACAAGGAAAGACTGCGCAGGGATTTGTTGAAAACAAAGATGCAGCCAAAAGAGGCGGAAGAGTTGCCGGCAATGCAAGAAAAGAGACTGAAAAGGAAATAGGGCGTCCAATCACATCAAAGGAAAACTATCTTTCTGAGCCGGAGAAGAGGAAAAAGCTGGAAGTGCGAAAGTGAGAATTAATCCGACAAGTGTTTAGAAGTAGAATAGTTTATATAGTATTTTTATTTATTAATTCTTATAATGGTTAAAAGATTATTGGTTTTGTTGATATTGATTATTGCATTAGCTCCTTTCACATTAGCTTATGACTTGAGTGATTTTCCTGAACCTTTTGTATTTGAAGGAAGATATAATTCTTTTATTGTACTTGCAGATAGATACTCAGCTAAAGATTATTTTGCTGCAATTGATGTTTTTAACATCTTAAGCAAATTCGAGAATGCGACTAAACCATGCCAAAGTTGGGTTGAATGCGAACGTAGAATTGGTAGTTCTCCAATGAAATTAGTTACAGAAATTGATTCTAGAGATTTGTTAAAAGACAAAAATATTATATCTATTGGAGGTCCTTGTGCAAATAAAATTACAGCACAAATAATGGATTTGCCAACCACTTGGCCTGAATGTGCGAATGGATTTGAAGAAGGCAAAGGAAGGATAATTCTTTACAATAAGTGGAATAAATTTCAAATAATTGTGGCGGGATTTTCACAAGATAACACCAGAATGGCAGCAAAGGTTATTGAGTCTTACAGCGGATTTAATCCTACTGGTAAGGAATTACAGGTTACTGGAACAATGATAAACCTAAGCGTAAAAAGAGTAATAACCGAAGAAGAAAAGAAATATTGCGAAAAAGACGATGATTGTGTATTTTACAGTTGCAGTTGTTGTCCAGTATGTAATCCTCCACCCCTTAACAAGAGATATTTACCAGATTGTAATAAAAATTGTTCTGGGATAGCATGTATCCAAAGCGTTTGTGTTCTTACAACCTATCCAAAATGCGTTAATAAAAGTTGTACAAGTGTCTCATTAAAATATTGTGAAAATACTAATGAGTGTTTATCATCAAAACCATGGGGCTGTATATCAAAAGGCTTATGTAAAATTTTTAATGACCAGTATAAAAATGGAAAATCAGACTATCCATGCTATGAAGTTAGAAATGAAACTTGTCAATGTATAAATAATGAATGTCCAAACGAACAAATATAAACTGATCGTACACACGATAAATAAAATTAAAATTCTAATAAATTGTCTTCGCTTCCGCTTTCAAAGGCTTTGTCAGTCCAGCCTCTAATCTTAAAGTCTCAGCAAAATCAGTCTTCTCCCACGTAAAATCAGAGTCTTCCCTTCCAAAATGTCCGTAAGCAGCAGCCTTCCTGTATATCGGCCTTCTCAAGTTCAGATGCTCGATAATCCACCTTGGAGTTAATTTGAAATGCTTCTTGACAAGCTCCACTATAACATTTTCAGGCAGTTTATTTGTTCCAAAAGTGTCAACATTGACTGATGTAGGCTGCGCAACTCCGATTGCATAGGACAACTGCACTTCGCACCTGTCTGCCAGGCCTGCTGCAACAACGTTCTTTGCAACATATCTTGCTGCATAAGCTCCGCTTCTGTCAACTTTGGTTGGGTCTTTGCCTGAGAAAGCGCCTCCGCCGTGCCTTCCGACTCCTCCATACGTATCAGCAATGATCTTTCTCCCTGTAACTCCCGTATCACCTTCCGGGCCGCCGATAACAAAAGCTCCGGTGGCATTGATGTGGACTGTTGTCTTATCATCCATCAGCCTGCCACAAACCGGCTCTATTACTTTTTGAAGTATCTCCTTCTTTAGCTCATCTTCGGAAATGCCTTTTTTATGCTGCTGTGCAATAACCACCGCACTAATCCTTTTTGGCACTCCGTCGTGATATTCAATGCTTACCTGTGATTTTCCGTCTGGGCCAATCTCCTGGACTATGCCTTTTTTTCTTACTTCTGCGAGCCTTCTTGTAAGCTTATGCGCTATCATGATAGGCAATGGCATCAGCTCAGGTGTCTCAGTGCAGGCAAAGCCATACATCATTCCTTGGTCTCCAGCCCCTTCCCTGCTGACTCCCAGTGAAATATCCGGGCTTTGTCCATGTATGCTAATCCAGACTCCCGCATCTTCGCAGTCTATCCCAAAAGCAGGATCAGTATAGCCAATCTCCCGCAGGACTCTTCTTGCGATTTCCTGAACATCTGCAAATCCTCTTGTCGTGACTTCTCCTGCAACATGCACACTTCCTGTAGTAACCAGAGTCTCAACAGCAACCCTTGAATAAGGGTCCTGCGCAAACAAAGAATCAAGGATGGCATCGCTTATCTGGTCACAGATCTTGTCAGGATGCCCTTCTGTAACGCTCTCACTGGTAACATAAGTTATGTTTGCCATTTTAGTACCTCCCTGATCCTAGAATACCAACTAATCATAAGCAAATGAAGACTTTAGCGGCTTTTAAAAGCTTTCTGCCAGAAATATTCCAAAAGGAATAATTTTAAATATAGGTTAGTTATACTATTTCATTTTCATTGATGAAATAAAACAAATCCAATAACGATTTAAATTTATTAGGGGAGGGTACTAGCTGATTGCACTTGCCGTGTTTGATTTGCCCTCCACCCACCGCAATAAGCGGGTTGATAAAGTGCAATTTCATACTAATGTTAAGAATCCGAAAATTCGGCTACAAGGACGCTAAAGAAGTTAGCCGGATAATCAAAGAATGCTATCTAAAATTGAAGATTGGTGGGCACACCAAAAAAGGAATTAATTCACAAATTGATTGGAACAGCCCTGAAAATTTAGTGAGCAGGTCAAAAAATATAAAATACTGGGTTGCAGTTGATAATAATGAAGTTGTTGGAATCTGCGGCTATGATGATAAAAAAGTCCATACATTGTTTGTCGATTTAAAAAAACATAAAAAAGGAATCGGAAAAAAGCTGTTAAGCAAGATATTGAATGAGGCAAAAAAAGATGGATTAATCACCATCAAGACATGGTCAACTTTTTATGCAGAAAGCTTTTATAATTCCTTTGGATTCGTAACAAAAAAGAAACTTTACCTGCCCGAAGGCACAAAGGATGTAATCCTAATAAAAATGGAAAAAGATTTAAGACAACTTACCACAGTATTTAATAAGAATATAATAAAAAAATAGCCTGAAAAATTGCAAATTCATAATGCGCATCAACTTTTAAATTCCACAAGGGGGCGGGAACAACTCTTTTAACAGCAAGAGCAATGATTGAGTATTCCCCCCCTTAAAAATTTAAAAAACTAAAACTTTCCAAAAAATGACCTACGAACTTGAAGAAGTAAAAAAAATCAGGAAAAAGATTGGATTGACGCAGACACAGCTGGCAAATAGGGCAGGAGTTTCCCAGTCATTGATAGCCAAGATAGAGGCTGGCAGGATTGACCCTACATATACCAAGACGCAGAAGATTTTTGCCGCACTTAGCGACCTTGAGAAGAAAGAAGAAATACAGGCCGGGCAGCTCATGACCTCAAAAGTAATCGGTGTTTCGCCCGTGGATTCAATAAAAGACGCGATAGCCAAGATGAAGAAATATGAAATCTCGCAGCTTCCGGTCGTTGACAATCACAAGCTGATGGGGCTGGTTTCAGAATCAATCATACTTGATGCAATGCTCAACTCGAAAGCCGTTATAGTCAGGGAAGTAATGCAGGATTCCCCGCCGATTGTATCCAAAACTACTTCGATACAAGTCGTTTCCAGCCTGCTAAAGCACTTCCCGATGGTTCTAGTTTCGGAAGAAGGCAGGCTGATAGGAACAATCACAAAGAGCGATTTGCTGGGGAAGCTGTATAAGGGGTAGGTGTCTTTCTAATTAAATTTATAAGCCCAAAAAGAAAATCAACGCTATGAATATAGATAAAAAGATTTCGGAATTGGTCTTTCAGGCGTATAAAGATTGCTTTAAAAATGATATATTCAGTAGATATCGTTTTCATCCCAATGATCCTGAGAATTATATCGCTCCTTTCGAGATTTACAGAGACGATTATTCACAAGTGACAGAGCTGGGCATTGGAATAGTCAACCCATTCGAACTTGGATACCTTCACGGAAGAAATGGGCATTGTATTATGCTTACATTATTTTTACTTGGGAGAAATTACCCACTTAAGGGTTTTGAACAAGAAGCGCTCCATATTCTGGATTTTCCCGATCTTAGTGAGCCGGAAGAAGGCTGCGTTGTTCTTTATCACTCAGCTCCCCTAGAATTTCCTAGGGAATTAATAGCCCCTGATCATGTAGGAATATTTAGGACAGGGAAAGTTTTGTCAAAATGGGGTCCGTGCCCTATTTTTGAGCATGATGTTCATGCAATGCCATATGCTGGGAATTTTGTTTACGAAGGCAGAAAAATTGCCAGTCGCGCTTGGGCCACCTTTAAACATCCCTAGAAAATCTTAATCCTTTCATCTTCCCAAACCTATAGACCTTGTCTTCCACCACGAAAACCTCAAAATTATCCAGGTTCTGCCTCAAAAATAGGCTTAGAATTTCATTCTTAAGTAGATCTGTTCCAGGAAGTATAGGATTAAATGATGGCTGAACAATGAGGTTTTTGCCCTTGAATTTTCCCTTCAGAAAGCACTTAACTTGCTCTACTCTAGGGCCTTCCCTTAATGATATGGCAGGATGCTCGTGGCCTATTATTATAGTAAAAACCTTATTCAAGGTTTCTTTGTTCGGAATCTTGTCACCATGGATTATCAAAATCTTGGATTTTTCCAAAAAATAGCTTTCCACAACTTTTACTTCCCTTTTTTTGGCTATCGGCCCAAGTATTGTATCATGGTTTCCCTTTATTAGGATGATCTCGTTGCAGTGCTTTGCCAGCAAATCAAGAAACTTAAGCGTGTTTCTCCATTCCTGCTCTGATATTGTGCCAAACTCATGCTTAAGGTCTCCGTTAATTATTATCTTTTCAATTCGCCTATCTTTTAAAATGCTGAATATCTTATTCATTCTTTTGAGCATTTCATCAAATTGGAGCCTTGGGACAAAAACCCCCTGCTTATTCAAAGATTCCTCATAGCCTATATGGGCATCAGAAATAATCAGAGCCGAATCTGCATAAAGGGCTAAGCCCATTATCTCTATACCTGGCATTATTTCCATAAAAAGAGGTAATTAAAGGTACTATATTAATAGTAATGCGATTAAAAAATAAAATAAGAAAAAGCTTATTGGCTGCCTTTTGCCAGCTCCCATACATCTTTTAAGGCTACAACCACGCTTGCAGGCACTACAAATGCCAGTATGCTGTCAAAGACCCCTTTCAGGAATTCACCTATCAGCTCCACATCACTCCATAAGTTTACTTGCGCGCTTCCTGCAAAGGCCACTACTACCAATGCAACTGTAACCCACAAGAATTCCTTGGTTTCTTTGCCTGACACGTTTAACAATCCGACTAGCAGGCCCAACACAATCAGTATTGACAAAAGCCATGATGCAGCGTTGCTTGGCAATCTTGAAGATGCAATCCCCAAAACAACTGCGATTATGACTCCAACAATAAAGGAATAATTTCCTATTTGCTTTTCCATCACTCTCACCTCCTAGGCTTACAGTCTAGAATGTATATTCTGAAAGCATTAGTATATAAGCTTTTCGCGCGAAAATATGCTTGCTCGGGGTTCATTAAGAGAAATATTTAAATATTAGTTCAAAAATAGCTATTTCGGAGGTGTTATCGTAAATGGGAAGCAAGGTAGGGCAATGGGCTTTTATCATAGCCGTTCTGCTCGCAGTTTTGTTTGGTTTTCTTAAAGCAGGCGAGTGGGAAGGAGTCTTAACCTTAGTGCTTGTAATAGCAGGGCTTATAGTGGGCTTTCTGAATGTAACAGAGCATGAGACAAGCTCATTCCTGTTGGCAGCAATCGCTCTTATGGCGACAAGCGCAGCAAACCTAAGCGTTATAGATGACCTGGTGCCAAATGTAGGCACGTGGCTTCAGAGCATAGTTGGAAATTTTGCTGTTCTGGTGGCTCCAGCTGCTGTGATTGTAGCAATTAAGGCAGTATGGGCATTAGCTAAAGATTAAGCCAATTTTTATCAATCGGAAAGCTTTTATTTCCGATATTTTTTTCTTTTTTTTTGATTTGAACAACAATTTTTATAAATCGGGGATTTTTCTCTTTCGCTATGCAAAACGCGCTATACATGACTGACTCTTACCTTAAGGAGTTTGAAGCAAAGGTTGAGAGTGTTAAGGATGATAAGTCGTAATATTCAATTTTAAGAATTTAGACAATTAAACCACTATTTATGGGTTTTCTTGTATGTTTCATAAAGACGCTGAGCTTTTTGATAAAGTTCTTCGCCAAGCCCCATTAATTTTTCATCATCGCTTACTGTTTTTCTTATTTTACTTTGAGCACGCATTGCATGATCTCTAACGGTTTTTGTACTCGCATTACGATTTAATTGTGTATTATACCTACTTGCCACTTCTTTCCAGCTTTCTGAGTCCTTAAAAGCTAAAGAGAAAGCTATTTTTTCTGCTTTAGGAAGATTAATTCCCGATACAATCCCCAATATTACTTCATCTATATTATCGGGCTTGTCTAGCGCATCACTATTGGCAATCCCCCTAGACATCAATACCATTACCCTGGTATCATTTGCGTAATATTGTCCCATCATTGTAGATAATTATGTATGATTTATAAATCTTTCGTTTTTAATCACTTTAAAGTAGTATTTTAAATAATAACATTGATATATTTTCATTATTGAAAATAATTAATGGAGTATATGATAATAATAATCAAACTCTGTACTCTCAATTGTTTAATTTTTCTTCTCATTCAATATTTTAAATCCCCTAACTAGTGTTTCAACTATCAAATGATGCTTTTGGTTTGAGCACTGGACATGCTTGCCTATAATATTTAAACCCAAATCATTTACATAGTATTAACTTTGAGAAATATGGTGATTTAAAATGAATTCAATAAAAATAAATGAAAATAATACAAGAGAATTCCATGTTTGGGATTTACCTCCACTTGCAAGAGTTTCTTTTAATGAAAATACAAGAAATGAAATATTTAACAGCATTCTTGAATCCACAAAAACAATTGTAGAATTGGCAAAGTTAATTCAAAAGGGAACAAATCAAAAAATAGGCTGCGAAACTATCAGAGATTACAAAATCGGAAAGTATTTCATTCCAGTATGGTTTTTAAATAAAATTATGGGCATATTATTTGATAAAGCATACTACGCCAAAATTGAAAAAGAGATTATTGCTTTTAGAGGGCCAAGGGGTGATGTCGTTCATAATCCTAAATTTTCATGGAGAGAAGATGAAAGAATTATAAGAATAGTATTCAGATTAATTGGTGATGGGCATGGCGGCGGTGAGGTTTCAAAAGGCAGAGTTCCAATGTACTCCAATTCCTGTAATGAACTAGTTAAACAATTCATTAGTGACTTAAATTTCTTTGGGGATGTTAAAATAAGAAAATATGTAATGAAGAATAAAAAAAGATGCAAATGCATAGAATTTCCGAAAGTACTTGGACATATAACAAAACACTTTTACAATTTAGATTTTAGAGGCAAATATGCTAGACTATCGAATGAAATTTATTCTCTTCCTAAAAATCTTGCAATAGAAGGAATCAAAGTTTTTGGTGATGATGAGGGAAGTATGAAAGGAACACAAATTCACTTTTATTCCGCAAACAAAGAATTATTGCAGGATCTTAAAAAATTATTCAATATAAAATTGCCTGACTTTAAAACTATTACAGATGTGAGAATAAATGTAATCAAAAAAGATAAAAATTCTAATCCTATTACCACTTATTACATTGCCATCCGAGCAAATGACCTGTCAAAATACCATAGATCAATTGGATTTTATCATCCATTAAAGCAAAGAAAGTTAATTCACCAGCTTAATTGCCGAAATAAAGTTAAAAATAATAGATGGAATTACAACACAAAAGAAATGATTTTAAAATCCGTATTAAAAAACCCAAAAACTTCTTATCAAATTTCTGAAGATGTTTTAGTAAATCATAGGACCGTAAATAAGCACATAAATGGTTATTCCGATAGGGGAAAAATTTTCAAGGGATTGAAAGATTTAGAACTGGTTAAGCCGAGTCATTCTTCAGAAGGTATTCTATGGGAAATAACGGAAAAAGGAAAAACTTATAAGTTTAGTTTGAATTCTCTTAAATAAACATGGATACTGAATTGTTATATTTCACTGATTGCTATCTGCGCGAATTTGAAGCAAAAGTTTTAGAAGTAAATAATGATAAGTACATTGTATTGGATAAAACTGGATTTTACTATAACAGCGGAGGCCAGCCTTTTGACACTGGAGTTATTGCCGCAAACGGTGACGAGTATCCTGTTGTCTTTGCAGGCAAATTCTCAGGAACAATAAGCCACGAAGTTGGCAAACCGGGATTAAAAGTTGGAGACTATGTTAAAGGCAGGATTGACTGGGACAGAAGATACAGGCACATGAGGATGCACACTGCAGCGCATATAATAGATGCTGTCTTGTACAAAGAAGCAGGAGCTTTGTGCACAGGCAACCAGCTTGGGACTGACAAGTCAAGGATTGATTTCTCTTTGGACGTGCTCGATAGGGATAAGATGCAGCAATATATAGGCATGGCTAATGAATGGGTCAAAAAAGCCATTGATGTCAAGATTTACTTCATGCCTAGGGAAGATGCCCTTAAGATACCGGGAGTTGTTAAGCTGGCTTCTGTCATGCCTCCTGAAGTGAAAGAGTTGAGGATTGTGGAAATCCCGGGCATTGACCTGCAGGCAGACGGAGGCACTCAAGTAAAGAATACTTCTGAAATAGGACAAATCAAGTTCCTTTCTGTTGAGAACAAGGGGAAGGCAAATAGAAGACTGTATTATACGCTGGATTGATTATGACTTTAAAGTAGTAGAAGTAAGATTTTTAAACGATTTCTTATTTCAAGGATGAAATGTCAGAATCGGATAAGTTGGGTAGAAGGGAGTTTTTGATTAAGTCATATAGAGTAAGTGTAGCATATCTATTCGGCTATGGAGTCTTTTTTATTAACGCATTAAGTGGACTGAGGTTGCCCACTGGCATTCAAAGGACAACAGACAATTCTGACCTTGGTGATAAGCTAGCCATAAAACTTTATGAGACTAAAAATATCGATAAACTAGAAGAGATTATTGGTGCTTATTTCGATAAGTATCAACGAGTTAATAGCCCTACCCAAGATAGACAATTGACAGATGAGGAAGTTCAAGTGATTTCTCGGGAAGTGACACACCATGTTTCCCAACTTCTTGAATTTGAATTTGATAAGGTCATATACCCTCAAAGCCTTTCTATATCTCTTAGCAAAAACCTGCCGAGCACAAAAATAAACATATTCAAATACATTGTGCCGGGATTTACCATTGCGCTTCATGCTTTGGCTTCTGCACTTTATTGGGATTACCTTAAACCGAGAAAATCAGACCCCTACGATCTCTACGATTTTAAGGAGACTTTGGGTGAGCTAAATAGAGAATGGAGGACCTTATTCTTATTTGGACTTTCAGGCTTCACAGCTCCCTTGGCGGTCAAAAGTCGGCGTTATTGGAGCGCTGAAGTTGAGTCGCGGGCAAATTTCATTCCTCCTGATAACATAGAAATTGGAGGAAGATGGAGGAGGGTGTCCACGTTTTATGACGCATACTCACATATATTAGCACATTATGCATTAAATAGGAATGGTACAGGTATGATTATGGGTCAGTTACTTAATGAAGGTGTTGCAAGATGCGTTCAGGAAGAGACTGCTAGGGAATTTTCAGAAAGATTGTCATTGCCCGGGTTACTAAAAACTTCTTATGTAATGATAATCGAAAATTTAATTAATACTTATTTTTATCTTTCAAGGCAGAGCCAACGTCCAATTCCAAAGCTAATAGAAAACATCCGCCACCATAAGCCTTTGATTGAACAATTGCTTCCTGAAATTGATTTTGTTAAAGATTATGCTGCAATTCGGTCGCCCAACCCGCACACAATTGGAACTGCGGTACTTAAGCTATTGCAGGAAAAGCACGGCCAGAAAGTTTATAAAAATATTTTCCACGGAGACTTAAGCGCTGTCAATGGATTCTTAGGAATCAAAGGTAACTAACTAGTTCAGCGGATTCACAGCTTTAATCCACGGCACTTTGAAATCAGCTGTGTTTTCTGTGTAAATGTTATAAATATTATTTTCCCTTTGTTGCTGCCAATAAAGAATCCCAAAACAGCATTTTGAACTCATTTGCAATTTCGATTGCTGATAAAACAGTTTCCCCGCTATAATTTATTTTTTTGAATCCCTGAAAGTCCACAATAAATCCTGCAAATATTCCGGCATCATTAAAATCCAATTTTGCTTTTCGTGTAGGAACAAAAACAAACTCAGCCAAATTTTGGGATGAAAAAATGTTTCGAAAATATAAATAGATAGTTAATATGACTTTCTAGTAGTAACAAAATAGAAAAGTTTATAAAGGATAAACAGCCCTATTTAGCCTATTTAGGGGTGGAAACTATTTTATCAACGAGAAGGCAATTCATCAGGAAAGGGCTGGCATCATTAGTTGGAAGCATTCCAATAGTAAATGGGCTTGAGTCTGCTTTGAACGCCGAACCAGCCCAAGTTTCTTCCAGAATAACTTTTGAGGAAGCGCTTGCAGATAGGGAAAACAAGAAGGGCTTAAGACAAAAATATCTTGAACAATTAGTTAGAAGCTCCCCTTACAGCCAGTATTTTTCCAAAGTGGTTTATGATCATGATCGCTCTTTGGCATTAAAGAGTAACACAGATTTAGGCAGAATACTTAATAATCCTCAAATTTTGGAGGAAGTGTTGCATAGTTACCTCTTTTTGACTGATGTTTCTTACATAAGATTAGATTCCAATGCCAAAGCCCATAAGAGGAAAGGTTTTCTGGACTCAAAGGAAAATAAGGACGCCTTCATAAAACGCTTAATAAATGAGAAAAACGAAATGGAGAAATTCGTAAGAACTCATGGCGCATTTGCAATGCCTGATGGAGGCTTTGGCTTGGGAGCTAAATCCACAGTTTATGTGCTCTCAAGCCTTTTTGAAGAAAAACATATAGAATTTGACTTGGGTTATTCAAAAATGCCGGTTACCATACGGCCCACAGAAGCGCGTTTACAATCAATCATAGTCCATGAGGGTATTCATGCAAAAGATGATTATGAAGGAATACCGGGCATAAGAAGAACAGACTACTTAAACATACATCCAAAAGTCGCAAGCTTTGTTAAAGAGTTAAGAGGGCATTTGGGCGAAATAAATGCTGCTAATGAATTAGAATTGCCAAATAAGGACCACATGGCAAGCATGAATTTTAACTTACTGCCACCTGCCTACTTATCCGCGGTTTATAGCATTGTAAACTATTTTATAGAAAATGAGGCTGTTATTGCCCCAAGAAATATTTCATTTGGGGACAGCAGGCATATAATCAGTCAGCTAAATGACCTTATGAAGTGGGCTCCAGAAATCTTAGCACAGCCAACTGTTAGGAATTATTTTAAGAATTTTGGACTTTTAAAATAAAATGCTAAACAAATCCCTTCAAATCCTCAAGCAACTGCAGTACCCAACCGGGCTTTTTGCAGCCAGCAGCCTAAGAGTCAAGACCGGCTACAATCTTGCATGGATAAGGGACAATGTCTATGCTGCGATTGGATTAGAAGCAGCTCAAAATTACTCTGGATTAAAGAAGACTTACAGGGCTTTGCTTGATATTCTCCTGAAGCATGAATACAAGATAGACTGGGCTATCAGGGAAAAGCCAAAGCACGCTTACCAGTACATTCACGCAAGGTATGACCCTGTTACGATGGAAGAGATTTGGGAAAGCTGGGGCAACAAGCAGAATGATGCAATAGGCGCCTTATTGTTCAAAATAGGTGATTTGGAGGAAAAAGGAATAAAAATTATCAGAAACAATGATGATTTAAGAATCATGCAAAAGCTTGTTGATTACTTGAAGAGCGTTGAATACTGGCACGATAAAGACAACGGAATGTGGGAGGAAAACGAGGAAGTTCACGCATCTTCAATCGGGGCATGCGTTGCGGGATTAAAGAAGATAAATAAAATTGTAAATGTTCCAAATGATTTAATAATCAAAGGGCAGGAAGCGCTGAATAAGCTGCTTCCAAGAGAATCAGAAACTAAAGAAGCTGATATGGCTCTGTTGTCATTGATTTATCCTTACAATATTGTGAATGCAAGGCAAAGAGCCGAAATATTAAAAAACACTGAAGAAAAACTAGTCAAAGAAAGGGGCGTTTTGAGGTATATTGGAGATGGGTATTATAACAAGAATGGCGAAGCAATGTGGACAAATGGATTGCCGTGGCTTGCCATAATCTACAGGCAGCTGAATATGCCTGACAAATACGCATTTTACATGAGAAAGACAATTGAAGCAATGAATGAAAAAGGAGAGCTGCCTGAACTTTACTTTGCTGACGGCAGCGGGCATAATGAGAATACTCCTTTGGCTTGGTCACAGGCGCTGCTTGTGGCTGGGCTGAAAGAATAAAAATGGGTGAAGCAGTCCAATATGATGGAGATAGGGGCAATGCTTTAAGAATTCTAGCTGACTTTTATAAATTAGAAAAACTTAAGATGACCAGGTACTTCTACAGCCGCATTAAGAATAGAAATTTGTCAGATGATGAATCATGGAGAAACGCTGAAGACTTGACTCAGGACACATTTGCCTTGGCAGTAAGGGCCATTGATGATGAAAAAGCGCACAGAATTGGGCCATATATAGGAGTAATAGCAAGAAACAGATTAAAAGAATTCTACAGAAATGATGCTGATTTCCTGGATTTTTTTCATAATACTCGGCAGCGGGAAATGCCCTACATCCATTCATGCGAGAATCTG
>JACOUX010000009.1 GCA_016177615.1 Candidatus Woesearchaeota archaeon | reverse complement strand
CATGGGGATGCATGGCTTTGGCTTGTTTGCCGGTTTTGGATTGGTTGTACTGGCTGCAATTTTGTTCCTTTTTATTTTCTGGCTGTGGATGCTTATAGACTGCCTGAAAAGAAACTTCAAGAAGGATGTTGAAAAGGTGGTGTGGATTCTGGTTATGATATTCCTGCACCTGTTGGGAGCATTGGTTTATTATTTTGTCGTAAAAATTTCAGATGCAAAAAAGATAGAAAAGAAAAAATAAATTGATTACTTGCTGGCTTTCTTAAAATTTTCTTCAACTTGCTGCCAATTAACTATGTTCCACCATTCTTTAATATAGTCTGCCCTGGCAGGACCAAACTTTTTATAGTACGCATGTTCCCATACATCCACCTGGTTTGCAGTACTGTAAACCACAAGTTTTCCGTTGTCAAATGCGAGCCATGCCCATCCTGAGCCGAATCTGTTCAATCCTGCATTAGTAAATTCTTCTTTGAATTTTTCAATTGAATTGAACGCCTTCTTTATTTCATCCACAACTTCTCCTGTCGGTTCTCCGCCTGCATTCGGCGCCATTACCTTCCAGAAGAATGAATGGTTTGAATGCCCCCCTCCGTGGTTTCTTACTGCAGTCCTTATGTTTTCAGGCACATTATTTAAATTTTTTATTAATTCATCAACATCCATATTTTCGAACTTTGTGCCTTTGACTGCGCCGTTCAGCTTATCGATATAAGCCTGATGATGCTTGGTATGGTGCAGCTTCATGGTCTGCTCGTCAATATGCGGCTCTAAAGCATCATAACTGTATGGCAATTTCGGTAATTCATGCATGCGTACCACCTCCAATATTAACTATTGTTAATTCGGAATGTTTTTAGAATATAAATAGTTTTCTGATTGGCGCATTTTTAGTGATTGGGAACGCGTTTTGGATTGTGGTTTATCCGTTTACGTGTCAAAAACCACCCGTCAGAGACGGGTGGCTTGATGGGCTGAAAGCCTTGTAAGCCATCCCGTCCACATACGATGGTTTTTGAGCATGCTCGAAAATATACCATAATGTGCAACAACATTGGACTTACGTCCATCAGTTAAAAACTGATGGTATATTTTCGACATATTAAAAAATCATTTCACCACTTCAGAAAACTAAACAAAAAAGAAAGATTTAAATAAAGAAGATTAGAAATGTAAGTTAAATATATTTTTGAGGTTGAGCATATGGCAGAAGGATGGTTAACGCGCTGGTGGAGTAAGTTCATTAAAGTCCCATTTTTCTTGAGAGCGCAAATGAGGCGCAGGGACAGGAAAGCTGTAAGGCTCCTGCACCATTTAAAATTCTTCATCTATGATAAGATTCCAAAAGAAGTTTTGAAGGAGCATAGGGTTACCAAAGCTATGAAAGACCAATTGAAGGTCAATAAAGAAGCAAAAGAGCTAGAAAAAGCTGAGTTTGATTTGGGATTCGATGAAGAAGTTGAAGAAACCTTAACCCTAAACGAGATAAAAGAGATTGAAGCTATGTTATTGCAGCATGAAGAGCAGCATGGGGTGACTGGATATGAGGAGGAATTTGGCAAAAAAGTTGTTGCAATTTTAAGCGGTGTAGAGGCTGAAGATCGGAAAACTTACTTCACCTATCTTGAGCCGATTATAAAAGTTGCCGAAAAGAAAGGGGATCACGAAGCATTGATGGAAAAGATAAGGCTTTTGGGATCTACTCAAACAAATCTTTTTGCAGCCCTTGCGATGAGGCTTGATATAAGGCATGCAAGCAAAGGCATAACAAAGCTTAGGCATGATAAGAAAGCAATCAGGAACGCCTTAAAAGAATGGGATAATGCAAAGGGCAATAGACAAAAAGCAGAAGCCCACCTCAAGAATGCTTTGGCCCAGGTTGAAGCAGACATTCAATCTACATTGCATAGTGATGCTCTTGTGGCAAAAAGGGACTTTTTATTGATAATATTAACGCTAAAGTACCTTGACGACGCTGAAGGAAAAATGCAGGAATACTACATTAAGCAAGTAATGCCAACATTGCCAGAGGAGGAAAGAATAGAGAATTTAGAGGAATTAAAGAGAAAGCTTGCAGAGGATATGCATGTTCTTTCCCAAGGCATGAGAAGAATATTCACATTAGAGCATGAAACAGAGAAATTGGCAAAAGAAATAGAAGTTTTAGCTCACACCAGAAGAAGGTAATTTTTATCAAAAAAAAGAGGCCATTAAAATGATGCAGATGCGCGACTGGACGACCTTCCTGCCACCATACTAATATGGATTGTGGCTATCGCAGGGCTTTACCTCATGGTCAACTCCATTATAGAAATCACAAATAGCAATGTTGTAGGATGGGTTTCTTTTTCAATAGCGGCTGCTGCATTCCTTGTGGGGCTTCTGCCAGTGCTTCACAGCCTTAATGTCGGCCCTTCATGGTTTGAATTTGGCTGGCTCAGCAGGACTGTTTATAACATAGTGTTCATGCTGGAAGGCGCTTTCCTGATGATAGCTACATTTGCCATGGAGCTTTAATTCTAATAATTCCAAAAAATAAAATTTTATTTATGCCGGGCAGAATGGGTTTGCTATGTCAACATAATTTATCCATAAATAAGCTGCGACCAGCCCAAGTACAAATGCAATAACAAACATCATTGCCGGATGAGTCACAATCCCTCTCTTGTTCTTCATAAAATCCATTAAAATCACCTTTTTAATTTCTATATCGGGATTTTGTAAAAGCATATATATAAAGATTTCTTTTTTGAAGGCTTGAATTTTGAATTCAACAACTTTTATAAACAATAACTATTGCTCTTGGAATATGCGCCAGTAGCTCAGCTTGGATAGAGCGACATATTGAATATACGCTAAAGCCTTCTAAGCTGTAGGTCGGGGGCATGATTGAGTTACACTCTTTCATCCCGAATTCGAATCCTCCCTGGCGCGTTTTTTTAAAAAATAAAAGAAATCAGCATTCTAAGGAGACATTGCCCCTTCCCATGAGCCTGCCCACATCGTGCAGTGCTTTTTGCCTTCCCAGTAATAGAAGCACTGCTTGCCGAACTTTTCCCAGCGGACGCAGCCTGCGCAGCATCTTGGAACATCACTTTTCTTTTCGGGTTTTGGTTCGGTTTTTTGCTCTTCAGCCATTTGTCAAAAAAATGATTTTTATTTTATTAATCTTAGCTTCTGAACTCTTTCTGCTATTTTTCCTAAAATCGTTTTGGATTCTGGCTGATTCATTTTTTTATTTCAATCTGCCTTCGGCAAAATTTAACAAGTTGGTACATTCAGATTCATTAAACAAATTTTGAATCCGTTCGCTTCGCTCACATTATCTTGTGCTCGGCAAAATTTTTTCTGCCATTAAAATTTTGCCTCGCCAATTTATTTTAATTTTGTGCCGTTGAAGATGGCACTTTTTTGATAAAACTTTTTCGCAAAAAGTTTTTCGTCGTTAACTCACGAAAGGGTTAATCTAAAAACTCCTGCTTCTTTATCTTCTCAGGAAGGTACTTCTCAGATATAAATGTTATGCCTTTTGAGCTCAAAGCCTGTATTTCCAATTTTGCTCCGAAGTCCTTCATGAGCTTGAACTGCCTCTGCCAGTCCTTGTTCTTCTGGAACCATTCGTAGTCTGCAATCTGCTTAAGCCTTGTCATGTCCACATCCTTAAATTTAATGAAATGCTTCTTTAGGTCGTAGTTTAATGCATCATCTGCCGTAACGCCAAGGAATCTCGCGTTCTGCAATGTCATTGTGCCGGACATGTGGGCTAGGTTTATGGAGCCGAACTTCAAAACAGAATAGATATAAAATCCCCAGGGATCAAAGTCAGCAAGAACATAAATCGGAAGGTCATACTCGTCATTAAGCCTCTGCAGAAGCCTCCTGATTCCCCTTGTAGTCTGCCCTTGCGATGTTACAATTATGCAGTTCTGCTTCTCCCAGAACTTGTCTTCATGCAGCCTTTCCCACACAGCCTGCTTTTCCATGTATATCACATATTTTGCCTTGACGCTTTTGAACTCTACATCCTCGACATTTGAAGGGATGCTCCAGCCCCCGCTTCCCAGCTTTGCCCAGTTGATTGAATCTCCCGAATCCTCAATGACCACGTTTCCTGCAACAGAGCCCATCTTGTTTGCATTAATGTTCAGCTGCTCGCGCGAGCAGTCTGTTATTAATTCGAGGTCCTCCAATGACTTATCCGATTCTACTTGATCGTCAACTATGTTTATATTAGAACTTGGCAAAGTCCTTTTTGCCATGTAAAAAACATCTCTTAAGCTGGCATGCTTTCCTACGTCAAGAAGATTTTTGCTTATCTTTGCTATCTCCAATGTCTGCAGGAACTTCTTTGCATGGCCGACATTGAAGAATGCTCTTTGCTGCTGCTTCTCCCCCAATCCCAGGGTTTTTGTTTTTGTGTCATAAACTACATTGCTTAAAGACCTCAGCGAAAATTCTATAGTGGGATTTTTGCCTTTTTCAATGTCTGTAACGAGCTTTTGCCCAAAAGATTCAAGCTCCTTAACTGGCTTCTTGTCTTGCTTCTTCATTTTCAGCTTCTTTCTTGAACTCCATCCTGTACAGCTTATCGTCAGAATCCCCTTCCTCTATTATTTCCTGCCTGATTTCCGGCTTCACAAGCATCTTCTGCAGCCCCTGAAGTATCTTTTCTTTTTTGCCATTGCTCAAAACTGCAAGAGAGTCTGCAACCTCCGGAATGTACTTCTCAAACATATTGGCCCTTTCAATCTGGTCGCTTATTCTCGTCTTTTTCCTTACGTAGGAGCCAAGCAGCCTGCCGCATTCCTGCACTGCAAGCTTGATCTCCTTTTTTATCTCGTCGTAATGCGCGATTGCCTCCTTGCTCTCGCTTGTAAACGGAACCCAAACAGATGCCATGTGCACGAGGATGACAACAGGACCATAAGGAACTGATTCCCCGCTTTGCTGCAGCCCGTAGGCTTTCCAGTTTGTTTCCATAATTGATTTTGTCATGCCGCATGCCCCTTCCTGATAAAGCAATGGAACTCGATTTGCAAATCTCAAAATATTTGCTTTCTCCTCTTTCGGAATTTCGCCCCCCCATCCAATTGCGACCTCTATAATAAAAGGATTGCCCCTGTAGACAGCAGGCGGCCTTGATTTCGCGCAATAGAACTCTGCTTTAATCTCCTTTCGAAGCCCTTTTTCAAGTGCCTCTTCCCCAATCGGGCTAAGGCAGTCTGTAGGAGGCGCGATTATTTTTGTCTTCTGGATGCCCTGTATCAGCTTTTCAGCCATGTCCCTGCTTACTTCGCTTGGCTTTGTATTCGGCAAAACAGCGGCATGCTGGCAAATCTCCTTTGCTGTTCCTGGCCCGACCCTTGAGAATTCTGATGTCAGGAAGCTTTGCAAGGTCCTTGATTCTGTCCAGCGCAGCTTGTCTATGAGCATTCCCATCTCTATCCCATAAGGATGAGGCTTGATTTCCTGGGCCTGCTCAGGCAGCTTGTCAGTTGCCCTTGCATAGATCACCTGCTCTGATTTCGGATTTGTGTATATAATGGTAACATGCGGGTTAATTACGGCAGTTTGTTTCAAATATTCATCAACCGACTGACTTCCCTTTAGGTACTCCCCCTCCAGATCTATTTCTACCCTGGTTCCATGCTCTTTTGGCCATTCAACTTCGCTTTCTTTTGCAATCATGGGCTTGTTGCTTTGAGTGTCAATCCCAAGCTCATAGTAATGTGCTGGCTCTTTTTTTGAAACTCTTGAAGTAATTTTAGCTGGCCTTCCTGTAGTCAGTTGTGAGTAGAGGACTGCCGCGCTTATCCCAATTCCCTGCTGGCCGCGGGCTTGGCGCAATGTGTGGAACTTGCTTCCGTAAAGCAGCTTGGCAAAGATATTCGGAATCTGTTTTTTTACTATGCCGGGCCCATTATCTTCAATGACGACTTTGTATTTGAATTCCGCCATCTGGATGATTTCAGCGCTGATTTCTGGCAATATCCTTGCTTCCTCGCATGCATCGAGAGAATTGTCGACGGCCTCTTTCACTGCCATCAAAAGCGCCTTTCTCTTATTGTCAAATCCCAGCAAATGCCTGTTTTTTGTGAAGAATTCGGCTACTGAAATTTCCTTCTGCTTTTTAGCCAGTTCATACGCTATTGGAGTTTCTGATTGCTGCGCTGCCATATTACAATTCCATTATCGCTTTCCTTTTCGTTTCCCTTCTGCGCTTTTCAAGCCACTTGTAGACATTTGCATGGGTTGAGCCCCTGAGCAATGCCTCGACAGCGTGCTTTGCGCTATAGGCAGATTCTGGAGTTCCTATTATGCTTATCGTTTTTCCGAACACGGAGATGCTGCATTCCGCAAGCTCTTCTATAAGCCTTCTGGACTTGCCCTCCTTCCCTATTACCCTCCCCTTCAGCCTTATCATGGCTTCCTTTGACTTGCCTGCAAATTCGCTCAGGTCAACAACCTCAAAAACATAATCAGACTTTAGAAGCTGCTTTGCAATTTCCGGGTTGAAGCCCCTTCCAATCGCTTTTATTATTTCCCTTGCGGTATAAAGCCCAAGGGCGTCTTCTCCTGATACAAACACATCCCCCTCCTTTGAGTCAATATTGAGCTTTGTGTTTGTAGATTCCTCTAGCTCTTTCTTGATAACGCCATCTTTTCCTATAATGACTGCTATCCTGTTTCTCGGCACTTTCAGCTCATAAGAAAATTCCATTTTCATTTGAAAACGCAAATTATTTTTAAGTTTATTGATTTTGATTGAAGTTTATGTTTTTTATTGGGTTTTTTCATTAAACTTTTTGTTTAGTCCTTAGCCTCTAAGCAGATAACATTTTGTTTATTGGTTTTCTCTCCTTCCTAACGCATTATAACTATATTTTTAAAAAAATTAAAAACAGCGATTTTTATTATCTCCCAACAATCTGCTTCTTGGCTTTCTGCTCGTCAGCATTTAATCCGAGCTTTCTGAAAAAAGTGCATATGTTTCTTACGTCCCTTTCAAGATATTCATCGGCTCTTGAGCTTTCCAGAGTCGTGCATTGCGAAAAGTCAATGAATACGGGCTTTTCGTTGTTATTTAGTATGTTAAATGCCGACAAGTCTGCATGAACAAGCCTTGCCTTATTCAGCTTTTTCATGTTTATTATAATTCTGTCAAAAAAGTCTTTTGGGTTTGTTGGAATCTCATCCTTTAGCTTGGGTGCAATCATTCCATCATCCCCTATGAATTCCAAAACAAGCACATTGTTTGAGAAAGTGAATGGCGTCGGCACGTTTACTCCAGCTTCCCTTGCCTTTATCAGATTCCTGTACTCTCTCTGCACCCATGCAAATATAGTGTTTCTTTTGCCGCCTTTCAGTGTTGAAAGCCTTGGATCATCCTTCAGATAATCTATCATCCTGTTGAAGTCGCAGGTTTCAAGCCTGTAAATCTTGACCATCACTCTTGAGCCGTCTTTCCTCAAAGCAGAGAAAAGGTTGGCTTCTTTTCCGATTGAAATCGGGCTTTGCAAGCCTTCAAAATGGCCTTGCTTGATTAGCCTGTAAACTGTCTTCTGGGTAAACCGGTCAAATACGTCTCCCCAGGTCTTGAACTCTTCCTTTGGTTTTGATTTTTTCATTAAATAGCGAGAAGAAAAGCGGATACACTCTAAAATAGTAAACTAACCGAAAGATTTATATATTAGTTCTATTTTATAGTAGTAACATAAACGTTTGGGGGTTTTATAGTTATAGCTTTTTGAATATCACCTCTTTTTCCCTAGCGGGGTGCCGCAAGGTATCTCGCTGGGGTTTTATTTTAACCCAAATTTTTATTACATCACAATCTGTTAATTTTATTTCTATACTGAAAACAAATCAACCCAAACATTTATATATTTAGCAATAATTCTATTAAATTGCCCGTCACGAGAGTACCAAATGGAGCTCACGATGACCATCAAGCAATGAGCTTTGGGGTTAGTGCCACGGGCTACAAAATTTTATTATTAAAAAGGCATTAGAACAAGCGCATTCATCATTATCATTCACTTGTTGATTTTGACTTCAGTTTAGGTGGATAGTAAATTGAGGTAACTTGTTCTTAATGCTGAAAAACTTGAGGAAGCTATTATGTTCATCGAATCATTGCTTTGCTTTGGTGAGTTAATTAGATAGCTTCTTCTTTATGGAGGCAGATTAAAATGGGTAAGATAAGCCCGGTAGCAGCAAAGTATATCATACATACAAACATAGACATTGAAGGCGTAGTGGACAGGCCCGATGTCATAGGCGCAATTTTTGGCCAGACAGAAGGGCTTCTTGGTGCTGATTTGGAGCTCAGGGAGCTTCAGAAATCTGGAAGAATCGGCAGGATAGAAGTCAACACAGAAACAAGGACAGGAAAGACAAAAGGCACCATAATAATACCGTCTTCTCTAGACAAGGCAGAGACATCAATAGTCGGAGCAGCCTTGGAGATTATCCAGAGGATAGGGCCTTGCAACGCAAAGCTTGAAGTCACCAACATAGAGGATGTAAGGGTCAGCAAAAGAAGCATGGTAGTTGAAAGGGCTAAAGAGCTCCTAAAGAAAATGATGGAAAACACAATGCCGGACTCCCAGGAGCTTGCTGATGAAGTCACTGCATCTGTAAGGGTCATGGAAATTGTTGAATACGGAAAAGACAGGCTTCCTGCAGGCCCTGCAATAGATGAAAGCGATGAATTGCTTGTAGTTGAAGGAAGGGCAGATGTCTTAAACCTTTTAAAGCACGGCTTCAAGAACGCGATTGCAATAAACGGCACTTCTGTTCCAGAGACAATTGTAGAGCTGTGCAAGAAAAAGGTTGTGACTGCATTTGTGGATGGGGACAGAGGCGGCAATCTAATCATAAAAGAATTGACCGCTGTTGCAGATATTGATTTCGTTACAAAGGCTCCTGATGGCAAGGAAGTGGAGGAAATAACAAAGAAAGAAATCCACAAAGCCATAAGGAGCAGGATTTCAGGGGAGCAGGCAAAGCTTGAATTGTCAAAGGAGCCGGAAAGGACAGCCATGGAGCTTGTTAGAAGACCTCATCACCATCAGCAGTTCCAGAGGCCAATGCAAAGGCCATTCCAGCCCATGCCTAATATAAGAAAGCCGCAGATGTCCAATGAAGAGAGAAGCGCCTTCAAGTCCATGCTTGAGGACCTAATAGGGACCAGAGGCGCAGAGATTCTTGACAGCAAGCTTGCTGTAATGGGAAAGGTCCCTGTAAGCGAGGTTCAGACAGCATTGAAAAGCATCAGCAACGCCTACGCTGTTGTGTTTGACGGCAGCATTGAAAGGGAGATTGTAAAGGCCGCTGAAGAATCGAATGTGAGGTTCCTTGTGGGAATGGACTCAAAAATCAGGCCAAACGAGACAAGGGTCAGTTTATTGACAGTGAATGAAGTTTAAATGACTTTAAAGAATTTGGAAAATCAATTCAAAGATGCAAAGGAAAATCACACAGTATAAAAGGATTATAATCCCTAAACCAAGCTCTTAGACAGCTCCTTCTCGCACCCTTCAATCTTGTTTATGCTGCAGAAATTAGTCTTTATGGTTTCGGCAGGCTGTATCCCGCTGAACCTTATCCTGTTGTTGACTAAAAACGTCGGGAATGATTTGATGCCGAGATCTTTTGTGAAGCTGTCATTGGAATGGTATATTTGGAATTGGACGCCCTTGAAATTTTCCAAGAACTCCCTCAAGTTCGCTTCAGCCTTTGAGCTTGCAGCATCATTGCCAATGACAAACAAATCCAGCTTATTTGGGATTGGCTCCCTCTGTAAATAGAAAGTTGATGCTGCGGCGTCATCAGCAAGCATGTACAAATCGCCTTTCTTCAAAAACAGCTTGCTGTATTTCTCAAATGACTGTGTTGTTGTTATATTGCTGTCAAGTATGTATGCAGGCAATAATTTTATATTCAAGCTTTTGGATAATTCCTGTCCTTTTACGCTGCCATAGTCCACCTCAGCTGCGCTGATCGGGCCGAACCAGCCTGTTAGAATATCCAGAATCCTTTTGGTGTCGCAGTTAAAGCATTCCTTTCTTGCATTCAAAATTATAACATTTATTTTTTGAGATTTTTGTGTCTGCTGCCCAGCCTGATCCATTTCCCTTTCAGTCTCTCCTGCAACAGGCTTATTTGAATCTATAAGGTAATAAGCAAAAGCTAAAACAGCCACTACTAGGATAAAAGCAAGAAAATATTTGAAAAGCCTGTTTTTTCCTTTTTCTTCTTTTGGCTCATTTGCATTAGACTCCTGCTCATGCACCTCGGGTCTCCGTTCTTCAGAGTGCTCCTGGCTTTCATCCCGGATTACTTTCAATTTGATTTTATTTTGCTCTTTTATCACCAGACTCTCTGAATTGTCGGCTTTTGCTGGACCTGCATCTGATTTCTCTTGTACCCCGTCTATAGGCTCTGGGGAATAGTCTATTTTGCCTCCATCATTTCCTTCTTTGGAATCTATTTCCTTAAGTTTTTTTTCTATCCTTTCCTTCCCTTTTTCAAACTCCTCCTTGCCGATTACTTCCGCTTCAAGGCTTTCCTTAAGGAACCTAAGCTCCTGCTCAAGCCTCTCTTTCGGCGTTTTTTCGTCCATAAAATTCTTTGTTTGCGGAATTAAGGTAGTTGATAAATCTTTCTAATAAAAGTGTTTATTTTCATTACTGCAAAGTTTCACTAAAAGCATTTATAATATCCAAAATAATATTAAAAAATTTCATGCCCCTAAGGCATGAAATTTTTTACGCATTAAAATGTACGACATTATAATAGGCAGAAGCGAAGCTGAAAAGGAGAAATACGGGCTGCAGGGGGCAGTCTTCCTTGGCAAGCATTATGTGAAGATGGGGCAGACTGTTTCTTTGTCAAACAATGTTTATTTGGATGTGGCAAAGAGCCATGTTGTTTTCGTCGTCGGAAAAAGGGGTTCCGGAAAAAGCTATTCTATGGCGGTCATAGCAGAAGGCATTTACGACCTTCCTCCTGAAATAAGGAACAATCTTGCTGTTGTGATGCTTGATACCATGGGAATATATTGGACAATGAAATACCCAAACAACAGGGAGAAAGCTCTTCTTGAAGAGTGGGGTTTGGAAAGCAAAGGGATAAACGTCAACATCTTCACCCCAATTGGATTTTTCAATGAATATAAGGAAAAGGGAATTCCGACAGACTTCCCTTTCTCAATAAAAACAAGCGAGATTAATGCAGAAGAGTGGTGCATGATTTTCAATATTTCAATAACAGATTCTGTCGGGATATTGGTAGAAAGAATAATTAATGCCCTTCAGGAAGAAGGAAGCAATTACGATATCAAAGAGATTATTGATTCAGTTAGCTCTGATGACAGGTCTGAAAAGAGCATAAAGGATGCTGTTGAAAACAGGTTTTTGGTTGCAAAAAAATGGGGTCTTTTCAGCAAGGAAGGCACATTGATAGAGGATATTGTAATTCCGGGGCAGATTACAGTGCTTGATGTCAGCGCATATGCCACAACAAGCGGCGCTGAAAACCTCAGGAGCCTTGTCATTGGCCTTGTTGCGCAAAAATTATTTAACCAAAGGATGGCTGCAAGAAAAGCGGAAGAGGAAAAGGCAATTAGCGAGGAAATTCATTTTTTTGAGGAAGATCTGGAAGAGAAAGAGGAGCCGATAGTGTGGCTGATCATTGATGAAGCACATGAGTGTCTGCCCAATAGAGGAAAAACGCCTGCAACATTGCCTTTAATAACTGTTCTTAGAGAAGGAAGGCAACCTGGAATTTCTCTTGTTCTGGCTTCTCAGCAACCGGGCAAGATTCATAGCGATGTAATCACTCAGTCAGACGTTGTGATTGCACACAGACTTACAGCAAACATTGATGTGCAGGCATTGGGCGGCTTAATGCAGAGCTATATGCGCCAGGGCCTTGACAAGGAGCTTAACCTCCTGCCTTCAGAAGAGGGCGCTGCAATTGTATTTGACGACATAAATGAAAAATTATACCCGATAAGGGTGAGGCCCAAGTATTCATGGCATGGAGGGTCTGCGCCAAGCGCACTGCCGAAAGAGAAGAAGGTGTTTGAATTTTAAAATATTTTTTAATTTCTCAATAATTCTTTGAGCATTCTTTCCGTAAAATTATCTTTTGCCAGAATCTGCCTTGGAGAAACTCCGTATTTCTTCGCTTCAGCCTCGTCATTATGAGATACAACTCCTGACATAAGAAATATTTTTTCTGATTTAACGCCGCGATTGACTAAATGTTCCCGTAATTGCAAGCCCGCCGAATAGACAGGGAAACAGGAACATTTTGGGCATAGCTTTAGTGTTGTCAAATGTTTTCCGCAAGTGATATTTTGCTGCATTCAGTGATGGAAGCACCCTATTTGCCAATGCGTTTCTTCCCGGTTTCCAGCATTGTTCTGTTGGGTTTTCTTCTGGCGAGCGTTTTGGAAAATATTCAAGTTTTGTTGTCTTTCTATGCTTTTTCAGGTATGCTCTTACTTTTGCCCCTCCATGTGCTTTTGCGCCGTCTACAAAGAGCAAGTATCTCCCCCATCTTTGTCGGAGTTTTTCCAAAAGGGTTTGATTCAAATGGGGTTGTAAACATCTTTGGCAACAAGGTTGCAATAGTCCTTTGGAAAGAAAAATATCCCAGCGCATTTATAATAGAAAATAAGGAAATAGCAGACTCCTTCAGAAAGTGGTTTAATCTGATTTATAAAAGTCTGGAATAGGTCTTACAGATTCCTGAAAAACTCAAACTTGTTCAATTGCAGTATAATAAGCACAAGCACAACTGCGGTCAATGTCATCAGGTAATAGCCAAACCCAATTGCTAATCCGACTGCAGAGACTGCCCAAACAGAAGCGGCTGTCGTCAAGCCATGCACCTCGTCTTTTGCCTTGAATATTGTTCCTGCGCCTAAAAATCCTATTCCTGTAGCCACTCCTGCAATAATCCTTGCTGCCTCGTGCGGCAATGACTCAAGTGTAACCAGAACAAATAATGCGGAGCCAACGCACACAAGCATATGGGTTCTTACGCCAGCCGGCTTGTGCACAACTTCCCTTTCTAGCCCTATCAGTCCCCCTGCTAAAGCTGCAAATATTAATCTTATAAGAACCTCGCTATACTCTGTCATTTTGCCTTTTGCTTTCCCATCCTCAATGGCCAGTCACTTGGTGCATAAGTCATCGAGATAAGGGAAGCCACAAACATAATTGTAAAGAACAGCACAAATGTAAAACCCCAAGTGCCTGAGTTAGGCAGTATGTAAAAGGCCGATATAAGAAACCCTACAATGCTTGTTATCATATAGCCGCCTGATAAGGGAGCTATATTGAGCTCTTTTTCCATGGTATCACCGCCTTTAGTCTAATTTCTAGTTCAATATGTATCCTATATTCCCTTCTGAATCGATGTATATCCTCTTATTTTTTTGCGCTTCTGTTATCTGATTGACCTTCCCGACTGCAGGCATTGAATTGTCATCCAGCCAATAAACAATTCCTTCGCTGCTGACATAATAATTTCCAGGGCCCAAGCTGCCTAACTCATTTAGTGTATTGTACTCAACCAAAGAGGATTCCATTATATCGAAGCTATCTGAATCGCTTACAGCAAAGCCGGTAATTTTGCCTTCCTCGCTCATAAAGGCAACAAGAGAGACAATTATGGCTAAAGACACTGCTACCAAAGCGTACTGGAAGTGCCCCATTTTCCTGTTTTCAGCCATGCTGTTCATTTATTTATTTTTCTTTATTTAAATATTACGATTGTTTTCTAGCATTTCAGCATAAACTTCCTAACCATTTTTTTTGCCTTCTGCCTTCTTGCCTGGTGCTTCTTGAGGAATTTATTGATTGTGTCAACAGTCAGCTTCTTCAGGTCTCCGGTCAATAATGTGCCGCTTTTGTAGTCATTGTAAATCTGCTCCAGTTTTTTTGAGTCTTCAAGGAAAAAAGTCAGGTATTGGTAGGAAACGTCAACGTCAGGGTTTCCCCCAAGCTTCCTGTGCTCTTCCAAGGTGTCTCTTCCGCCTGAAAACGCATATTTCATTATCTTGTCGTGCACCTGCCTTGGCGTGTCTGTTGCAAATATCGTAGTGCTTTCGATTGAGGAAGACATCTTGCCTTCTTTGTGCATGCCCTGCAGCCCAGGCAAAAATCTTGAAAGAATAGTGGCAGTTTTCGGATAGCCAAGCTTTGGCGCGACATCATTTGTCATGAAGAAGTGCGGCTGCTGGTCTATGGCGCATGGAATAAGGCAATAGGTTGTCTTTCCTTCCAGGATTGTTGGAAGGAATGCAGGAACAGACTGCATGCTTGTGTAAAATACCTCCCCTATGTTGTTGGAGTCAGTAAACCCAAAAGTTGATTTTGCTGTTGAAAGCGTTATCTTTTTGGCCACAGAGCATGCATGCCTGTACATCAGGTTAGCGCATTCTGTATCTAGGAATATCTTTGTCTTTTTTGGGTTGAAGCCCATTGCGATGATGTCCAGAATATTTTCGTCTGACCATTTCTTCGTTTCTTCCATCGTCAGATTTTCATTGAACAGGAATTTTTCTTCGTCAGGAATCTGGAACAAAAGATTAACATTAAACTTGTCCTGGAGCCACTTGCAGAACATCCATGGCACCATATGGCCAAGATGGACAGGTCCTGAGGGGGCCCTTCCTGTATACAGGTAAAACTTTTTCCCCTTCTCAACTTGGTCCAGAATTGTGTCAAAATAAGTGTGCGCAAAAAAGATTTTCCTTTTGAGAAAGTAATGCAGTCCTTTGGTGTGCTTTTCAAGCCTTTCCAGCAGCTTGTCGTCAAGCGGCTTTACTCCAAACTCCCTTATCAGACTGTCATAGTCTATTTCGCCGCTTACTTCCCATGGTGTTACAGTAAAATCATTCGCCATTATAGCAAATTTAATCTGGTATTTTATAAATCTTATGACAACGTTATCAAAACAACGCCAATAAACATTGTAACCGAGCCTATCATGGCTTCCTTAAAGTTTTTCTCTTTGAACAGCAGGAATCCGAGTATAACGCTAAATACGACGCTGGTTCTTTTGAGGGATATCACGTAAGGAACGATAGCAAGCTTAAATGCTGCTCCTGCCAGTATTTCGGAAAATGCTGCTGCAATGCCAAATGTTATAAAAGGCTTGAAATTTTTATTAATAGATTTGATGCTGCCCATTAATCGCCTGAAAAACAAAATGGTTAAAAGTATAGATGTAAACAAGTAGTGCGTAAACATAAAATAAGCGGGATTTGAAAGGCCTATGCCAATCTTGGCAAGGTTTGCAGTGATGCTGAACAAAAAAGCCACAATAAGCATGTAAAACACTCCCTTATCCCTGAAAATCATTTTTAGCGGCTCTAGATAGCCATAAGTAACTGATTTAATATTAAGAAAATAAGAGCCAAATACAATGATGACGACTCCGATATATCCTAAAAAATTTGGAGCTTCTCCAACAAGAACATAAGATGTAAAAAACAAAAATATTGGAGTAAAGCTAAGCATCGGCACAGACATTGACAAGTCTGACAGCTCCAAGGATTTTATCATGACAAACTGCGCTGTCAAGAAGACCGCAACATTAAGTGCTATTACAATGTAAAAATTGAAAGTTGCCTCAGGAATGTCATAGAATATGAAACCCAGCAGCAGAAAGGGCAGCATGATCAAATTAATTGCTGCAAGCTTCGTGAATGCATCCATATTTTTTATTTTCTTAATTGAAGCAAAAGAAACAGCATCGCCAAATCCTGAAAGTATGGATAAGGCTGCCCACAGCATTTTATTTCAGCCCCTTTAAAATTTCTTTTATAGCTGCCACCCTTTCTTTCTTCCCAAAGATAGCAGACCCGGCAACAAAAACATTGGCGCCTGCCTCAAAAGCGATCCTTGCTGTATAAGGGTTTATGCCGCCATCAACCTCTATGTCGATGTTTCTCTTCAGTTTTCTTAATTCCCTCACTTTTAGCATAGTGGAATCTATAAATTTCTGCCCAGCCCATCCAGGCTCCACTGTCATGACCAAAACCATGTCAACCATGCCAAGGTAATTTTTTATTTTTTCAATGGGAGTGTTGGGCTTTATCGATATAGCTGCCTTGGCGTTATTTCTCCTGATGAAATTGATTTGCTCTGCAGGATTTTTGCAGGCTTCCTCATGGATTGTTATGGAAGGGGCCCCTGCATCAATAAACTCTTTGATATAAGAATGGCTTGGCTCATGCACCATGAGATGGACATCAAGAGGGACTTTCGTCTTTATCTTTTTTACAAACTTTGCATCTATGGTTGTCGGAGGCACAAAAATGCCGTCCATTATGTCGACATGGATAAGATCAGAGTATTTCTCAACTTCTTTTATTTCTTCGTTTACTTTTTTCAAATTTGCTGACAGTATCGAAGGCGCGATTTTTATCCTTGGCATTTTGCTTTGGTTTTATTTTTTAAATTTTTTATTGAAATGTATAGGCGAGGTTTCGCGCAATGGCAGAAAAGCGAAACCGAGCACAGTGAGCTGAGCGAGTGAAACGAGCTCTCTCTTGACACTATTGTGAGCGAAAGCAAACGGAATTAAATGTTTTAAAGTATGATTGTTGCCAAGCACTTGATTAATTTTAGCTCTTGCTGCGCTGAACAATTGGCGCCTTTTCAATACGACTAAAAATAATTTAACTTCTTTAATTATAAGTTGATTATTTAAATAGTTCTTTTACAATATTTAAAGCTACCTCCCTTTTCTTTGGAAACGCGGCAATGCTTATTTTGAGGTGAAAGCATCTTCCGGAATCAGTTAATATCAATTTTCTTTCATTAACCCAAGAATCCTTGTCAAATCTTATGAAAAAGTCCAGCTCTTGGTCTAGCCTCGATTCGGATTGTTCGAGTATTGCATCTTTTTGGATTTTGTCAATCCTTTCAAGTAATTTATAAAGAAACTGGTTTATCAAAGTGGTTTTTGAAATTATTATTTGGTAAATTATTGTTTTTCTATCATTAAATCCTTCTGCAGAGCTTTTCTTGACTGCAATTTTGCTTTTCTCAAGGTCAAAAGGAAAAAAATCGATGGAGGCCTTGAGAATCTTATCGCTGTCTTCGTTACTGTAAGAAAAAACGCTGAGTTTTATATTGTGAGCGAATTTCATAAGATGAATCTACAGCTTCTCAAGCAGGCTCATTAAGTTCCATATCTGTGTCCTGGTGTAGGATTCAAGGTTAACATCGCCTGCAATCTCATCCAGCTCGTTAAGTATCTTGTTGACTTTTATCGGCAGCTCTGCATTTTCATTCAAAGTATTCATAACAGACTCTATCCTTATCCTTACGTTTCTTGGAACGCTGGCATCTGCATGAATCTCGCTCAGGCTGCTGATGACATTGCTTACTTCGCCCATTTGCCCCATAGTATCCATGATTATTCTTCCTTTTTTATTTTCTTGAGGATTTCGGACTGCAGCTTGGAGGCCTTTTCCCTCACTTGCGCTTCCTGTTTTTCCATAGTCCTTATCCTAATCTCAAGCATTTCTTTTCTTGACTGAAGGTCTGCCTTCAGCTCGTCTTTGCCTGCCTCGACCATTATGTTGCCCACAATCTTGTATGCCTTGTTTGTGTTGGCAAGCTCGCTTAATGCGGACTCTGTCTCCACAAGCTGTATCTGGAACTGCTGCTTCTGCCCTAAGAAGCTCTGAAGGCTCTGCTCAAACATCTGCAGCTGGCTTATTTTTTCCTCTGTCTCCTTTTGAACTTCCATTTTAGCGCGCTTTTACCTTTGTTGTTACACTCCTTGGCTTAAAAATTATCTTGCTGCCGCAGTATGGGCACCTAATCCTCTTCCTCAGATAGTCCAAAGCAACCTTTTTGTTGCACTCAAAGCATTTGTACTCTGCCATCATTCCTCCTGTGATGATTCCTCGCCTTCTTTTGCCTCAACTATGGCTGGAGCTGCCTCAGCTGCATCTTCCTCAAGCATTAATATCCTTTTCGTTACAGAATATGCCTTGCCAGCAAATTTGGCATTGCATTTCCTGCACTGCCATATACCAAGAGCGACCCTTCTTACAGCAGTCTTGCTGCAGTACGGACACTTGTGAAGCTTTCTCTGCTCAGCCTCAATCTTGGAAAGCTTCAGCTTAAGCTTCCTCCCATACCTTGCTCCAAACCTCTTGACAGAGCCGAGTTTTTCTTCAGATTTCATTTTTAGTTCTTCTTAAATGGGGCTGCCCGGACTCTCAAATCGCGCTTTAATCGCTTTAGTTTGAACCGGGGTCTTAAGGTCCCAAACCTCAAATGATAGCCAAGCTACACCACAGCCCCAGACAATAACATTATGCCCTCTCTCAAGGATTAAACAAGTATTTTTAAATGTTTTGAAATTCTAAGAGAAATATGATGATTACATACCATCAAGCTCAGCAGCTTATAGATGCAAGAAAAAAAACACTAAAAGAAATTTGGATATCGCTTGACCTAAACAAAGCCATGTCGGGGGTGAGGATTGAAAAGGGTTTTTTTGCTTTTCCTGATGGTCAAAAGCTTGACGAATCGCAGCTGAAAAAGCCGATTAAAGATAATGCATCCTGCTTTCTTATTAAAGATAATTCATTAATTAAGATCCAGCTCTTTTCTGATGATACAAGCAAATTCTATAAGCTAGTGCCAACGAATGATGCGCCTACTATTGAGATTTCTGGAATAAGAATGCATGTTACAAAAAATATAACTCCAATGGAGGACACAAAAAGAAAGATTGAAAGCATCGCTCCTGTTAAAAGGTTTGTATTAGACACGTGCATGGGGCTTGGGTATACTGCAATCGAAGCCTCTAAAACTGCAGATTTTGTGTTCACATGCGAAAAGGATGAAAATGTATTGGAGATGGCAAGAATTAACCCATGGTCTAATGAGTTATTTGAAAACAAAAAGATAAGCATATTGAAAGCCAGCATTTTTGACGAGATAAAGCTCTTCAAGAGCGGTATGTTTGATACTGTTATTCATGACCCTCCGAGGCTCAGCTTGGCTTCTGAGCTGTACTCGCTTGAATTCTATAAACAAATTTTTAGGGTGCTGAAGCCACGAGGAAAGATATATCATTACACCGGTAGCCCCGGAAGCAGGAACAGGAAGATAAACTTGGCTGGGAATGTGAGCAAAAGGCTGAAGCAGGCAGGATTTAGGAATGTTGAAAAGGCGCATTATGGATTAACAACAATCAAACCATAATTTTTATATATTATCAGATAAAAGTAATTTTATGGCGCCCTCTGATTTCATCGATTTGGCAAAAAATATGATTTTTGACACGCAATACCTGAGTTTGCTGGCATCAACAATCATATTATTCCTTGCAAGCCTTTTGGCATGGTTTATTTACTCAAAACAGCTTGCCAAGAGGGACTTGTTTGAGCTTCCCAAAATTCGAATTGTCTCCAAATTCAGGAATTTTTTCGATAGGCTTGTTTATTTTTTGAAGTACCTCATAGTATTCCCTGTTTATTCATTCCTGTGGTTCCTGATTTTTTCCTTCCTGTTGCACTTGCTGTCCAAGTCAAGGCCCATTGAGGACATTTTATACTTTGGGATTGTGGTGGTGGCAGCCACTAGAATCGGCGCATACGTAAGCGAAAAACTTGCAGAAGACATGGCAAAGCTGCTGCCATGGAGCCTTATACTTATTTTTTTGATAGACCCAAGCGCGATAACCTTTGAAGGGATTTATTCATCCTTTAATATTTTTCTCCAATACATCCCAAAAGCCTTGAAATACCTGATATTCATTGTGGCTGTTGAATGGATTCTAAGATTAGGGTATTGGGCATTCTCGCCCAAAGCGGCTGAGCATCAGAACCAATAGCTCAATCTTTATAAACCATCATTATTTCTAATGCATAAAATGTCACTAACAGAAGCGCAGAAGTTTCACCTGAAGAAATTCATAAAGGAATTGGAAATGTACAGGGGAAGGCATACGGAATTAGTTAGTGTCTATGTGCCGCAGGATTACGATTTAAACAAGATAATCAACCACCTTGCGCAGGAGCAGGGGACTGCATCCAACATAAAGTCTTCTGCAACCAGAAAAAATGTAACAGATGCTCTTGAAAGAATGATACAGCATTTGAAGCTATTTAAGAGGACGCCGCCAAATGGATTGTGTGTTTTCTCAGGCAATGTCGCTGAAAGGGAAGGCCAGCAGGATTTCAAGGTCTGGAGTATCGAGCCGCCTGTTCCTTTAAAAACAAGAATTTACAGGTGCGACAAGGAGTTTGTTCTGGACATCTTAAGAGAAATGATGGAGGCAAAAGAAGTCTATGGCCTTGTTGTGATGGACAGAAGGGACGCAAATATCGCTCTGTTGAAAGGTAAATCAATCATTCCATTAGTCAAGACGCATTCTGAAGTTCCCGGAAAGTTCAAGGCCGGCGGGCAATGCCTTCATCCTGACACTAAAATTCTTGTTGATGAGAATGTTACGGTGCCAATTGGTGAATTTCAGGTTGGAAATAATTTAATAACTTATGATTTCAAAAATAAAATCCTTAAGAATGCTTCGTGTCTGGATTTTTGGGAAAAAAAAGTAAGTGAGTCATACAAAATAAAAACCAAAAATTCTGAAATAAAATGCTCCCGAAATCATACTTTTTTTGTTAAAAAGAATAATGAAGAAGTGGAAATTCCTGCAAAAAATCTGAAAGTCGGGGATAATTTATTTTTTGTAAAAAATATGAAAGTATCGGAAGATAAAATTACAAATATAACCATTGAAGATGGTGAATTTGATTTGATAGACATTTCTGTAAAAAACCAGAATTTCATAGCAAATGGAATAATTGTTCATAACTCAGCAATGAGATTTAGCAGGCAGATAGAAGGCGCTGCAAAAGACCACTACAAGAAAGTCGGGGAATACATGAAGGAAACATTCCTCAAGATGGATGGGTTGAAGGGGATTATAGTTGGCGGGCCCGGGCCTACAAAATATGATTTTGTTGATGGCGATTTTATAACCAATGAAGTCAAGAAAAAGATAATAGGGATAAAGGATTTGAGCTACACAGGCGAATTTGGCCTTGAGGAGCTCCTGGAGAAAAGCGACGATTTGCTTGCCCAGGAAGATGTGATGGAAGAGAAAAAGATTGTGGGGAAGTTCCTTGAGACGCTTGCCAAGAGGCAGAACATGGTTTCCTATGGTGAAGCTGATGTCATGAGCAAGCTGAAGATGGGAGTTGTTGATATTTTATTGCTTTCTGAAGCCTTAAGCGATGAAAAGATTGAGGAGTTTGAAGATGCTGCAAAGCCAGTAGGAACAAATGTCAAAATCATATCAACACAGACAAGGGAAGGCGCCCAATTAAGGGATTTGGGAAAGGTTGCTGCTATACTGAGGTATGAGGTGCATAGTTGATTATGTTTTTTTTTAAAAGTGAGCCATCTTCAGGTTCCAAAATAAGAAAAGTCCTCCCGCGAATCGAATAAAGTCCCGAATAACATCCGTCATCAAATTGTCCGCCTAATTCTTTAAAATATTCTCGTGCTTCTTCAGATCCCAGTAAGAAGCCTCTTGTGTGGGGATCAGACATCGCACTATCAACTAAATCTTTAATGGATGTTCCGGAATCACCATTGTCTGTTAAAACCCCTTTAGACTCCTGGGTCCATGAGCCTCCTCCGCACAATCTGCACTTTGTATAGCTATCCTTAAGCAATGCCAGTATTATTCCTGATTCTGCCCCTGTTTTAAGTGCGTTAGTCCCCAAATTGAACAGCGGATGAGTTCTTCCCATTTAAACCCTTAAGGGAATTAGGTGGTATTTTATAAACATATTCAAAAAATTTAAAAGATAGGTCAAATACATAAATTTTATGGAGACCCTAGTAACAGAGGCATTCCAGCAGCTTTATCCTGAAAAAGAGCCAAAATACTATTTCTCCCTCAAGTATTCCAGAAAGTTCAAGCCGTATAATGCAAACGTGAAGCTGCACGGCGATAATCTGGTATTCACTTTAAGCAGGGAGTGGAAGAGCATAAGCCGAGACATTCAGATGGGATTGGTGCAGGAGCTAATGACAAAAATCCTGAAGGACAAAAAGAAAACTATGAACATGGAGTTATATAATCTTTTTCTGAAGAATGTCCATCTTGCAGTCCCTAAGACCAAAACGGATGAAATTCTTGAAGCATCATTCAACAGAGTAAATGATGTGTATTTCAACGGAATGATGGACATGGTTAACCTGCAATGGGGCAATGACTCGACAAGCAAGCTCGGCTCTTATGAATACGGCTCTGATACAGTAACTGTAAGCACTATTTTTAAGGATGCAAAGACCGAGCTGCTCGATTATATAATGTACCACGAGATGCTGCACAAGAAATTCAAGTTTGAAAGCAGGAACGGAAGAACATTGCACCACGGCCCGGAATTCAGGAAAATGGAAGCAAAATTTCCAGGTAGGGATTTAATTGAAAAAGAGATTTCAAGGCTGGCTAGGAAGCACAGATTTGGAATTAAGACGTTTTTGAATTTTTGACTGCCCAAATTGGCTTTTTATTGAAAAAGTTTAAATACATCTGAAATTAACATTAATTTGGTGGTTTGATGAGTGAAAAATTTCTGCCGTTGGCTGCAATGGAAAAGCTCCTGAAACAGGGGGGCGCGGAAAGGGTTTCTGACAAGGCAAAATTGGCTTTGAAGCAGGCCCTTGAGGACATCGCAAACGAGATATCGGTAAAGGCGATAAAGCTTGCGGTCCATGCAGGAAGAAAAACCATAAAAGCTGAGGATATAAAGCTGGCTGTGAAGGAATAGTTCTAAGCATAAATTTATAAATTGGGCATTTGTTCAAAACAAAAAAGCCATTAAGGTGATTTGATGTCAGACACAAAGATGATTGGCGCCAACCAGGTGCAGAAAGGCAGCTTTATACTTATGGGAGGGGTGGCATGCAAGGTCGTGGATGTCGAGATTTCAAAGCCGGGAAAGCACGGCCACTCAAAAGTCAGGATATCCGCTGTGGGCCTTGTTGATGAAAAGAAAAGGATCGAGGTGATGCCGGGCCATGACAATATCGAAGTTCCCATAATTGAAAAGAGAAATGCGCAGGTTATGTCTGTCTCCGGCGACATGGCCAATGTGATGGACTCTGAAAGCTACGAGACATTTGACATGAAGATCCCTGAGGAGCTCAAGGGCCAGGTTGTCGAGGGCTCTTCTGTGCTTTACTGGACGATAATGAACGAAAGGGTAATCAAGCAGGTAAAGGGTGCTGATTAATGGTCAAGTTCCACGAGGCTGATGTGAGGAAGTTCAGGAATGTCTTTGTCTGCAGGAAATGCAAGACCAAGATCAAGTCTCCTAACATGAAGATAATACAGGGCAAGGTAAGCTGCAGGAGATGCGGCAGCAAGGTCTTCAAGGCGGTAAGGAAGAAGTAAAATAAAATGATTGATTTTGAAACAATAGCTGCCATAATTTTTGTTGTTGCCCTGACAATAATACTTTCCATAAAAAGAAAAAAGCTTGACACAAAGCAACTCATTCCCTATTTTCTTTATTTCTCGATGTATAGGACAAAATTGGGATTGAGGATGATGGATTCTTGGGCAAAAAAATACCGGAAATTTACCGTCTACCTAGGCTATTCTGGCATTTTGGTTGGATTCGTTGGGATGGCGCTCATCGCATACAGCTTAATCAATAACCTGTATACGCTATTCAAAGAGCCTGAAGCTGTGTCAGGAGTCGGGCTTGTTCTTCCTTTCGAGGGAAAAGGCATTTTCTACGTGCCATTTTTTTACTGGATAATTTCAATTTTTGTAATTGCCGTTGTGCACGAATTTTCGCATGGGCTGGTTGCTAGAGCCCATGACTTAAAAGTCAAGTCAAGCGGATTTGCTTTTCTTGGGTTAATAATTCCAATAATTCCTGCTGCTTTTGTAGAGCCGGACGAAAAAATGCTGAGGAAAAGGCCGCATAAGGAGCAGTTGAGCGTTTTCGCGGCTGGCCCTTTGGCGAATATAATTACAGCGTTCATTTGCCTCGGCATTCTATCGTTTGCCCTTTCGCCTTTGGCAAATGCTTTTGTAGAGCCAAATGGTATAAAAATAACAGGCTATGTAAAGGAAAAAGGCCTGTTTCCTGCTGAAGCATCCGGAATAAAAATTGGAGAAGTCATAAAGGATGTTGACAACATCCAGACTACTTACGTAAAAAATTTGTCAGATATTATGAAAGCAAAAAAGCCCAATGATATTGTAGTTATTAAAACGGACAAGTCTTCATATCAGGTAAAATTGGCAAGGAATCCTGAAAATGAGTCTCTTGCCTACATCGGGGCTTTTCTTGAGCAGGATGCCAAGATTAAAGATAGTGCCATAAAGAAATATGGCAAATTTTTGCCGAATGCATTGATATGGACTTTCGGATTGTTTGCTATTCTTTTTATTCTCAATTTGGGCATCGGCCTCTTTAACCTTGTCCCCATAGGCCCGTTAGACGGGGGCAGGATGCTTCAGCTGCCGCTTCAAAAATATTTTGGGGAAGAGAAGGGCAACAGGATTTTTGGGGTTGTGAGCCTGATATTTTTAGTTATTATCCTGGTAAATCTTGGAGCCGGGTTTGGATTGCTTAAGCTGTTTAGTTGAGTAAATAATTTTTGTATTTCTGAGTAAAATATTTATAAAGATTTAATAACTATTGAACTTTTCTTCCTAAAATGATTTTATCAATAGAGCAACAAATTGATTTGCACATTAGGGCAAATGATGGAACTCATACTCTCCGGAGAATTTTGGCAGCTGAGTTTCCGGATGCAGAAGTTCACGTTATATATGGACAGGATAGTTTTATCCATGAACATGATTCTCCGCATTATAGTGTATGGGGCGCTTCTTTTAATGACGACCGGTTGCCAACGATATTAAAAAGACTTGCGCATGAGCCGCCTACTGCCGACAGGAAGATGTATAAATATACTGCTAGATTTGGTGACTTAAATAAGGGAATGTCATATTTTCCTCAAGGTATTCAAAGATTTAGTGATTATGATATGTATTGTGCCTGCCATGAGCTGAAAGTGGACATATCAAATGCAACGGAAGAGTTCCTAAGAAGACCAGAATGCCAGGATGCTACACAAAGAGAACTCGCAATTATGTCGGTTTTATCGGAATTACTAAAGAAAGTGAATTAAAGAAATTGAAACAAAAAAGATTTAAATAAAAATCATTCTTTCTTCCCCTTTAACTCAACATACTCCTTTACCCTATCGTTTCCAGCAGGCTTTGCATTTGGCCCAAGGGCATAATAAATCTTCTCTGCCTCTCCGCCCCAGGAATAGTCCCCCTTCTCTCTCTCAACCTTATTAACTACAAACTCACCAAGTGCAAGCCCTTTCTTCAGGTGGTAATAAATGCTCCTTAAAGTGACTTTTGGGAATATTGCGACGTAAACCTTGTAAATCTCATAGCCATATGCCTTTGGAATGAAGTGAAGAATCTCCACCATGTTCTGCCTTATCTCAGATTTAACCGGCCTTCCCTTTTTCATAAGCCTGGTAATGTTTTACTTATTTATATACTTTATGTTGCCATATAGAAAATAAATATTACTTGATACCGGAAATATGCACAAATAATATATACTTCCTAAAGTTTCTCTTAACTATGATTGATTTAAGAAGAGTTGCTATAATCTTTGTAATAGCTATTTTATATGCCGTGCTGGTGAACGCCATAATCGATGCAGTTTATCCTTCACCTAGGTACGAGGATTTTTGCAAAACAACAAGATATTACCCAGAAAAGCCATATCCAATTGCTGCTGATAGAAAAGAATGCCCGAAATACAAGGAGCCAACACAGGCAGAGCTTGACAAGTGCGCTGAAGAAAAAGGGATGCCGGATTACCGCTATGATGCTTATAACTGCCCTGTTGAGTATAAGGGCTGCAATTTCTGCCAGAAAAATTTTGACGACGCAAATGAAAAGTACAACTTTTATGTGTTTCTAATTTCATCTGTATTGGCATTAGTTGCAATAGCAATCGGCTTATTGCTGCCGCCGCACAATAGCTTGAACGAATGGGTTGCTACAGGATTCATGCTCGGCGGTTTGATAACCTTGTTTTTTGGAACTTTTAGGTATTACAGGTACTTGGGGAGGTATATTAAGCCATTGGTGATCTTTGTCGAGCTGATTATTGTAATCTATCTTGCTTACAAGAAATTGAAGGATATTAAGACAAATGTTGAAACAGGCAGAAAGAAGAAAAGATAGATTATTATCTTATTCTGAGATTCTTAAATTATGAAGCTTATATTCCTGCTGTCCGGAGATTATATTGAGATTGGAAGAGAAGAAGTTTCAAGCTTGTTAAATATTAAAAATTTTAATCTTATAGAAAATATTTTGATTGCCGATTTAAAGAATGAAAAAAGTTTCTTAAAAAATTGCAAAAGGCTGGCTCTTACAAAGAAGATTTACAGGCTGCTGTTTAAATGCAAAATTGATGATTTGGCTGATGCTATGAAGAATTTTGGCTGGGATTCTGTATATCAGGGTGATTTTTGCTTGAGAATAAATTATATGGAAAACAATAAAAAAACATTAACTAAAAATTCCATTAACGTAAAATCAAATAAAAAAATTAAAGCAAAAAAAACTGCTTATTCTGAAAAAATCCTTGCAGGGCATGTCTGGCGCTCTGTGAAAAACCCGAAAGTGGCTCTCAAAAATCCAAAAACCCTGATTCAGCTGTTCATCATAAAAAATAAGGTGTATTGCGGATTGCTTGTTTACGAAAACAAGGAAGATTTTGAAGCCAGAAAAGCGCACTTAAGGCCGTTTCCGCACTCAAGCTCCCTGCACCCGAAATTAGCCAGGGCATTGGTCAATATTTCCGAAATCGGGGAAAATAAAACTTTGTTTGATCCCTTTTGCGGAACCGGGGGCTTTCTGATTGAATCGGGATTGATGGGGATAAAGTCTGTCGGTTATGACATAAGTAAGATTATGGCAAATGGCTGCAAGAAAAATTTAGAGTATTTCAAAATAAAGGGCCATAAGGTTAAAGCAAAAAACGCATTAAAGATAGGCGATAGATTTGATTATGCTGTCACAGACCTGCCTTACGGGCTGAATTCGAACGCCATGGCAATGTATGAGAAAAACTGGAAAAAGCACAGGATAAACAGGAAGATTGAAACAAAAGATTTTATCGGAAGCCTTGAGAAATTTTATTTGTTGTTCCTGGGGAACCTAAGAAAAAAGCTGAAGAAAAAGGCAGTGATTGTCTTTCCGAGCTATGTTAATTACAGGTTATTGCTGAAAAAATCAAAGTTCATGGTTGAGTTTGAATATGAGGATTATATGCACAGAAGCTTAAAGAGGAAAATTGTAAAGGTTGTTTAAGATGGGTGAAAACGGTTAAGCTGCTTGGTGCAAGTATACTCTATGCAAACCCGCAATATTTATATACAACTATCAAATACTTTTTCTTATGAAAAGAAGCTCCCGCAGATGGAAGAAGAAGCAGCAGATGCGCTGGAAGTGGCAGCGCAAGAGAATGAAAAAAGAGAGAAGGCTGAGGAAGCAGCATAGAGCAAGGTAAAAATAAAGTGCGCTAAAAATATTGGGGGTGATTTAATCCATGATGGATGATATTTCAAAGACTGACCCTGAAGTTTATGCTCTGCTGAAAAAAGAGCTTGAAAGGCAGCAGCATGGGCTTGAGATGATTCCTTCTGAAAATAATGTCAGCAAGGCAGTGCTCCAGGCAATGGGCTCTGTATTTACAAACAAGTATTCTGAAGGCTATGCAAAAAAAAGATATTACGGAGGAAATCAGTTTGTTGACGAAGTCGAGCTTCTCGCAATTGAAAGGGCAAAGAAAGTTTTCAACGTTGCCCATGCAAATGTGCAGCCATATTCAGGAAGCCCTGCAAATTTCGCTGTTTATATGGCAGTCTGCCAGCCGAATGATACAATAATGGGACTTCATCTTCCTGATGGAGGCCACTTGACTCATGGGTTTAAAGCAAGCTGTACAGGCCAGCTGTTTAATTCCATCCCCTACCACGTTAGAAAAGACGGGTATATTGATCTGGAAGAAGTAGAAAGGTTAGCGATGGAGCACAAGCCGAAGCTCATGTGGGTCGGATATACTGCTTATGTCAGGGAGTTTCCCTTTGAAAAAATGGCAAGGATTGCTGATAAAGTAGGCGCTTATCTTGCTGCCGATATTGCTCATATTTCCGGATTGGTTGCTTCGGGAGTGCATAAAAGCCCGTCTCCTTATGCCCACATTGTAACTACAACTACGCATAAAACTTTTAGAGGCCCGAGAGGGGGAATTATAATGGTTACTCAAAAAGGGCTTGATAAAGATCCTGAGTTGGCAAATAAAATCGACAAGGCAGTCTTTCCGGGACTGCAAGGCGGCCCCCATGACCACACGACAGCAGCAATCGCAGTTGCTTTGAAAGAGATGATGCAGCCTGAATTCAAAACTTACTGTGAGCAGATTGTTGAAAACTCAAGAGCCCTTGCAAAATCATTAATGGGTAGCGGAATGGAAGTCGTAACGGGAGGAAGTGATAACCATATGGTTTTAGTAAGCCTGACGAAGTTCGGAAAAGGAAAGGGGATATTCGCGCAGGAAGCCCTTGACGAGGCAAACATCACGATGAACAAGAACACCATTCCCGGTGATCCATCGTCTCCATTCTATCCAAGCGGCGTAAGGATGGGAACACCATCATTGACAACAAGAGGGATGAAGGAAAAAGAAATGGAGCTTGTTGGAAAGTGGATAGCTGATGTCATAAAAGAGATTAAAGATTTTGAGCTGCCGGAAGACAAAAAGGAAATAGGAAATTATCTGAAAGCTTTCAAGGAAGAAATAAAAGAAAATAAAAAAATCCTTGAAATAAGAAATAGTGTCATTAAATTGTGCAGGAAGTTCCCATTATATCCTGGGTTTGATGTTTTGAGGTGAAGCATGATCGGGCATTTAGGATATCAAAATCTTTATAGAAGGTTTTAAACTTTATTTTGAAAGATCGAATTTCATAATAACTTCATTTCCTTTTTTGTTATGATGAAACTCATTCGTATATCTCAAAAGACAAAGTAAGCCTGAATTACCAGGTAGGTCATCACCATACAATAAAATTTCATCTGTTGGTTGATCTTTCTTTTGTCTCGTCTCCCTCAATTTTTGTGCATGATTAAAGCCTGGACCTTCATCTTTCACGTGTATGGCTATTCCTCTCCTTCCAAAGTAAACTATGTACTCAACAAACAAGTCTGTTCTTTCTTCACAAGCCGAATAGCAATTAAGAAGCACTTCTTCTGATGTCCTTCTTATTTCTTGTTCTCTTCTTTCAGTGAACCCAAACCCTTTATCGAAAAGTTTTTGCAATACGGGATCAAAATATTTACTTGTATCATAAATACTCCAATGTTTAGCATTATGTATAAATCTAATTATATCCCTACCATCTTCAGCGTGTCCGATGTTTTCCAACATACCTTCTAGCCTATTTTGAAAATTCATTTTAATAGTAACATGTAGAATGTGAATGCAGAATATTTATAAAGTTTTCTGATTGTTACCACTTTATGGTAAAAGTAATACTGCTATTCAAAACGCTCTAGATTTTGATTTACAAAAATTTAAAATCATAAGTTATAAATAATTTTAAATACTAACAAATGTCTTCCCATATTATGCCAGCAAAAATCATAGACGGCAGCAAAATAGCAAAAAGCATTCTTGAAGAGATTAAGCATAAAGTGAAGAACATGAAGCAGAAGCCTGGCCTTGCCCTTGTCATGGTCGGCAGCAATCCTGCTTCTGAAGTCTATGTTAATTTCAAGGAAAAGGATTCAAAGGAAGCCGGATTCTATTGCGAAAGGTACAACCTTAAAGAAGATATAAGCGAAATGGATTTGCTGAAGCTTGTTACAGAATTAAACCAGAAGCCTGAAATCCACGGCGTTCTTGTACAGCTGCCATTGCCAAAGCACCTTGATGAAAAACTGGTAACAAATTCTATTCTGCCACAGAAGGATGTGGACGGCTTTACTCCTTTAAGCCTTGGCAGATTGCTTTGCGAAGACACTATAATGGCTCCGGCTACCGCAAGGGCAGCTATAAATTTGATAGAATCAACTGGAATAAAAATAGAGGGAAAAAATGCAGTTGTTGTCGGAAGAAGCAACATTGTCGGAAAGCCAACAGCATTGATGCTTTTGGAAAAGAATGCAACGGTAACCGTCTGCCATTCAAAAACTAAAAATATGGCTGAATTCACAAAAAAAGCAGACATTCTTGTTGTTGCAGCTGGCAGGCCAAATCTTATAACTAAAGAAATGGTGAAAGAAGGCGCTGTTGTTATTGATGTAGGAATTAACAGAGTTGGAGGCAAATTAGTTGGTGATGTTGATTTTGAAAAAGTAAAGGAAGTTGCCGGATTCATAACTCCTGTTCCAGGCGGCGTCGGTCCCATGACAAGGGCAATGCTGATGGAAAACACGCTAAAGGCCATGGAATTAAGCAAGAAGTTTTCTAAATAACCAGCAATTCGAAAAGTTTATATTCATAGCGTCAGATTTCCACCCATAAAAAGTGGTGGAAATGCTGGAATCCAAGGAAATATTCAAAAAGGAGGTCAGGGAGCTGAAAGATTACCTATTGCTTCTGACAGCTGACGCAAAAAATTATAATGATGCAATTGTCGAGGTTCTGCATTATCTGGTCAGCGAGAGGCACACTCCTGGAGTTTATGTGACGCTGAACAAGCCTTATGAAATTATAAAAAGGCTGCTTGAAGGCAACGGGATAGACTCAAGGATCATAATTTTTATTGATGCAACTTCCAGGCCACAGGATATAAAAAAGGCTGAGAACAGCCTTTGCATAGGCAATCCCGAAAAGCTGAGCGACATGTCCGTAGCGATTGACCAGGCCGTCAAGGCATTGCCAACGGAAGACAAGTTTCTTATTTTTGACTCGCTAAACACATTGTCAATATTCAACAAGCCTGTTACTGTGGCAAGATTCGTCCATTTCTTTGCGGGCAAGATAAGGGAATGGAAAATAAAGGGGATTGTAATGACTCTTGCAAAGGAAACTGATCCCTCGCTGCTGGACGAGCTTACTCAGTTTTCTGATGCCAGAATAGACCTTGGAGGTGAATGATTATGGCACAAATAGCCTTAGTAAGTATTTCAACAGTTATTTTTGGAATTGCCTCTCTTCTGCTTGTCTCAAGGGCAAGGAGCAGGCTGAGCGAGGGCTCTATCAGGAAGTACCTTGACAATTTTGCAATCTGTCTTGCATTTATTGTCATTTTTTCAGTATGGCAGACTGCAAGAACCATTCTTGGCATAAACATAAATGTCGCTGGCATCGGCACATATCCTGAGTTCATATTCATAGTTTTTGCATATATTGCGTTTGTAATAGCATCTTACAGGGTGCTTAAGATAAGCAGGGAATTCGGCTTTAAAGAAGAAGGCGCAAAGATTGGCGCCATTGTAAAGCAGCATAGTTCAAAAAAGCCAAGGGCCAGAAAGTAAGTCCTTAATTGAAATATTCAGAAAGAAATATAAACTTAGCAATAGGCATAGAAACGAAATGCTTTCAAAATCCCAGGTCAGCGCTGAATACATGCTTGTGATGGGCTTTGCAACATTGATGACCATACCATTGCTGCTCATTTATTATTCGTACTCCTCTAACACAAGCGATTCTGTGGCAACTGCCCAGGCAATGCAGATTGCAAGAAAAGTGGTTGATGCTTCGGAGCAGGTTTATTTCCTTGGCAAGCCGTCCCAGACTACCCTGAAGATTAATTTTCCTGACAGGATAGCTTCAACAAACCTTACAAACAGGGAAGTTGTGCTAAAGATAAAGACGGCAGCGGGAATTGCAGAAGTTGTCCAGATTTCCTCTGTGAATATCAGCGGCTCACTTCCGATAACTCCCGGCATACATGTAATAACTGTAAAAGCCGATGACGGGTTTGTACAAATAAGCTCAAATTAAGGCTTTGCAAAAAAAAGAGGTTGACATGAGCAGTAAAGCACAGATTAGTGCTGAATTTTTTATACTGATTGGGATAGTTTTCCTGACAGCGATTGCCTTCGAGCTGGCATCCCTTGACCAGCTTAGGGACTTCAGGATTCAAAATGAAGCTGATGCTGTTGAGGACCTTGCAATAAAGATCCAGAAAGAGCTTATCCTGGCTGCGTCGGTTGAAGATGGATATGTGAGGACTTTCAGCATTCCTGACAAGATCGACGGCATTAATTATTCTTTAACAACAAGAAACTCCACAGTTGCAGTCCAGTCTAAAAACGGGTTCTACATAGTGCCAATTCCAAGTGCCATTGGAAATGTGACCAAGGGCTCAAACACTATAACCAAAGATGGGGGTGTTATCCATATCAACTAAAGCCCAGGCATGGTACATGGATTTTGCCATAGCGATGCTCCTCTTCCTGTTCACATTGGCATTCTATTTTAATTATACGAATAATATTCAAAATGAGGAGCAAAGCGCCTTAAGCACATCGCTCAAAGATGCAAAATCAATCTCGTCCTCTCTGGCTTTAGGTGGCTATCCGCAAAACTGGGACAACACAAGCGTGATAAGGATAGGAATTGCTGACGACACAAGGGTTAATTCAACAAAGCTGCAGAATTTCAAGAAGATGAGCTACAAGAGCTCAAAAAAGCTCTTTGGAACAATATTTGAGTACTTTGTGTTTTTTCTAAATGACAAAGGAGAAGTCATAAACATCAATGGCATCTGCGGAATCGGCAGCAGCCTTGTAAATGCAACATACAACATCAAGAGCGCCTATTATTACCAGGATGAGGATGACTCATTCCTGAAGGGATTTATGGAAAGCACATTCAAGGCTGACATTTATTTGCAGGACATTGCCGGGCTAACAAACAATATATCAAAGTACAGTTTTATTGTCATGGAGCATCCTCTCCTTAGCGGAAGTGAGTTCAGCAACAACAAGGCAAATCTGGAAAATTTCTCGTCACGAGGGGGCATTTTCATGATCAGCGGGGAATTGGCAACTCCTGCAACAAACAATATGGCTGGTGCAAACTTCAAGAAGAAGTCCGGCCAATCATCAAGCCAAAGAACTGCGATAGTCAACAACAGCGACCAGTATCTCTCATTTACAGTAGGCCAAAGCATGGTGTTTGACCAGTATTATTATGCTGAAAACGCTTCAGGCTCTTCAAATTTCAAAATTATAGCGACTTTCAACCAGACAAGCGATAATGCAATCGCACGATGGAATTATGGCAACGGCACATTGTTTTTTTTCAGCGATTTTGATGTCTCATACTTCAGCGATGACTTTGTCGGCATAGTGGAAGAGGCAGCCAAATCTCTCGTTGGAGGCACCTGCAATCCAATCAACATATCCGGCATCAGTATAAAAAATCTTGCCAAGGCAGAGCGCTACATGGCATACAATTCAAAGCTAGTTAAAATGGTGGTTTATTCATGGCAATGAAAAAAGGAATCTTTTTCACGATTGACAGCCTGCTGGCTTCAGGAATTTTGATAATAGCATTAATCCTGATCTCAAACTTTTATTCTTCGGAGCATCAGATGACAAATGTGAATTATGCGGCGCAGGACATTGTAAGGGTCTTTTCCTCAATGACGCTTGCGGAATCTGACAATGATTACGTAAAAAGCCTTATCGCTTCAGGCTATATAAACAACAGCAACCTGACAATCATAGAGCAGATAGGCGAATTCTGGATCAACGGAAGAAACGACTTAGCTTCAAATTTGACAAAAAACCTGACAGGAGATATAATCCCAAGCGCTTATGGGCTGAGCATCCTGGTGGATGATGAAGAGATATATTCCAGAAATATTCCTGTAAGAAAAACGCTTGTTTCTTCAAGGAAGATGATAAGCGGCATAGCAAAAGCCAAGCCAACAGAGGGCTTTACTGCAAGAGTGCTTTTGACTGGAATAAAAAGCAAAAAAACCAATGCCTATGCCTACTTTGGAGGCTATGAGGGGGATGGCAACCTGAGCAAGAAGCTCATGCTGCCTGTCGATGTCATCTCCTTCAACAGCTCATACCTTGAGGTTGATGCAGGCGGAAATTTCAATCTTTATATCAACGACGTGTTTTCTGGAGCATACATAAAGGGCTCTACCGGTGGAGGGAATATGCACGCTGATAAGTGGAACTTAAGCGATGCTTACCTGGCAAACTTCAGGCCCGGCGAAAACGCCATCAAAGTGAATTTCACTTCAGGCAACAGTTATATTGCAGGCGGCTTTTTGAGGGTCACATATACGACTTCATCATACAATGACACCTTGACTTCGGGCTATGAAAAGTACTGGTTTCCGGGGATAAACGGAATCATTAATTTGTACTCCTCAATCTATGCCGGCGGCTCATTGAACAGCATGAAAATATTCCTGAATTACTCAAGCAACTACACATTATTTCTGAAGCTTGGCAACGCTACAATTTATGAGGGTAAGTCCAATAGCACAGCCACAGATGTCACAATATCAAATTCAACTTTAGGTGCTATTCTTGACTACAGCTCGCTCAGCCAAAAGGCAATTCCGCTGAGGCTGGGCCTGAAAGACCTCAGATCATTGACAGGAGGCAATGCTGATATAGTTTTAATAACAGATGTTTCAGGCAGCATGAACTGGCGCCTTGACAACGGCAACACAGGAACCACAAGAAACTGCGATGATCCTTTGCTTTACGACCCAAGCACCAAAAGAATAAGCGTTGCAAAATGCCTTGACAAGCAGTTTGTTGATATTATCCTGAACTCGTCATTGGGAAACACCACCAACAAAATTGGACTGGTAGCTTACAGCGGAATTCCGAATTTCATACCGACTGCAAGCAGCACGATAATAGTGATAAACCACAGCCTGAGCAGCAATAATGTGAGCCTAAAGGCGCAGATTGACGCGTACAATCCCAGCGGAGCCACCGGAATATGCGGCTCGATAAGAAATGCAAGGACAATTCTCGAGCAGCAAAGCAACTCGACAAGGAAAAAATTCATCATTGTTATGACTGATGGGCTTGCAAA
>JACOUX010000008.1 GCA_016177615.1 Candidatus Woesearchaeota archaeon | reverse complement strand
GGAAAAAAGCAAATAAGGTTTATTCCTGCTCCTTCAAAATCTCCTTTACTGCATTGTAAGTTTCAGGATATGCATCAATGTTGAGTATCTCGGTGTGCAGATTCTCGCCAAACAATCCTTCGCATGTCCCGTTGACATAATAGTTTTTTGCATTCTGCAATTTTGCATTTTCCATGGTGATTATTCCATCTCCATTGCCTTCTTCCATCAGGCAGCCCTGGCCGGCTATGGTGTAAAGCCTGACATTTAATGGCTGCTTCAATGGGTCATTTAACTTGTTGATGAACAGGCTGTTTTCATTCATGTCCTGGCATTCACGGCTTTCGCCTATAAGCCCGCAATAGTCCCGCGCTGCCCCGGATACCCCTTTGTTTGGGGTTGCTATCAGCACAAGCTTGTTTATGTCTGCGGTAAATATCTGCATGTATCTTCTTGCAACTAAACCCCCCATTGAATGCGCGATTATGTTGACTTTCGGCTTGCCTGTCCTTTCCTTTACCATGTCTATTATTGCCTTCAGCCTGATTGAGTATGTGTCAATATTTTCGCTTTTGGTCGGCACTACAATATATTTGTCATCTTTTCTGAACGCATCATAATAATAGCTGGCTTTTATGGTGACTGGCCTGCCTGACATGCCCCAAACACCTGGCTCGAAAGGCTCATTTTTTGAATATAGTGAGATTGTGCCGACATTAAGATAGCCGTCTTCCTGAAGCCTTGACTGCAGCTTGTTGAAGGAGTCCAGCGAGAATTCAGGAGAGTTGTCGCTCACGAAAGAATGCCCGTGCAGTAAAATGATCGGAAATGTTTTTGGGTCGTTCCTGCAGGAATCATCGCTGCAGCATGGCCTGCATTCATTAAAGACGCAGCAAATCGGCGGATTGTCAGACAAGCTTGTGCCTATATTCTGCACTATATTATAGGTTATATTCTTCTCTATGAATTCGGGGCTGAATTTTTCAAATTTCCTTGGCTTTGAAAGATGCCCGCACTCTTCAAGCAATGATAACGATTCATAAGGAATACTAATATTTGAAAGCAGATACGATGACATATTAATGGACTGGTTGGCATAGCTGGCATTCGAATCTAATCTTGCCATTTTTTGAGGCAGGATTGAAACGGCTATCTCAAGAGTTTCTGCTGCAGTTTTGTTTTCCAGAATCAAATTACGCAATGAGTCAAGATAAGAGTTATTGATTTTCCTTATTTCATTTTGCATGATATCTGCTGCTGATTTTATGGATTCATCATCAAGGATTATTCCATTGGCCTTTATTAGCGCTTTTGCCTCTTCCCTTGCCCTTGAATAGGTTTGGTTAAGCTCCCATAGGGCTTCGCAGCTTTTATTCAACGGCAAAATGCTAGGATAGGAATTCATGAATTGCCAGGTATTTTTTACAGGGCTGCTGATTGAAAAGTTATCTGAATCATTATTTTTGCAATCCTGCATTATGCTGCACAGAAGGTCATTGCCAAGCCTGGAGTAATGCTCAATTTTAAATACAATAGCTGAGGACGGCAGTCTTATTATTTCAGCAATGGCCTTTTGCCGGCTGTCCAGAGCGCTTATATTTTTGGCAACATAGCTGTAATTTTCAAAATTGTTTGTTTCGAGAGAAGAGTTGATTTTTTTTAAATCTTCAAAATAAGATTCTATGCTTTTTTTAAGGTTTTCGTTATTCATAATCTCAGAATACAAATGAAAGCTGATTGCCTTATCAGACAAAATAGAGAGGCCAGCCAGCATTTCATTATGATAATTGACAATATTGTCAATGGAGCTGTTCAATTCTTCAAGAGAATATTTTATTTCGCTCAGGTTTTTTTGGTAAGAGCTGCTGAAAAGCCTGCTAAGCTGGGCATAATTCTCCTCAGACCATAAATTTCTAAGGTTTTCTATTGAAAGCTTGTTTTTATCATAGGCATCATCAATCCCGATTTTTTGCCTGGACAGGTTTAAAAGATTGGCTTTGAAGCCAAGCTGAAAGAATTTTTGGCTCACCATCTGGTGCACGACATCCACGTCATAAAGCAAGCGCAATACTTCTGATACGTTTTGCTTTAACGCCCTTTTAAGCTCCTTGTCAGTTTCTGTAAGGTCGTAACTCACAGCAACCGTTGAAGTCCTGAGCTTTACAGGGCTGCTCGTCAGGCAGAAGAATGAGCGCAGGCTTTTGCAGCTGACCTCAAAGCTGTAAATATCCTGGCCAGAGCCCAGCCTTTTTACGCTCAAATTATAGCTTTTCGCAAACTGATCATTCTTTTGGATTTCAAAGGAATTTTTATCAAGGACTTCGTTCCTGCTCCTGTCGGTAAATGAGTACAGGCACTCAGCCTTGCAGTAAGCGACATTATCGGTTGATACGCTAAACTCAACAGGGACTGTCTGGCCGTAAACAAGGTTTAAAGAGCTGCGGCTGGCTGTCAAATAAACTATAAGGTCGTTTCCGAGAAAAAAATTTATTTTCTGGTTGAAGAAAACGAATGAATAAATAAAAAGCAGCGTAATCAAAACAACAATCAGAATTTCATATTTTCTCCAAAAAGTTTTTTGCTCATCCACATGGCAATATTTGTAAAGGTAGATTATAAAGCTTTTTATGGATGGTTTGATAGTGTCAACTTAATGGGGTGCCATTCTAATTTGCGGAAGCCAAGCGGCTCGTGAGAAATTGCGGAATAGTTTTCTATTTGGAATTTTATTTCACTGGATTTTTGCTTGCCTGATCCAGAAAACTGCTGGTAGATGCATGCGAGTAAGCGAGCATGCTCTCACGCGATTCAAAGGCACCATTAAGTTGACCGTACCGATGGTTTTTAATTATATCTATTTATTTCTATATAGTAAATAATATTAAGAGATATTATGTTGCCTATATAAAAACAAAATCTTTAAATATAAGTTCTATAACTTTTAAGAAACTAATATACTTTTTTGTATACTAGAATAGAAAAATAAGTAAGAACGTTGGGTATTTTAGGCATAATTATCAAAAATTAGTATAAATCCGGCATTAAAATGGCAGCAGAACTTGTCAGCTTAGGGGTACTTTTCCTGTGCGCTATAATAGGCGGAATCATAGCCACAAAGTTCAGGCAGCCCGCAGTTTTCGGGCTGCTTTTGGTAGGGGCAATAATAGGGCCAAATTCATTCAATATAGTCCAAGATGCCAATATGATACAATGGATGGCAGAGTTTGGTGCAATACTTCTGCTTTTCATTATCGGCCTTGAGTTTGACATTTCAAAAATAATGAAGCTTGGCGCAAGATCTGTTCTCATAGGGCTTATCAAATTCGCGATAGTACTGTTTTTGGGGTATCAAACAACGCTTCTTTTGGGGCTAAGCACAAAGGTTGCATTGTTTATTGGTGTGATTTTGTCGTTCAGCAGCACTGTTGTTGTTGTGAAGATACTTGAGCAGAAAGAGATGTTCAGCAGGAAAGAAGTTCCATTGCTCATAGCAATACTGATAATAGAAGACATAATTGCAGTTTTTGCCCTCACGTTTTTTTCAGGGATAGGGAACTCAAACGCCGGAATTATTCCTGTCATTGAGCACATGGCTTTTTCACTGGCTATACTTATACTTGCATACCTTGTCATGATGAGGCTTTTGAGGTATATAGTCAACGCAATTTTGAAAAACAGCAGCGATGAGTCTGTATTGACGTTTTTGTCCCTTGGAATGGGAGCCTTGTTCAGCTATTTCGCCGCGTACTTGGGGCTTACTCCATCTGCAGGCGCATTCCTTGCAGGAAGTTTGATAGCATCTTTGCCGAATGCAAAGGAATACGGCAAGGCCATGCACCCATATGCTTTGATATTCACCTCAATTTTTTTTATCTCGATGGGCACGATGGTTGATTTTGGGGCAGTCCGCGAAAATATCGCATTGATCCTTGTCTTGCTTGTCGTGGTGATTTTTGCGCGGCTTATCAGCATAGGGTTTGCTACCTATATGCTTGCGAACTTCAGGAAAGAGCAGCCGTTCTTTTCCAGCATCGCGATGATATCGATAGGGGAGTTTTCTTTGCTTATAGCAAGGGAGAGCGAGAAGTTCAACCTAGGTGCTGACTTGGTTACAATTACAGCTTCAATAATTTTCATAAGCGCCGTTCTTATGTCGTTTAGCATAAATTACAGCGAAAGCCTTCATACATTATTCTCTTCCAAAGTTCCTGTCAGGCTGAAGCTCAGGCTTGAGAGAATATCCAACTACATGCGCTCTTTTTTCGACCAGATTGAGATAGAAAATTTTTTCACAAAGAAGCTAAGGTCGGAGTCAAAAATCGCATTCGCGCTTGTCATAATAACCATATTCGTGTTTTTTATTTTAAGGAGGGTGCTGCTGTTTGCGCAAGCTTCATTTCCGACCTTGCTGCTATATGGTTTGTATGTAATGTCTTCTGTTATAATGCTATACCTTTTAGCATTGGCTTATAAGAGGATGAAGATAATTCATGGCACAGTTTCTATTATATTGACGCATGTTGATGGATCAAGGAACATTGCAAAGTGTAGCAGGATATTGAATAATCTGCTGCTTGGGCTGCTGTTCTTTTTTATGGCCATGCTGTTTCCGTTTGCAATATTCCTTTTTGAGCTGAATGTATGGGCCAACTTGATTCCGTTCCTGCTTGCTTTTGCTTCCTTTTATTACACAAGAAACCTTGCACATTTGATAGATAGTTCAGGAGATTATATTGGCTGCACTCCAGGCCTCTCATTCGCAAAATTGTAAGAAACTCTTTACAATATTATATAGGGCTTTAGCTTCAGCTTTATTGCCTCTTCTATGTTCTTCTCGTCTTCAGAAGCCACGTATATATGCTTCTTCTTGTGCTTTTCATACTGCTTGACCTTTGTTTTCATTACCTTTTGGTATTCCTTGAGATAGCTATAAGGATGGTGGTCTATGTAAAGGTCCAGCTTGGGGATGTAAAAGGAAGCCCTAAAATCATCCTTGTCTGCCCATGTTGCAACTGTGTTATACTGAAACAGCAAGCTGTTGTCAAAAAGGAAATTTGCAATCTCCATCTCAGCCCTTGTCTTGACCAAGTGGCCTGTTTTTGTCTTGAATGCAGGATCGGCATACTCATGCCTTTCCAGTATTTCCGATGCCTTGACATGGATTCCTTTTTCCATTTTAATTTCATCAAATAATGATATTAACTCCTTGTTTTCGTAATTCTTGTTCAGGTTGATGACGTTATCAAAAGACTGGACTGCTTCCTTTATTTTTCCCATAAGAACTTCCATGTGTCCTTTGCTGTACCATGCCTCGATATGGCTCTTGTCCAGCTCAGAAGCCCCTGAAAAACATTCATGCGCCAGCTTTGTATAGCTCTTCTTTTGGTCTTCTTTTTTATATTCTTCAGCCTTCTTGTCCGATACTTCCCAATCTGCATCCATCGAGATTCTGTAAGCGCCTGCCTTGTACCTTCCTTCGACAAAAAGCTTTTTCCTGTAGAACGTGCTCCCCTTTCCCATTAATGCCCTGACTTTGTTTTCGTCATCGGCCATCTGCACCTGGAGCGCCCTGTCAAAAAACTTTATGGACTCGTCAAAATTGTCCAGGTAGGAGTAGCATGCTGCCATGTTGTAGTTGCATTTGAACAGGAATTCAGCAGCATTCTTGAAGAGGTCCTGCTCGTCCCCTTTGTATGGGTAATACTCAAGGGCCTTGCCGTATTCCTCAATTGCAGTCTGGTACTGCTTTAGCTGCGCCAGCCTGTCAGCTTCCCTTTTCAGCTCCTCAGCATGCCTCATCTCCTCTGTTTCCTTGAATGATTCAAGCTGCTCTTTTTCCTTTCTTCTCTCCTGCAGCTTCTTTTTCTGGCTCTCAAAGAACTTCTTTATGTGATGAATCACCATTTTGGAGTAATCCACGCTACAGATATATATAAAGTTTTTTGTTTTGTCTCAAATATTTATTTTCCTTGCGTAAACCATTCTTAATTTTTCTGGTGCATCCTCGACAAACCCATAAAATCCATCTGGATAACTTGAATCTAGTTGGCCCGCTGTGCCATCAGTAATGTATAACCCGTCTTTAGTTTGAGCTTCAAGCCAAACATGTTGCCATATGCCAAAATTCTCATGTAGAATGTTGCCCTTATCAAAATCTCGTAAATCTTGTATCCCTCCAACTTTGAATTTGTCTTGTAACCCATCAGCGCTTATAGCACAGATAGCTGCCCTTATCCAGCTGTAACAATGCCTGATTTCAATAGCAGATTTTACTTCAGGAATTCTTTTCAAAGCTAGCCAATAATCTTTTGATAATGCTTTTTCAAGTGCTGATGTTTCTGGTGAATCCATTTTGAAATCAGAATATCCATTAGTTAAGCCGCTTCTTTTACCGAGCTTTCAGGTGCTTCGCCTTCAGATGGCTGTTCTGTCTCTCCTGTAGATTTTGAAGGCTGTGATTCTGCAAGCTCTGCAGTTCGTGACGTTTCAGCTTCTCCATGTGATTCTGCATGTGATTCTGCTGCATTATCATTGCCATCGGCGTTTCTGCTGCTATTATTATATACTTTTGATTTTCCGAATTTGCCGTAAACCACTTTGCCATTTCCATTATTATTTTTATATTCTTTTTTGGCTGGTGAAGATGCTCTCGAGGGCGCAATCCTTGCATTTTCATTTGCAACAACGTCATCAATGCTGCGGGCTTTTGATGCAAGTGTGTTTAATTCAGATATATTTTCATCGTGCTGCATTTCAGGATCATCTTCAAGCATGCCATAAGTATCTTTAGCCCTTGATTTTACATATTCCTCAAGCATTTTTTCCTTGAGGCCATATACTTTCCCTTCCTGCTCAAATTTAGCGATAAGCCTTCTTTCCAAATCATAGATTTTCTTTTCTTTTCCCAAAAGCTGCACAAGAGCTGAGTTCAGGACCGAAAAGCTTTCTGCATAATCGCTGCCTGAATTTGCAATAGCCCTGTAGATTTTTTCTTTTCTGGTGCCTTTGTGCTTGTCAGCCATCATTGTATAGAATTCCTCCTGCAAAAGCCCCTGTAATTTTTCCGACTTTCTATCACCGCCTACACCTAGAACATGCGCGATTTCATGCAGCATAAATTGCCGCTCAAATGCATCAACAGCTTCTTTGTCTGTAAATCCGTAATTCTCTGCAAAGCTTCTGGCATACTCACGTATGTTATCAGCAGCAACCAAATAGCCTTTTTTTGGATAATACCCGGCAACTATATCACCTGTGCTGTCAATTCCCAGCCCAAGAATACCTGGCTTTTGAGTTTTTTCACTTGAAAATCCTTTTGAGGCAAGAAAAGGAATCCATTCGGCAGCTTCCTCATGATGGCTGCTTTCAGGATTTATCAGTTTTCTTAGGCTTGAATATAAATTGCCGCTTTTTTTGCTGTCATACAATCCAGTCTTGTTGAAGTCAATCGCTTCAGCTATTCTTGGGGTAACGCGCAAGTTTACTTTTGTATCCCTTTTATCAGGCAAATAAATGCCTATTGGAGTAACTCCTGTAATATAAGTAAAGTCAGGCATTTTGGGTATTTCGTTTATAGCCATGGCGTCTTCTCCTGTGCTTTTCCAGCTTTTGAATCTTGAGCCGCTTTCTTCCCAGCCGCCTGCAGGAAATCCATACTCGGCAATATCCGAAAGGGCAAATCTTTCAAGCCTGTTTGAGCTTTTCAAAAACGCACAACCATCCTTCACATGCAATGACGGCTCGCCATAAGGGTGGCTTGAGAAACTATTCTTGAACTCGCTTCTGGACGACTTGATGTCTTTAGGATCAATCTTAGGCGCATGGCTAACAGAATTCTGGCGATAATGCGGTGCGTGAATATCATTATAGCTGTTCATTTTGTTTCTTTAGAGCCCCCTGTGAAGCTGAAAGAAAAATAAAATTAAGAAAAGAAAGAAAAATAAAGGCTTTACCTTGATGTAGCTGCGCTATATTGTCTGAATGAGTCCTGATAAAACTGGCTCATGTATTGCCCCAAGTCCTGAACAGTCGTGATTGCAGCCAATCTTGCTTTTTGCGCTTTGTATGCGGCTTCTCCAAACAATTTCTTGATTATCCCGGAGAAATGCTCGACTACGGGCTTAACCCCGACAGTGGAAGCCAAGTTTTGCAATCTTGCCGGCTCAGCTTCAAGGGTCTTGATGTTGTACCTAGCTCCGATAGTATTAGCAATCCTTAATATGTCGCCTGCATCAAATTTATCCCCGTCTTTTACAATTTCCCTTTTCAACTCTTCTTTTATTAACCCGTATTGGGCAATAAGAGTCTGATAATCTGAAGATTTGATTCCATAGTTAGCAAGCACTGAAGCTAATGCAGGAGATTCTCCTTTTGGACCAGGCTCGTAAAGCGCCTTAACAACCTCGTCAGCAGTAGCACCGCTGGCGTCTTTTCCTATAAATCTTCCTAAAACAGGCTGCAAATCTCTTGCTAAATTCGTAGAACCTTCCAAAGTACTCAAAAGTCTTGATTCTACAGGATCCTTAGCCAAATCATCTATTGTACCAATTTTTCCAGTTTCTGCTGTCATTTTCCTTTCCACCCCTTTGTGTATTTCTGTTTTTTATAAATCTTTTGTTTGTTTTATTTTGTGTAATCCTTATTTGTTACTACCATATAATAATAACGCTTATATTTAAGCTTTTCGCTTCTGGAGTATATATGTTGCTTCTGCCATTTTTTCTGGCTAAGCACCTCTCCAGAAACTATTATAATTTACTACTTATTAGTGATATAACTTATATATAAATGTTTCGTCTTGATATATGAGATAAATTTATTTTCTATATTGTAAATATTAATTTACTATTAAGGCAAAGATTTATAAATGAATACTTACTTTATAGTATAGGGGGAATATGGCTAAGAAAGAGAAGAAGTACGAGCAGCCGAAAGAGGAGCCTCAGCCAGAGCAGCCAAAAGAGCTTGAGGCTATTTCCAGGCTTCCGGCAGATGTCCAGGAAAAACTCAAATCTATAAAATCAAAGCTGGAAAAGTTCCAAAAAAAGGTTTTGGAAAAATTTGACAAGTATATTGTAGGAGTTGCTCTTATGCCTCCTCCAAAGCCGGAAGAGCTTCAGCAGCTTCAGCAAATGCAGATGCCATCTCAGCCTTTGCCTCCAAGCCCGCAGCCTGAGGAGCCAAAACAAGAAGACAAGGACAAAATATACACTCTTGTGCTGGTTGATGATTCTGACAGCAAGACAATGTCAAAGCTGGAATTAAGGGACAAGCTTTCAGCAATAGTAAATGGAATTGCAAAAGAGATTGATCCAAATATAATGCCCCAGACGCTTATATTATCGGAGTTATGGCAGAACTGCTTTGATGCAAAATATGAGCTGCTTCAGCTGATAGCCTTGTCGGCGCCTGTTTATGACACTGGAATGCTTCAGGCCATAAAGATTGCAGAGGTCCATAAGACAATGGTGCTGAAAAAGTTTGAAAAATACATCGTTTCATATGTTTTGGCAGGCTCATTGGTGCAGGGAAAGGCAACTGCCACAAGCGACATTGACGTTTGGATTGTCATAGATGATACAGACGTCAAGAAAATGACAAGGGTAGAGCTCAAAGACAAGCTAAGGGCAATAATCATTGGCATGGGCATTGAAGCAGGCGAGCTTACAGGCATCAAGAATAAGATCAATATTCAAGTCTATATACTGACTGATTTCTGGGACTCATTGAGGGAAGCAAACCCTGTCATATTCACCTTGTTAAGGGACGGCGTTCCATTTTTTGACAGGGGAATTTTTATGCCTTGGAAGCAGCTCCTGAAAATGGGCAAGATAAAGCCAAGCGCAGAAGCCATAGACATTTTCATGGGTTCAGGCGAGCAGGTCATCAGGAGGGTCCAGCTAAAGCTGAATGAAATAGGCATGGAAGATGTTTATTATGCCCTTCTCACGCCAAGCCAGGCAGCCCTTATGCTTTATGGAGTTGCGCCTCCGTCCCCAAAAGAGACAGGCTCCTTGATGAGGGAAATATTTGTGAGCAAGGAAAAGCTTCTGGAAGACAAATTTGTCAAGATACTTGAGAGAGTTGTTTCATTAAGAAAAGCAATCGAGCATGGAGAGAAGAAAGAATTGACTGGAAAGGAGATAGACGAATTGATGTCGGATGCCGACAAGTTCCTAAAAAGGCTCAAAAGGCTGTTTACGCAGATTGAGAAAATAAGGGAGGGCCAGGAGATGGTCAATATATATGACACCATAACGACTGTTGTCCGCGACGCGCTTAAGCTGGAAGGGGTAGAAAAAGCAAAAGACAATGAGTTGGTGACTTTAGTCGAGGAAAAGCTAGTCACTGAAGGAAAGCTGCCTTCCAAGCTTTTGAGGACATTAAAGGATGTTATGCAGGCCAAAGGCGATTATGACGAGAAAAAGCTTTCAAAGGTCGACATTGAGAAAGTTCATCAGGAAGCCGGGGCATTTATACGGCTCTTGGTAGAGCATATTCAGAGGAAAAGAGGAAGGGAGCTGGAAAGGCTGAAAATAAGGATTAAGCATGGCACGAAATTCGGCGAGGTCATATTGGCAGACCAGATGGCATATATAACCTATGACATAGACAGCGAAAAAAGGGAAATCAGCAAGGCAAAGGTCAATGAGAGCGGAAGCCTGGGTCAAATAGAGAAAAGCTCGCTCGAAGAGCTGGAAAAGGCAATTTCAAAAGTGCAAATGCCGCAGAAAACTTCAATTAAAGGTCCCATCTTCGAAGACCTGAAGAAAATATTCGGCAATGATTTTGAGGTTATGATGGGGTATTAGGATTTCTTATCCATGGATATTTTTTGAGAATTTCTTGAGTGCATAAAAGCCCCCAGCAGCCAATAAAGCCAATGCCACGCCTAATCCCGCTTTCTGTGTAAAATCTTTAGCGTCTTTATAGAAGCTGCTTGCTGATCTCTGAAAATCATCCGCTGCCACATCTCATCCGAAACTTTAATATACTTTAAAATTAATTCTTTTTTTATGAAAACAGGCTACAAGGTACATGACTGCATGACCACAAAGCCAATCTCTGTTTCTTCAGATTTATCGCTGCAGCAGTGCGCAAAGGTCATGGCAAAAAATCATGTTGGCGCAGTTGTCATCAAGGATGGGCACCGGTCAACGGGGCTTATTACAGAGCAGGACATTGTAAGGAAAGCCCTTGCAAAAGGCATAAACCCATTGACAAAGAAAGTCAAGGATTTCATGGAAAAAAAGCTGAAGACTATAAAGCCAGGCGATGACATATACAATGCGCTAATCATAATGAGGGACCTTAACATAAGGCATTTGCCTGTTGTTGACAACGGCAAAATGATTGGATTATTGACATTGAAGGATATCTTGAAGATTGAGCCGCAGCTGTTTGAGCTGCTTGTCGAGAAGTTCGAGCTCAGGGAGGAAACAAGAAAGCCAATCAACAGGATAATTGAGAGGGAGGCAATATGCCAGGGCTGCGGTGCTTATGTTGAGAATGTAACAAAAGTCAAGGGCTCATTATTGTGCGAAAGGTGCGCGAAGGAGCAGTCATAGCTAGATTTACAATTTATCTTTTGTTTTCTATAATGGCTTGAAGAGACGGTAGCTTTCCTGCTGCATGAAATTTTCTAAGGTCCGGGGGCAAAACTGTATACATAACAGGGCGCTTATTTTTTGGCAGCCTATTAATTTTTCTTTCTAACTCGACCCAGGCTGCCCTGTGCTGTTCCCATTCTGGATAGGAAATCAGGTCTTTGTAAGGACCCTTATCTTCCCGAGTTGCATTAACATTTAAATAAACTCCTCGCAGAGTATGTAACTGCTCAAAGATATGCATGGAATCTGGAGCCAGGAAAGATAACGCATAAAGTGCATTAATTATTCTGAACGGATCTTCATGAGGATTGGCTGCGAACTTGTACAATTCCCTGACTGAATTATCCCTGTTTTTGCCAAGAGCTATTTGGGTAGCCCAGGCTGCATAGTACAGCTCTTTTCCGATTGGGTCATTTGCATCTATCCTGCCAATAATCTTCTCTATATCCGCCTGCTGAAGGATTGGATTTGTTCCCAAAAGATCCCGCGATAATATCACATCCTGGGGGTAAACATCCCTAAATATTCCTGCAAATTCAGCCCTGCCCAGATAATAAGCTGTCTGAAGCTTTTCGCCAATGCCGGGAAAACGTGATTTTAAGAATTCTTGCGCCTGCAACAGCCGCTCGTTCTGGCCTTGCCCCTCAATCAGCCTGATTTGCTCCTCAAGTGTGGCTCTTTCGGCAAGTGCAGCAATAGTTTCTGACGGCAGAGAATAAGCTTGAATTTTCTTCCTTGAGCAGTCTGACTCATATTCCAGATGTCTAGCTTCATGCGCAATGACACTCGGAGAACTATACATTATTCCACCGGATTCAGCAGTGGAAATTATGATGGTTTTTTCGCCTACTGAAATGCCTGCAATAGGTTGCTTCAGGAAAGGCATTGCTCTTTCAACCTTATTGTGAAAAACCACATAATCCACATGAGCTGTAATTGAGTTAGCCATTTCCTGAGGAATCTGGCTATAGATAAAACTCATGAATGGTGAAGTTGATTTCACAATCACAGTATTGCCAAGGGCCGCGCCCAGCGCAGATTCGTCATTTGCATCAGGCAGTTTGTTTACTCTGTTGTCCTTAGTGATAGAAATTGGAGCATTGCTTTCTTCTGCCGCATAAACAGCTTTTCTGGCTGATTCATAATGTATATTTGTATTTTTGCTTATTTTTTCGGCAACAAGGTCTAAATGCTCATTTTTTTTCTCGGCTGCATTATATGACTCTCTTAAAGCAAATAAGGATGCACCAGCAGCTGCTATTCCTGCTGCTTCCAATATCCCAATAAAAAAGTCTCTCCTGCCTATGTCATCGCAGTTTACAAGACCGGACACGCACGCCTTTAGTGATTTTCCTGGAGTATATCCCATGGCGAAAGTAAATCCGCTTCTTTTTTAAATTTTTCTATTTTAACTATTAACAAGTAATAAATATCAATCATTTTTCAAACCAGAAAGGCAACCTTTAAATAGCACTTCTCATTTATTATTTTTTTAGGATGGATTTTAAAAATCGCGATATCATATCAATCAACGATTTCTCAAAGGAAGAGCTCTTGCATATCCTTAAAGCTGCTAGGCAGATGGAGCAAAAGCCAAATGGCAGCCTTCTCAGGGGCAAATTGCTTGCCGCATTGTTCTTCGAGCCTTCAACAAGGACAAGGCTGAGCTTTATATCTGCAATGGAGCAGCTTGGGGGAAAAGTAATAGGATTTTCAACAGCCAGCGTAACTTCAATTCAAAAAGGAGAGTCCTTATGGGACACCATAAAGATGACGTCAAGGTACTCTGATGTTATTGTGATAAGGAATCCGCTGGAAGGCTCTGCAAGGCTTGCTGCAGAGGCAGCAGATGTGCCGGTGATTAACGGGGGTGATGGAAGCAACCAGCATCCAACACAGACAATGCTTGACTTGTACACGATCCAGAAAGCAAAAGGAAAGCTCGAAAATCTCCATATAGGCTTTGTTGGCGACTTAAAGTACGGAAGGACAGTTCATTCCCTTGCAATGGCAATGTCGCATTTCAGCCCAACGCTTTACTTCATCGCTCCTGACGAGCTCCAGATGCCTGAAAGCTACCTCGACGAGCTGTTCCAGAAAAGAGTCAAATACTTCAAGACTTCTGACCTTGGAAGGTTCAGCAAGGAGCTTGATGTTCTTTATGTGACAAGGATACAGAAAGAAAGGTTTCCCGACCCTGTTGAATACGGAAAATTCAAAGGAATATACAGGGTTGACATGGAGTTCCTGAAGAATGTGAAAAAAGACATGAAAATAATGCACGCATTGCCAAGAGTGGACGAGATAGACAAAAGCGTTGACGCCACTGAGCATGCCGCTTACTTTGAGCAGGCTGCCAATGGAATACCGATAAGAAAGGCGCTGCTCTCGCTTGTGCTTGGCAAGCTGAAATAAGATGGCAAGAAGAAAAGCAAAAAGAAAAAATAAGCAGGAGAAAATAAGGCCGAAAAGGATTGATGCAAATGCGGCAAGGCAGGACCCAAAGAAGGAGCTGAAAATAAGCGCGATAGGTGAAGGGACTGTAATAGACCACATTCCAACCGACGCAACCTTTAAGGTCGCTGAGATACTTGGCCTGGAAAGCCATAATGGGGTTGTTTCAATAGCCACCAGCCTCCAGAGCAAGAGCATCGGGAAAAAAGGCATTGTAAAGGTTGCTGGAAAAAGCCTAACCCAGGAGGAAGTCAACAAGATTTCAATAGTGGCTCCAAATGCAACCGTGAACATTATAAAAAACTATGCAGTCAGGGAAAAGATAAAAGTCAAGTCTCCTGAGGTTATAGACAATGTCGTCAAGTGCTCTAATCCGGTGTGCATAACAAACAATGAAAAAATCCCGACAAAGTTTTTTGTTGTCAGGAAGGATCCCCTAAAAATCAAGTGCCATTACTGCGAAAGGAGCATGGGAAAAGAAGATATTGAGATAATATAATTTGAAAAAATTTAACAGCAAAGCTGTTAAATTTTTTATAATGTCAAATGCTGCAAACAAAACTATGCGGGATAAGGCTGAATAATCCCACAATCCTTGCTTCCGGAATTCTTGGAGTCACTAAAGAAAGCGTTGACAGGATTGGAAAGAGCGGCGCAGGGGCTGTCACCCTAAAATCATTGTGCCACGAGGAAAGAATGGGGTTTGATAACCCGACAATGTACGGCTACAATGATATTTTCCTGAATGCAGTCGGATTGCCGGGGCAGGGAATTGATTCTGCAATAAAAGATTTCAAAAGAATGGATGATTTAAGCGTGCCTGTCATTGCAAGCATTTACGGCTACAAAGTAGAGCAATTCGGCGAAGTTGCAAAGAAAATAGCAGCATTAAATCCTGCGATGATTGAAGTCAATGTTTCCTGCCCCCACATGGACTATGGAAAGCCATACTATGCGGACATTGGGCTGATTGCAAAAGTAACAAAATCTGTCAAGCAAAATTCCGGCAGAATTCCAGTAAGCATCAAATTAAGCCCTAATGTTTACGACATAAAGGAGCTTGCGCATTCTGCTGAGAGAGCCGGAGCAGATGCAATAACTGCAATTAACACAATTTCGGGAATGACAATTGATATTGACGCTCGAAAGCCGGTTTTATCGCACAAAATAGGAGGGGTTTCAGGGCCTGCATTAAAGCCGATTGCTGTCAGGTGCGTATATGAAATTTATGAAGCTGTAAAAATTCCTATCATAGGTACAGGCGGAGTTACTTATGGGAAAGATGCAATTGAGATGGTAATGGCAGGAGCAACTGGAGTTGGGATAGGAACGGGAATATTCTACCGTGGATTGGATATTTTCAGGAAAGTATCTAATGAGATGGAGCAGTGGATGAGGAAGAACAAAGTCAAAAATTTGGACGAGATAAGAGGGTGTGCGCACAGGTGATTGCAAATTTCAATTCAAAAGCGGATTGGGAAGAGCTTTGCTTCAAAAGCTCAAATGGCTACCTCAAAAACCATCATTTCAGGAAGTGGGTTAATTCAAAAAAGATACATATAATAAATCTTTCAAATTTGGGA
>JACOUX010000007.1 GCA_016177615.1 Candidatus Woesearchaeota archaeon | reverse complement strand
CACTTTTCCCTTTTTTCATTATATAAGGAATTTCTAAATTCATTTTATCAAATCAATAATTTAAAAGGGAACAAAACTATTTAAATGTTGCGGTGAGGCTTTAGATATGACCGATTCAAAAGAAAGCGAAAATAATTTCTGCCGCGTCAAAATTTATCTGGCTACTCTAAGATTGGACGTCCCTGCAACAGCATGTACTCCTATTACAACAAGCGGAGGCAGCCACCAACGCCCCCCTGCAGGTTTCCACTGGTATGCTGACCAAGCTAAATAAGCATTTATTGCATGCTGTATCGCATAAGTTGCAGGCCTTCCAGACTCAACAAATGGCCTCATTAAAGGATTCGCTTCACCGCAAATATAACCTTTCCTCTCGCACCTGTTTAAGGCATTAAATGTAGTTTCAACATCATATATTGTTGATGCCTCTAATGCTGATAGAAGGAGCCAGAAACTTTTATCTGCTACATGTTTTTGTTGTGGCTGTTGTTGAGGATTAGGATTTTGATTGAGCTTGTATTGCTCCAAACTTGATATTCTTGCTCTACGCTCATTTATTCTTGCTGTTAACTCTTCTGGCATTAAATCACGAACCGATTTATAGCCCCCAGACAAAGTTAATCTGTGCCGTCTTATGTACTCGCCTAAATCATCTGCATATCCTTTTGGCACTTTTTCCACAATACGTTTATCAGAACCAGAATCATTGCTTAAAGCCTTATTAGCATTATCCCCATTTGCAGATTGCCCGTATACCGGATTTAGCATAACAACAGCAGTTCCTAAACCTGCTGCTGCTTTTCTTAATCTGCCTTTAAACCCATGAGAAGAAATTCCTTTATTATTGCTTCTGTCAATTATCTGCTCAATATTGCCAGTTTCAGTTGACATAGTTAACATTAATTCTTATTTCAAGCTCCCCTCAAAAAGCGTGTTGATTGCACTCACGAAGAAAGGGCTGTCTATCCAGATTGCAACCTCAAAATTAGGGGCCGCCTGGTTTGAGACAAGGAATATCATTTCCTTGCCATCCACAGTTATAAATGTTGTATTGGCGTTATAGTCAACATAATCGACATTTTGGAGCTTCTTTGCTGCTGTCTTGCTGTAAGCGGAATACATCTTTGCCTTGACTGACTTTTTTCCGAAATTATGCATGAAATTCTTGAGCAATTTGACAATCCTTTCAGTATGCTCACTTTTGGCCACAATCACAACATTTGACTTTGCAGATGACAGCATGTCCTTTGCCTGCCTGTTTATGACAGAGCTGCCGACAATAGACCTTGATATGTTTGAAATGTCAACATGCTTTATGCCTGACTTGTGCAGCAGCTCGAGCTCCTTGAACTCGTCAGTGCCTTTTATCTTTTCTATCTGGCCTGCAACCTCTTCGGCTTCTTCTATCACATCCCTTTTCACCCTTTCAAGAATTACCTCAGGCTTGACTGCAAGATATTTTATAGGCTTGCCTATCTTCATTATTGTAAAACCTTTCTTCTCAAGCGACTCAAGAACATCGTAGCATCTGCTTCTTGGAACTCCTGAGATGTCTGCAAGCTCTCCTGCAGAAGCTATGCCCCTGCTCAGCAAGGCAGTCCAAATCTTGACCTCGTAAATGTTAAGCCTGAAATATTTTCTCAAATCCACAAAAAATTGCTTTTCCTGCAGCATGCCTATCCTCCCCTGAACGCAATTGCCACCAACGCCACCCCTAAAACTACAGCGACGAGCATTATAATTATGACTATAGCAAGGAAAGTGTTGCTCTTCAGGAAGCTTATTTCTGTCGTGGCACCTGTTGCAGCAGGCGGCTCAATTATCGTTACAGGCGGCAAAACAACAGGCGCTTCTTCACTGCTATCTTTTGTTTCTTCAACTTTAGTGGCGCAGTCGTTAACACTTAATGATACTGTGTCCTCTGCCTTTTTCCTGTCATCGTTGTAGGATGCTATTAATGTTATTGGGTAGCTTCCAGCCTCAAGGTCGTTTGGCACATTTAGAAAGTAAGTTTTTGAAAAGCTTGTATCCTCATCCACTGAGCCGGACTCAAGCTCGCCAACGTCTTCACTAAAATCAATCCCAAGATCCGGGCTTACTATGCTTAAAGTAACCTTTTCCTCATCTTCGCTCCCTATATTAAGGAGGCCAACTCCAAGCTGGACGTTTTTCCTATTGCAGGCTACTGCAGAAGGCGCCAATGACTTTCTTGTTATAATCAGCTTATGGCTTTCTTTGTCCACATCAAGCCTCAGCCTCATCTCAGTTGAGTGGTCTGTTCCATTCCTGTCGGTCCCTTCAGCATTTATCACTATGTCAAATGAGTCCTCTTCAACTTCAACCGGAACCTGGAACTTAAGTGTTGACCTTTTTGTGCTCTGGGTGCTCAAGTCAAATTCATTTGATTCTTCTTCCAAATCATCGCCGTCGTCTATCTCCTCTATATTTACCGTTATAACAATATCATTTATCCTGAGGTTTTCAGCATTTGTAAAATTATTCTCGACCTCAACCCTAACCTCAATGTTGTCCCCTGGCTTTGCCTCTTCCCTTATTGTATCCCCATTATGAAGGTTGTTAGAAGTCCTGCTGCCCACTTTAACATCAACGTCAGATATTACCAGCTTGTTGCCCGCAGCATGGGCCATGCCTGCCAGAAATACAAATATCACAACGCTTAGCATTAATTGCTTAAATAATCTATTTTCCCCCATGCAGCGTGGTAAAAACTACTACTATTTAAAGGTTTTGTTATTTGACAATGGTAACAAATTAAGGGCAAGGGCATGCGTTATCCTGCGGCTGCAAAGCATGAGTAATCACCTTTCAGGATAGCGGCGTCAATTCTTGCCATGTAAGACGCGCCCAAAACAGCACCCAGTATTCCGGCAACAGCGAAAGGCAGTGCATACCTTAGCTTTATTTTTCCCTTAATTGAAAACCTGCTTATGCTGCCTATATTCAGCCCCAGCATTGAAAATCTCGAGGTTGCAACTGCGTTATGAACTGGAATTCCAAGAAAAATCATTGCAGGAGGTATTATCAGCATTGCCATTCCCATCATTGTGCCGATTATTGAAGCGATGAATCCAATCAACAATAATAAAGCAAAGGTTAATGTTTCCATAAATGGCCCGCATTCCTATACCTCTTCATATTTGTGGCCAAGAACAATCTTTTCAAGATATAGTTCCTGTTTCTCAATATCATAAGAAAAAATTATTCTAAGTTTCCCAACCAACAGGCGGCAGCTACCTTTTAAATCATAATGCAAGTGCTTGAATCTTGTTGGATCTTCAGCAACTTCATCAATTTTCTTCTTTATTCTAGTTTGTAATTGACTATCCAATTTCTTAAAATCTTTCGAGAATTCTTTAGTTGGAAGAATTTTATAACTCATTCCAATCGGCAAAATCCCTTTTTTTTATCTGTTCTTTCGCCTGCTTGTACGACTCCATGAATTCCTTATTGGACATAAGCTCAAGCGATTCAACTATTGAGTCAAATTCTTCTTTAACACGAATTAAATCCAGAATAGCATCTTTTTTTACTGTTATGGTTTCGCTCATATTTTGAGATTAAATATACTTGAATATATAAAATTTACGCAATTTTAAGAAGCTCAGAAAGCGTCTGGTAAACTTTGCCCAGTTTGGCATCTCCCTGTTCTCCTGCTAAAATGCCGCAAGCCAGAAATTTACCTTATAAGAAACTTTATAAATATTCTTCTTTTATTTTGAAATATGGTCGGCAACATACCGAATTTCACAAAGATTGATGTGCTGAGATGCTTCTTAAGGCTTGAAAAGAACATGGGAAGGCAGGAGCTTGCAAGAGAGCTGGAGCTTGGCGAGGGGACTGTAAGGACAATTTTGGAAGAGCTGAAGTCAAAAAACCTGCTCGACTCAACTAAAAAAGGCCACTTCCTGAGCAGGAAAGGGCAGGATGCGCTGAAAAAAATGCTTGATGCCATCAGCCATCCGAAGCTTTTGGAGGCGGAAAATCTTTACCCTGAATACAGGAAAATCGGCGTCCTGGTGAAAAAAGCATCTAATATCCAAGGGTTATACAAGCTCAGGGACATAGCAGTCCGGAATGGCGCTGACGGCGCAATCATCCTGAAGTTTGACGGCAGGCTTTATGCGCCCGAATCAGATTTCGAGCAGGATTATAAGGAGATTGAGGGGCAATTTGATTTTAAAGATAATGACACTTTGATTATCGCATTTTCAAATGCAAGAAGGCAGGCGGAAAATGGGGCACTTTCAATTGCAATTGAGCTTAGCAGCGAATTGAAAAGCTTTATTAACGAGCTTTAAGTTTGGATTTAAAAGAAGAAACATGCTGGTTGTAAGCTGTTCGCACGGGAAGCATATTGGAAACTTAATAGCAAAAAAGCTGAAGAAAAGGCACTCCTTTCTTATTGTTGACAGGTTTCCTGATGATGAGTTAAGGGTAAGGTTTGGTTCTTCGCCAAAAAATGAAATTATTGCTTTGGTCCAGTCTTTCTACAAAAACATAAGCGATTGCATCATTGAAGCCATTTTGGCAGCAAGGACTGCTAAGGAGCTTGGCGCTAAGAAAATTATTTTGATTTCGCCATATTTTCCCTATATGCGGCAGGACAAGAGGTTTCACAAGGGCGAGGCAGTAAGCCAGGCCATAATAGCTGATTTATTTGCCAAATACTTTGATTCTATTTGCATAATCGACCCTCATTTGCACAGAAAAATGAGGCTTGAGCAGCTATTCAGGATAAAGGCAAAAAAGCTTACTGCAAACCTTCTGATTGCGGAATACATTAGAAAGCATATAGGGAATCCGGTCATTGTAGGCCCCGACGAGGAAAGCTACAAATGGGCAAGGAATGTTGCTGAAATCCTTAGAGTTGAGTCAAGAATTCTTAAGAAGAAAAGATATTCGTCTTACCACGTTGAAGTTAAATTGAACAAGAAAATTGATTTGAAAGGAAAAAATGTCGTGATAGTGGATGATATCATTAGCACAGGCCATACAATACTGGAGACAGCAAAGCAGCTGCGCAAGTTGGGTGCAGGAAAAATCTACTGCATCTGCGTGCATGGAATTTTCGTGAACGGCGCCTTGGAAAAGCTGAAGAAAGCCGGAATAAAGGTTGTCTCAACCAACACAATTCCCAACAAAGTGGAAAGGATTGATGTGAGTATCTTATTTAAGCAGTTACTTGAAAGTAGTATCAAATAGAAAGATTTATATATCGATTGCTTTAGGATGCCGTTATGAGCTCAAAGTTTGTTGTATTGGATGAAATTGTCGGAGACTCTTTAAGCGTGCTTAGTTCGTATAGAAGCGTCAGTGCGAGGCCTGTAGTAATTGGCGGCACAGCAGCTCAGCTTTACACTGCTCCCCACTATCCAGAACTGTTGAGGCCTACGCATGACATTGATTTAATTACAGTTCCAAAATTAACTGCCGATTCGTTTAGAGAAGGGCTGGGAAAATACTTAAATGAGAATCTCGGAAAGTACAATCCTAAAATAAATATTTTAAGGCACGTTATGGAAGTAAAACTTGAAGATAATGAGAAATCTCCTTTTTTTATTCATACTTATAAATGGACAAATAATGGATGGATAAGATACGGATCTTCAATTGAAAGACAGGTAGCCAATGCAAATTTAGTACCTTTTCCAACTTCCAGCAAATCTATCTATATTTCGAGGCCAGAGGACATAATAGCCGGGAAAATCAGCAGAATTACGCAGGTCAAAGATAAAACAGGATTTTCCGAAGATTATCAAGTAAAGTATGAAAAAGCGAAGGCTCGTAAATTAGAGCTTCTTGGGGACTTAAAGCCAGAAGAATTTAATGTTTGGTTAGCAGCATTAAACTTACAGAAACAACAGCTGCCTGCATATTATGATAGGGGAGCTGATGAATTTACAAAGGCCTTGGATAATTTTCGAGCAAATAAGGACATATTTGACATCTCCCTTCTCGCAAAGTTAATTCTGAATAAGAAAATAGATTTTGATGATAGATATTTAAATGAAGTAATTGCTGCTTAATTTTTTCAATACCCCTTCCCAAACACAGCCCAGAATTTCGCTTCCTTCCCGCACTGCACGCATTTTCCTTTTGCGGGCTTCTGCTCAAAGGGAATGCACCTGCAGGTTGCCCCTTCTGATTTGTCTTTGATATTATCTTCACACTCGACCTCGCCGCAGAACAACGCTTTTGGCATTTTTTTATTTTTAATTATGCTCAAAAAATCGTTGAAAGTGTGGGCTTCTACTATGCTTCCGGCTAAATGCTCCTTTGATTTTTTGAATAAATTATCCTGTATGTCATTTAGCATCTGCTCCGCTTTTTTCTCAAGCTCTGCTATTTTTACTGCGGCCTTTTCATTTGTGTCCCTTCTGACAGCTACAACCTGGCTTGCTTCCAAATCCTTTGGACCAATTTCAAGCCTTAAAGGCACTCCTTTCAGCTCCCATTCATTGAATTTCCACCCGGGTGTATAGCCGTCCCTGTCGTCAAGCTCAACTGAGAAATTATGGGCTCTTAATTTCTTTGCAATCTCTTTGGCCTTTGCTGTAATTGCATCCTTGTTTTCCCTGAAAACTATTGGGACAATCACAATCTGCAGAGGAGCTATCCTTGGCGGCAGTACAAGCCCTTTGTCATCTCCATGAGCCATGACAATTGCTCCAAGCGTCCTTGTGCTTAATCCCCATGATGTTGTCCATACAAATTTCTCTTCCTCATCTTTATCAAGAAATTTTATTCCAAAAGGCTTTGAGAAATTCTGGCCAAGCATATGGGATGTGCCCATCTGCAATGCCTTTCCGTCAGGCATAAAGGCTTCAACTGTTGTCGTAAAGTCAGCGCCTGCAAACTTCTCCTTATCTGTTTTTTTCCCAGCAAGAACAGGGATAGCCATATAATTCTCAATCAAATCAACATACTCGAACAATTGCTGCATGACTTCCTTTTCAGCATCTTCCTTTGTTGCATGTGCAGTATGGCCTTCCTGCCACAAAAATTCCCTTGTCCTCAAAAATGGCTTTGCGTGCTTGAACTCCCATCTCACAACTGAATTCCACTGGTTGAGCAATAAAGGCAGGTCTCTCCAAGACCTTATCCATTTGGCGTAGCTTTCCATCATTACTGTTTCAGAAGTGGGCCTTATTGCAAGCTTTTCGCTTAATTCCGAATTTCCGCCTTTTGTGACCCATGCAACTTCTGGAGTGAATCCTTCAAAATGCCTAGCTTCCTTTTTCAGCAGGCTTTCCGGAATAAACATGGGGAAATAGCAGTTCTTGTGGCCTGACCTTTTTATCTTGTCGTCAAATACCCTCTGAACCTTTTCCCAAATAGCGTAAGAGTTCGGCTTGAAGATGATGCAGCCTGAAACCTGGCTGTAGTCTATCATGTCTGATTTCAAAACGATTTGGTTGTACCACTCATTAAAGTCCTCTGATTTTTTTACAGTCAGCCCAAGCTCTTCTTTTTGGTCCATTCTGAATGATTCTTTTGTTATGTTATTTAAAAGTTTTGATTGATTACTGTTTGTCTAGCTGCTCGACTCTTGCTTCCAAGTCATGTATGAATTGATGCTGTTTGTCTCTTTTGAAAGCAGTCATATGTGCGCTTGCGTAAGCATTTCTTATTATACCCAAACATTGTTTATCATCCAATATTGATTTGGCAAGCTCAGGCGTATATACCTCAAGAGCAAAATATTCATGGATAAACCTTACCTTCCGTGCTTCAGTCAGCTCAGCAAATGGGTGTTTAAATCATCTCTAAATGGTTTAAATAATGCATAAAGGTCAGTATGAAATTGATAATTTTGTACCATTATTTCACCTTTCTATTTGTTTCATTTTGTCAATCAAATCATAAACTCTGAATCTGTTGTATCTCTGCAAAATAAGGAGGTATGTGTTGACAATTCCGGCTGCGCCGCTTAAAGATGCATAAAAATAATCGCCCTTATCGGCATAATCCAGGGCCGCATATGCAAACACGAACTCCAATGCCAAATGAAGCAATTCTGCGCACCGCATTCCTCCTGAAAGGCTGAGCAATGTTGGTTTTGACCTTACTTCATTATATCTTCTCCTGTAATAATTATTTTCCTTGCCATGGATTATATCTAAAGCCTGTATCAATTTTTTCTTAAATTGCTTAACCCCAAGCTGCTCGTACAATTTCCCGTTCTTTTCGAATGATTTTGGCTCAAAGTAGAAATCACTAATCTGCCTTGCAGCACTTTTTTTAGGAGCCTGCCCTTCAATTTTTGCTTCCAATTCTGATAGTCTTATCATTTTTAAATAAATTTTCGTCAAGAATGTTTACTCACAGTTTTAACTTCAACTTCCCACCTTCTAAGTTTGGGCCTAAAAACCAGGATTGCCGCTGTTCCAGCTACCATCAAAGCGCCATTTATCATTATTGCAAGAGGCGAGCCAAGCCTGCTGGCGCTGAATCCTATAAATATCGAGGCAAAAGGCTGGATGCCAAACATTATCATCAGCAAAGCGCTCATGAGCCTCGCGCGCATGTTTGGAGGGGCGCTGGACTGCATCACAGCGCTGGTTGTGATAAAAATCAAAGGCGCAAGAAGATTGGACAGGAATAAAAATAACATAGAAGTGTATGCATTTCTTGAAAAAGCGAATACCACAAACCACAATCCTGTCCACGCTGTTGCTATAGCCGCCAATAGCCCTATTTTTTTTATTTTGGCTGTAAGCGGCATGATGACCATTGAGCCAAGCAATGCTCCTGCGCCTGCTGCGCCAAGCAGGTTTCCTAAAACTCTTGCATCGCCGTGAAGCACATCTGTTGCAACTGCCGGCATTATCTGGACTGCTGAAAATGCAAAAAAAGTCAGCAGCAAAGTCAAAAGCATCAAATCCAATATCCTTGGCTGGCTGTAGATGAATTTCATCCCGTCCCAGAACTCATTAAGGTGGCTTCCGCTTCTCTTATGAACTTCCTGATTCGAGCTTATTGCAACAAGGCTAAGGATAACAGCTACAAAGCTCAATGCATTGAGCCAGAACGCAGGAGCCACCCCAACTGCTGCAATAACCCACCCTGCAAGCGCAGGCCCAAGCATCCTGCTTATCTGCACAAGCGTCGAATTGACCGCAACTGCTTTTCTTATATGCTCCATTCCCGATAAATCGCCTATGAAGGCAGACTGCGCAGGCATGTCTAATGTGTTTACTATTCCGAGCAAAATTGACAAAAGATAGATATGCCATATCTGGATCGAGTGCGTTTGCACAAGAACAGCAAATATTATTGCCAGAATCATTGCAGCAACCTGCGTCCCTATCAGCAGTTTTCTCCTGTTAACAATATCTGCCCAAACTCCTGACCACGGTCCCAATATGACAAAAGGAATGAATCCGAGCATTGCAACAATCCCAAGCTTTAATTCAGAATGCGTTAGTTCCCAGACAACCCAGGATTGGGCAGTCATCTGCATCCAAGTCCCAACCATCGAAAGGGCTTGGCCGCTAACGTAAATGCGAAAGTTTCTCATTCCAAGAGGGGAATAGCCGTCTTTGATTGAGCTGATTAGGGATTTCATGGTTAATTTAGAAGTAATTTTTATTTATAAGCTTATTGAAAATTGTCAGTAATAAAATATTATTTAGCTGAGGCTATATTCCCAGTTATTTAAATTTATTCTTAAAATCTTATGGGGCTGCGGAGAGATGCGTGCGGAAAGCACGCTCGCTTTCCACAATTCGAACTCCGGTCACGAGGCGTTTCGAACAGAATTGTTGCCCGAACCCCGGATACTACCTAGCTGTACTACAGCCCCAGGCATAAATAAAAGCTGGGGATGTTACAAATAATTAAAGGTTGTGATTGAAAAAGTAAAAAGGTTTTAAAATGAATCAGCATTAATCTGGAATATGTCAGTTGATTTTGTTGTGCAGGACAGCGGACGGGCAATGTGGAGCCACAAAACAAGAATTTTTGTTGCTGATGCTGATCCTGATACTTTGTTTTATATTACTGATTTGGAAGAATTGAAACTCGATGAGATAGTTCGCGCAAAAATTCAAGGCAGATACTCAGATGCTCCTGACCAGCTTGGTTCTGTGCCATTCTCGGCGTACATCATAAATCCTGCTCTCATGTTCAGGGAAAATGATATTAGGAATATCAATGGAATAGATTTGGCCGTGAGAGTCAGGACATCTCAGGGAGGGAACCAAGGCAACGTCTGTTTAGTCTCAAATAATGTTAGTATGCTTTACGCTGCAAGGGATTTAGGATTTCAAAATCTATTTTCTAAGAACAATGCATTTGGGTTTAATGACATGGCAAAACTTGTCCATTATGTCAAAGTGGTTTTAGGATGTAAGTAAAGCTTTCGCATTAGAGAGTAGAATGCACAATGCTAATAATCCCTTTTGCAATAAACTCGACAGCCACTGCAGCAAGTATTATCCCCATCACCCTTGATATCACATTTGTCCACTGCTCTCCAAGGATTTTATAAAGCCTGTAGCCGTTTGTCAGAATCAGCCATGTCGCCAGCAATGTCAGAAATGCAGCCGCCGCAGAAATATATGGGCCGTGCTCTTTTACAAGGATTATCGCCGTTGTAATTACCCCTGGCCCTGTGAGGAGCGGGGTTCCAAACGGAACGCTCAGGTCATTGCCTGCTTTCTTTGAGAAATGATATTGGATTCCAAGAACGTACATTATTCCGAGCACCAGGAGCACAATGCCTCCGGCAATCTGGAAGCTGTTAAGGTCTATGTTAAAAAAATCAAATATGCGGATGCCAAGAAACAGGAAAACAAAAAGGAGGATTCCGGCAACAAACACAGACCTGTTGACATTTCTTTTGACTTCAATGGCAGGCATGCCCTTTGTCATGCTTGTAAAAATAGGCAGGTTGCCGACAGGGTCCATTATTACAAACAATGTGATGAAAGCTTCAAGCACGTTTTCCATTTCTCTTTTTTCCGAAGATTGGCTGTTTCGGGCTTTTTGAGCTTAACAGGATAAACAGCGAAATTCCCACCACTATTATGGTGTATATTATGGAGTACCTGACTATGTTGGATGCGTCAACTGCCTTGTAGCTATAGAATATCAGGGAAGTCATTCCTGTAAAATAAGCTACCGGAGCCAAAACATGATAGCCTAGCTTTTCCGTGTGGAAATAAACAGCTGAGATCAGGAAGAAGGAAACCAGCGACGTAAAAATGAACACAACAACAATATTCATGTATCTTATGCTTTCAAAATGTATTGTGGAATAAATCGAAATGTACATAGTGAAAAGGAATGCCGCCAGTATGGAAATATAGTAAAACCATTCCGGGAACCGGGCCTTTTCAACCTCTTTTTTTGGAGCCATCTTCTTATAAAAAATTTTCAATCTTAGAGATTGAAAATTTTTTTATATTTAAATTTATTGATTTTGGCTGGCTTCATACGCTTCAATTATCCCATGGGCCACTTTCCTGGCGTCATTGGATGAAATTGCGAACCCAAGGCTTTCAAACCCGCCAATCTTGAAGTTGTTTATGCCTACAATCTCTCCCTTGGTGTTAATCAACGGCCCGCCTGAATTGCCAGGATTGATAGGAACATCTGTCTGCACGTATTTTACCCCATTTTGCGTCCTGAAGGCGCTTACTATGCCTTCGGTAACCGTGAATGAAAGGCCCGCAGGGTTGCCTGCTGCTATAACTTTTTCCCCAACCTTGAGGTTGTCTGAGTCCCCAAAAGGCAGAGAGTCCAGCCCTGAAACATCCACTTTTAAGACTGCGATATCGGCATCGGAATCATATCCAACCAGAGTATTGATATTGTAAGTGCTTCCAGAGTAAGTTATTATTCTTACCTTTGATGCCCCGCTTATTACATGGACATTAGTTACAATATAGCCCTTTGAATCAATAATTACTCCACTTCCTTGGCCCAAGTTGGTGCTTACGCTGACAACTGACTTTAGGACATCATCTACAACAGCAGAGAAATCCGCGCTTTTTATCCTGATGTTCTTGAGCTCGGTCTTTAGCTCATTAAGCTGTATGTTGCTCTGCTGCTCTATTTGGTCAACAAGGCTTGACAAGGTGTTTATTTCCTTCTCATTCTGCTTCCTGAAATCCTGAAGGCTGGCGCTTACTGTATCAATCTGGGCTGAAATGTTCTGGCCCAATGCATGTATTCTTGACTGAAGAATCTCAACTTTCCTGTTGGTCTGCTCGTCCAAAATCTTTATCCTGTTGTCAAAATCCAGTCGTATGATGCTGAGGTTATAATTGATGTAATAGAGCAGCCCTCCGGCAAGTGCAAATGCCAAAATCAATGCTAAAGCCAGCCGCTTTGTCTTGCTGTTGATCATTTTTTAGTCCTTTATCCTGAATTCTGCATCTATATACTTGTCTTTTTGCTTTTTATATTTTTTCTCCGCGCTCTTAAGCTTGACGGAAGCAAGCAATAATAGAGCTAATGAAAACAAGAGCACAGCAAGGACTATGGCCAATGGCAGCGTAATTATTATCCCGACGATTATCAAGTACCATTTTGATGCAAAGGCCAGCAATGCCCAGCCTTCTTTTTTTGAATAGAGGTAGACGAAATAAGCAAGTATAAGGCTAAATATTGTTCCTAACCCAAAACCCCACCTCTTCTGCAAAGCCATTTAGCCTCCTGCAAAATTCTCTTTCATGAAAGAAGCCATCTGCACATTTTCTGCCGCTTCATATGCCATTGCCGCCAGCTTGTAGTTCTGCGCCTCGACGCATTTTGCAGCAGCGCTGTTCAGCCTTTGCTTGTCTTTTGTTGGAATGAAGCAGAGCGCTGCAAGCTCTCCTTTATTGTCCAGTAGGAAAAGGTCTCCGAGCTTTATGAGCTTTTCAGCATCATTGGCTCTTGCGATGATGTCAATGGCCTCAATGAATCTGTGCTGCCTGAAGAGCTTATCCCCCACATCCCCGAGAATTTTCTTTTTAGTTGCTTCATCAAGCATAGAGAGATTTACGGAATTTATGCCATCTTTCAGGATTTTCTCGACGATTGGGTGGTTCATTGAGAGCTTAATAGAGAATCATTTATATAAAGGTTTTGAGAAGAAAAAGAAAAAGGATGAGCCTGCTGGGAGATGCGTGCGCCAAGCACACTCACTTGCCGCAATTCGAACCCAGACGAACCGGTTTCACCTTTTCATTATCCGAAGCCGATTATGCTGTCCATTACATCACAGGCCCTTAATACAATTAGAATTACCCAATATTTAAAACCTTTTGTTTACCTTATCAATGTCCTGTTAAGTTTATAATTTAAGTTATCTATCTTTCCTCCCATCTCATCTATCATAGTTCGCTGCTCTTTGATTGCTTCGGTCAATATTGCAACTGTCCTGCCATAGTCAATATATTTTAGTCCGGTTTGAGGATCGTTATAGACCAGCTCTGGAAGTACTTTTTCAAAATCTTGAGCGATAAAGCCAATACTTGATTTATTATCAATCTTAAATTCATAATACACTCCTTCCAATTTCATTAGTTTATCTGAAGCATTTGTAATTGGTTTAATATTCTTCTTTAATGAGATATCAGATATCCCTATACCGCCACTTCTTAAATTGTTATTGGAACCTACAGCTGTTGTCTGCACAGTTCCATCTGGAAAAACAAAGCCGCCTACACTTGATCTTATTGACCCTGCAACATCTAATTTATAAGCAGGGTTTATTGTGCCGATGCCTACATTATTCTGATTTGTTATTACTAACAATCCCCAATTATTATCCCTGCCTATCTCTAATCTGTCGCCATCTTTTGGATTATGAATATGCCAAAGATTATTATTCTGAGCTGCCCTTAAACCTATCCAGTCCCCAAAACCTTGCCTTATTTCTACTTTCTCTTGGGGGCTGGTAGTGCCTACCCCTAACTTTCCTGTTACAGTAAGACTGGTTCCCGCATTTTGGCTATCTCCGATTTCTAGACGATGTTGGCCATCACGTCCGCTTCCAACAGGGCCACCTCCAGCTAAGCGTAGGTATGCCTCTGCCTCTCCTTCATTGTGAAACTGGAGCCAAGATTGCCTATTAGCGGTATTTGACGCTTCTGCTAGTGATACAGTAGGAATAATAGGAGCACAACATTGCTTTGCCCCGCTTCCGCTCACATCTAATTTCGCACGCGGAAAAGCGTTTCCTATGCCTACATACCCAGTGTCTTGAAGAAGATGTATACCCTGAAATGGATTTATATTACCATTGAAAATTGATACGCCATGTGTTCCCGCAGTTACTAATCCCCTGCTAATTGTGCCCTGGTAGAATTCGATTACAGTTCCTTTACCCAGGACAGATTCCAGTCTTAGCTGGTAGTTGTCTAATGGTCCCCCAACAACATGCAATCTTCTTGCCGGATTTGTTGTGCCAATACCTACATTTCCGCTTGAGTCTATTGATACTCTGCTTAGTCCTGCAGTTTTGTCGTATATGGAAAATTTGCCTAACCCTATGCCGCCTAAAGAACCAGCAGATACTAGAGCCCATTGCCTTCCATTAGCTTCTGTATTTTTAATGTTAATAAAAACCTCATTGTTTTTTGAGAGCTCAAAATCATCTTGAACACTTACTAAAGAGCCTGATTTTCCCGTGATTGTATCAGTATAAAGGGTTTCATGCGAAGGCTTTGAAGCATTCCAGCCTGAAGCTGAGGCAAAGTAGCTAAATAGGGCTATAATCAAAATATAGCATATACAACCTCTTTTTATTTTTTTGAGCAGATTCATTTGCCTTTTTTTGCGCTTCCTGCCACTTCTTTGTAAGCATTATAGGATTCAGTTTTCGAATAATCAGCCCTCAATAGTCCAAACTTTCTATCGTCGGATGTTGGGAGCGGATTAATAATATCTCTTAGAGTGTACCAAAAAACCGGCATTTTATCAAAAATATATCCACGATTTTGCAGCGAATAAACTGTTCTAAGCCATTCAGCTAAAACATCCTGGTTGCTGTACCAAAGCTCAGGCCATCCCATCTCGGTTAGCCAAATTGGCTTATCACCATCGCCATAGCTACGCATAACGTCATAAGTTTGAAATATTCTTCCCATCAAGCGACCTATACGCTCGTCTTCAGCAACCGGATTTGTATATGGGTGAACAGCAACAACATCAAAATACCTGCTCATGCCAAGCTTATAAATGTCCTCTATAAAATTGGCAGGCACCCTTGATTCGGGTGGAACTAGGTCGTGGCGATTAGGCTCCATCCCATTGCCTGACAGACCGCTCAATACAACCACTGCCCCAGGATCCTCATATTTTATACCTATAAACCCAGCGTGCAAAATGGTAGAATATTCCAATGGATCAGGCTTCGGCTTCCAATGTACAGGAACGTTCGGCTCATTCCAAAGCTGCCACATGGGGATTTTGAATTTAAAATCTCGAAAATGCTTAACTGTTTCTGCAGCATACCTTTGGTAATAAAAAATATCGTCTGGCAGACGTTTTGCGTCATTTACGGTGTTGCTCCATGGGTTGCCATAGGTTAGGACAGGTAGTATTCTAACCCCCGCTGAGTCTAATAGTGAAACTACATTGTCATATGCTTGAAATGTAAATTGTCCTTCATTTGGCTCTATATTCGTCCATGTAAAATCCAATCTTAATGCATCAGCGCCTATATCTATCATATGCTCAACTAGTCTTCCCATATTGTCACGCTCAATTGTGTCAGTAAACGCATGGTTTACCCCATATTTAAATTGTGGGACAGCTGGAGTGCCATAAGCGCTAAAATGCCATAAAAATGTCTGCCTGTAAATTCTATTTGTACGTGGATTTGTAGCTATCAGATCCACATCATAAATATCTGGTCCTAGACCATAGGATGTAGGCGAGAATGTTGTATTGTTTCCGGCTGGAATTCGTGCAGATTGGCCACTATTTCTGCCAGTAATGATATACTCCAAACTATAGTCTTTAATCCTTGGATTCATCCATTTTATTATCAATGGCCAATGAGCCTCTCCTAACCTTATATCTTTGGTTAGTTCCTCCAAAGGGGTATTTAAATCGTAATTTAGCGACGCAAGATTATACCCATAAATCTCCCTTTCGCCTCCACTAAGAGATTGCTCTGAAAAACTATGGGAGGTAATTAAAGGCGACGCAACCAATGAAGAGAATATTTTCAGAAATTCTCTTCTCTTCATCTCTGTACTAATTTTATCTTTTAGTGAAGCCATTTTTGACAATATCCGTTTTTCATTTATATATTTTTTGTTTTTTTATTATCAAACAGTAATAATCATAATAGTTACTAACACCCTCCAATTATCCGCATACTGCAACAACAAGCTTGACAGGCTTGCATGCATGCACTATGTTGTCTGCTATGAAAGTGCAGTCAGCCTCGCATGAAGTGCCTAGCACAAGGCTAAAGTCTGCTGTCAGCTGCTGATTCGGCAATACCTGAGCTGATTTAAAGGAAGGTGCATAATCCGTGTGGGATGTAGTTAAAGTGTAATTCCCACAGTTTATTTGGTTTATGCTATAAACTCCTTGCTGGTTTGTCGTTGAGGATTTCATAACAGTCAAATCTTTTTTTGTGCTTACATCCACAGATTCAATCGGCAGGTTAGTGTCCTGCGCCCTTGCGGTGCCGGCAATTGAGCCGTCGCAATCTGAATCAGCGCAGTCTTTTAAGCCATCGCAATCATTATCCAAGCCGTCAATGCAGTTTGTTTCGATACTTGCACATTGAGTTGTGCAACAAATATTTATAGGGTAATAGTCACACACACTGATATGGGCGTCTGTAGCGCCACTTATAGATACTAAGCATGTGTCATAACCATTACAACTTTGAGCATAGTTGCATTTAATTTCATAGAACGGAGACGAAATATGTGCATTGAAGTTATAGTCATTGCTGCTGCTTTGTTCAACATGGGCATCTGTTTTGGATGATAATTTAAGGAAGGATATGTATTTACCCGTATCCTGATTATCTATTGGGTACCCAAGTGTATCTTTGCAACATATACTATAAGGATAGTTGTTAAAGGAAAAGATCTCTGCATGAGCATTTGTAAGGTCGCTAATTCCCAAAACCTTTGTACCAGTACAAGATTTGGTAATATTGCACGATAACGCACCATTAGAAACAGATGATAAAGATATCATTAAGAATAGTAATAAGATTAAATATAAGGCATATTTTCTAAATCCTGTATTACGCAGTTTCAAGATTTGATACATTATTGTGAATATTCAACCTTTTACAATCTTCGCCC
>JACOUX010000060.1 GCA_016177615.1 Candidatus Woesearchaeota archaeon | reverse complement strand
GAATGCATTTATAGAAAGGATCAACAAGGAAATCAAGAGAAGAGTGAGGTGGTTCGGAACATTCCAAGCCTTAGAGAGTGCTAAGGCTTTCTTTGGGTTGTGGTTTTACCACCACAACACACAGTACTTGACTTAGCCCTCTTCCTTGATTTCCTCTGCTTTCCCCCTGTTTATAAGCACATCTGCAATCTCTGTAGGCAGGCTTGCAATGTCTTCCTCATTGTATGGGCCGTATTCCTCAAGCTCGGGCCCGACAAATTTAGGCACATAGCTCAGGAATCTTGCCAGTTTTGTGGGCTTTATTAAAGATGATGCGCTCTGGAAATGCCCGGAAGGCTTTACCGCTTCGCGAAATGTGCCCTTTTTATCCTCCAGCGCCTGCATGAAAGGAAGCTTCTCATTGAGGAGTGTATGAAGTATTTCATTTCTGTATGTGTCAAGTATGGAAGCCAAGGCATCGAAAAAAACCTTTTCCTCCTTTAGGAGCGCAGTTGTGTCTATCATGCCTGATCCTGTCCTGCTTTTGTCAAGCGCCATAGTGATAATCTTTTTTTCCCTGCGCTCGTATAATTCCTTCAGTATCTTATGTATGTTCTCAAGCTGCCTTTCTGTCTTCTTGATTTCCTCCACGGCGAAAACAGAGTCGCTTTTTGCCTCGAGTATCTTTCTCTTGTCCTTGATGTAGCTGATGGTGTCGCTAAAAAAAGTAGGCTCCAGCTTCTGCAAATCAGATCTTTCTCTTTCCCTATTGAGAAGCTCGAACAAGGTTTCGTAAGTTATGACAATTTCCTGCAATTTACCCACCCTTGGCATTGAAGTATTTCTATGGATTTAAATACATTTTCATTAACTAGAGATTTTCTACTGGGCCACAGGGTTCAGATACATTTTTAAAACTGGATTTCATGCTATAGGCTTGTGGCAGAATTAACCTATAAAGACCTGACTTTTGAAAAGGACAATGGAATGGTAAGGCTGAACTTTCTGCGGCTTTTTTATTCCTACTTGGAAGAGGAAAAGCTGTTGAAAATCGCGCCGTTTGAGCTTAAAGGGAATGTCATTGACTTTAAAGGGGTTTCTGAGCAAAGCGCAAGGAGAAAAATGGAATTCCTGCTTTTCAGCGCATTCAAAAGCCTCAAAAACAGGATGAATAACAAGAAAACAGTCTATATACACCAGTCTTCAGGAATACCGCTGATAGGCACCAATTATTTTGGGCTGGTGGACAGGGGCACAAATATAATAGAAGTCAAGCCGATAACCAGCTGCAACATAAGCTGCATTTTCTGTTCGGTTGATGAAGGCCCTTATTCAGGAAGAAAGGCTGATTTTGTCGTCGAGAAAGATTACCTGGTTAATGAATTTAGGAATATGGCAGAGTTCAAAAAAAGCATCAATATAGATGCCCACATCAATGCGCAGGGAGAGCCGACCCTGTATGCAGACATGGTTGGGCTGGTGAAAGGGTTGATGTCAATAAAAGGTGTTAAGACAAGCTCAATTGACACTAATGGGCTGTTGCTCAGCAGAAAATACGTGGACGAACTTGCAGAAGCAGGATTGACAAGAATAAACCTGTCGCTCCATGCCCTTGATCCGGCAAAAGCAAGCCATTTGGCAGGGCACCCATACAATCTTGATAAAGTGCTTGAAATAGCCAGATACATACCTAAAACAAGCCTTGACTTGATAATAGTTCCTGTCTGGATGCCGGGATATAATGATGAAGAGCTGCCTAAACTGGCCAAGTTTGCTAACGAGATAGGCGCAGGCAAGAATTGCCCGCCAATAGGAATCCAGAATATGCTGAACTACAGATTTGGCAGAAATCCAGCTAAGGAAGCGCCTATGGAAGAATTCTATAGTAAAATGAAGCTTATTGAGCAGGAGCACAATATAAAGCTGATTTTTGGCAAAAGCGCTTTTAAGGTTGAAGAGCTTCCTGAGCTGCCAAAACCATTCAAAAAGGGCCAAATTATTGAAGCAGAGATCGTATTGCCGGGCAGGATAGGCAATGAAATGCTGGCAGTAGCCAAGAACCGTCTTATTTCTGTACCAGACTGTTACAAAGAAGAAGGCTCAAAAGTAAAGCTAAAGATTAAAAGGACAAAGCATAATATTTTTCTTGGAGAGTTATTATAGAACTATTGAATAATCAAATTCCTGATAAAATAAGAGAAAAATAAGAAGAAAAAAATAAAGGGTTTTAAGCCCTTAAGCTACAGTTAATACATTACCAACTCCTTTGGTAACCTTAACCTTAGCGCCTTTTAGCTGGCCTTTGTAGTCAGCATAGTTAGCAACTACTGCTGCTGCGTTTCTTGTGTCAACTGCGCCATAGCCTGCTACTAGCATTGCTACATTGCCGTTGGCATGCTCAAACAGCTCAATCCTGCCTACTCCTGGCTCAAATCCTTCTGTGCAGTCAACTGGGTCTCCTAAGACCGTTGCAGCTGCCTTGTTTGCGCATGGACCTCCTACTAAGATTGAATTTTGAGCTTTTACATCAGCCACTTCTGAGGCAAGCTTTGCAGCTCCTACCTGAATCCTTTGGACAGTCACTGCCTCTGAGGTTGTAGCGCCAGACTCGCTAAATGAAGCTCCCTTAGCAGCAATATATACCTGTGCATATCTTTGCGACTCTGGGTAGTCTATACTTAATGTTGGAGGATCGCTTGTTGGAGTCTCCCTTGTAACAAACGCACCATAGCTTGTGTAGCCATACTGTATGTTTGTCTTTCCATCAGGTGTCCTTTCAGCTATCCTGTCACCATTCTGACCGGATGTTTGCCCACTTAGCACGACAAATGTTACTTTTGTGCTTGAATCGGCAGTTATGTTGATGGCATAATCTTTTGCCTGTATATTCTCTACCGAGTCTTTTGAACTTCCATCTCGAGCTTCGTCTGGAGTTTTTACAGTTAGCATTACTGCTCCTGTGCCCCATCCCAATCCATCAATGGTTGTGTTCCGCAATCCAATCTCAGCGCCATACCTTGTTGTAATGTTGACGTGAGAGTCGTTGATGCCTGAAAGCGCACCGCTTGCATCCATGTCCACCCTTAAGTTGAAGTCACTCACAGCAATACTGGATGTGTTATATACTCTAAAATCAGCACCGCCTATCTTCAACGTTGCTATTACCGGTGTATCTGTAGTTCCTGCTGAAAATGTTTGCTCGATGGTCTTGTCTTCTCCCAGCTTTCTAAATTTTAACACTGGATTGTCAGCTGTTACTTTGTCTGCACCTTTGTACTGCAAGACGTAGGATTTTCTTTCTCCTCTCTTTCTTGAGCCATCTGTTACAACAAAGTAGTCATCTCTGGTGATTGACTGGTTCTCAACGTTAATGAATTCTTTCCCCTGGTCACCAAAAATCAAGCTGCTTGCTGCCTGCGCCTTTGCAATTGGCACATCAACTTTGTAGCCATCACCATCAACAAACTCAAGGTTGTATTGGCTTGAGCCGCTTGTCTTAACCCTGATTTTTTCAGTGTTGACATTTTTCAGTCCGCGGTACTCTATATCCCAATTCTGTGTAAACAGGACTTGTGGCTCTGCGCTTGTTCCGCCTTCTTTCTTGATGGCTTCGCTCAATTTGCCACCTGCTGGTACGAAAAAGTTGTCGTCAGCAGTCATATTGACGTGTATCCTGTTTATCTTAAAGGTGCTACTTGAGTTCGTACCTTCTATAATGACTTGCGCGTCATCAATTGTGTTGTCGTCAACCTTAAGCTGATTGCTTGATCCTGTGTCTGTTATTGCTGTATCTTTAAGCACAAGCTTGTTGGCTCCGATATAGAATGTTGCACTATGGATACCACCTGCAAAGTTCTGAAACAAAATTTCAGATACTCCAACAGTAGTCCCATCAGATAACTTGTCAGTGTCTCCTTTTGCCAACTTTCTTGTGTTTTGGCCGTTTATGGTAAACTGCGCACCGTCAGTGCCAACATAGGTTAATGTCACTTCATATGGCTTGCCACTGACATCATATGTTTTTGTTGCCTTTTCAAGCAAAGTGTCTTTTCCAGAGCCACCCATCATGGTTAACTCAACTTCCTGTCCATTTGTGGTTAGCCTTTTTGCTGCAACAATTGAATATTTCTTGCCGAACATTGTCAAATCAACATTCTCGAAATCTGTCAGGAATAATCCTGTTGCTGATGATGATCCAGCTGAGTCATCAACGTCACTTTCTAGTGAGGTAGTGAATTCAATTAGGTACCTTCCGATTTCCTTTCCTGACTTAAAATACAGGAAATCTGCTGTAACATCTGCATCATCTTCTGTATAGATGACATACCCTGTATTTAATGCAGTCTCTGCTCCAGGACCCAATAGATAAAAGTATTGGTTGTATGGAGACGTTGCCTTGCTGTTTGTTGCAGAGCCTGATGCCAAAGCCTTCAGGTTATTCTTGTCGATGTATGAGGTTATGTTTCTCAAAGTCTCCACATGGTCGTTTGAATTGCCATCCTCACTTAATTCCAGGTGGTTGGATGTTGCTACTTGCCATGCATCTCCTTCGACTGTGGTTGTGCCTGGTGCTGTAGTTGCCACTTTTTTTGAAGCAGCGAACTGCAAGCTAGAAATTATGTCAGAAACACCTATAACGTCGGCTGATGCTGCCTTGTCGCCTACAATCAGAACGCCGCTGAATTTACCATCCTTTACGAATGGCATCGGGTAATTAGCCAAATCAACTGCTGCACCGGCCATTGAACTTAACATAATTGCTCCTGTGCCTAATGCAATCATCCTCTTTATAGCTTTTTGAAATCTCATCTTACAAACACCTCCAAGTGTTGTTGTTTTTTTTATTGTATAATATTTAATGAATATTATACTTACTATAGGAACACCTCTTATAAAGTGTTCTTGTAATACCTACTATCAATATCCATATTTAAAGCTTTTGGTATTATTATCATTTTTAATATATATGTTATAGGATATATCATTTAGGTTTATATATGAAAATAAACAATTGAGAACAATATTTTATACGGGTTTATATTTGTTTTGTTGAATTTAACATTACGTAGCTTCAGCATTGTTACTATTAACATCGTTATTAGCATTGTTACTATTTCTGGAGCATAAGACAAGGTATAATATATAGGCAACAATCAACGTCCTGGAAAAAACAGCTGCCTGAGCCAGTATGAAAGCAGCTTTTGACGAAAGAAATATCCATCTTACGGTTAAAAAGAATACTGCAAGGTTCATAGACTCAAGCAGATAGAAGACAGATGGCATTGGCCTGTATAATACAAAAAATGGAAGAGTCCATAGCAAGTATTGAGGAGAAACGACCTTGCTGAAAAGCAGGAAGAGCAAAATTGACGCAAAGCTAAGGCTGATTAAGCTGTATTTTTTATGGTGATATGCAAGCAGCGCATAAGAAAACAGGAGCAGCAATAAAGACAATAGATTTATAGTGCCCGCCTCAAGATTCATCAAATGCCAAATCGAGTCGATATTTGGCGCTCTTGAGCTGTGGAAAGTGTAAATATATTTCCATGTATCGAAGCTGTTTAAAATGAAGTACATGTTTAAAACCAAAAACACAGCTGCAAATGCCAAGACTATCTTTACCCTTGCCTTGAAATCTGCCTTAAGCAGCATGAATGGAAGCGCCAGAACAGGAAATAATTTCGCGTTAAATCCCAGGCCCAAAAAGATTGACGAAACAACATATTCCTTTTTGAAATAATAGTATATGGAAATGACCATGAACATCACAGCTATCATGTCCCAGTTATAAACGCCAAATAACAAAAGAGAAGGAGCAAAAATAAAATATAAGAAAATATTCTTAATGCTCTTTTCTTCAATATTGAGCAGCTTAAGAAGCTTGTACAGGAAAACTGCCGTTGCAGCAGCGGCTATTGTCAAAAGTATCCATGTATAAATTGCGTAGCCAAGAAGGTTTTTTCCAATATGCCACGCAGAATAAATAAAAAAGCCGGTCACCACAGGATACTCCACAGGATTTTCAATATAGGGGATTTTCCAGGCATCTGGGCCAATCCTGTCATTGTTGAAGATGTCGCTATATCCATAATGCCATGGAATTATTCCAACCAGTCCAAGGAAGCTGCGTGCAAAGCTTATAGCGGAGATTAGCACGACAAATAGGATTATGGAATATTTTTTATCCATGCAGGCTGATTTTTATCAAATTATTTAAATATAACCAAAAAAAACCAATTGAATTAAAAATGAAGATAAACTGGAAATTGATTGCAATATCTGAATTAGTGATTCTGGTTGTGGTATCGGGCGCATTATTCTGGAGCAAAAGGCCCGCGAACACAATAAGTACTGGCCATTATGCATTGATATCCCCAAGAGTCAATGCAGGAATTATAGAGCCTAAGAGTTTTTTGATTGTTAACTATGCCCCATTAAAAGACAGCATAGAATCCTTTATTGAGAAAAACAGCCTTAACATTTCTGTTTACATAGGGAGCCTCAGGGATGGGGTTTCCATAGGGATTAATGAAAGAAAAGGTTATCCTCCCGGCAGCTTTGATAAAGTCCACAATGCAATGCTGATAATGAAAAAAGTAGAGCGCGGGGAATTAAGCCTCGATACGCTTATGCCAATCAACGATTCAATGAGGTCAAGCGCATATGGAAGCCTGTACAAAACGAATGCAAAGGAATTGCCTTTAGGTGTATTAATGGAAAAAATGCTTAAGGAATCGGATGACACGGCATTTAAGATTATAGCGAGCAACGTTGATTTAAGTGATAAGTCATTTTTATTGAGCTATTTGGATTACTACAGCACTGACAGCACAAGCAATAACTTTCCGGGCGAGGACAGGCAATTAGGGCTTGTAACCCCAAAATCCATGTACAATGTATTTTCTAGCCTATATCTTTCTACAGTGCTGGAGACTGAACATTCTGAATATATACTATCTCTTCTTACAGACACTGTTTTTGACATCAATAGAATTGCTGAATTGCCGGAAAACGTTACCGTGGCGCAAAAATTTGCATTAAAATATGCAAATCAGGATAGGTATCTTCACAGCTGCGGCATACTATACATAGATAAGTCGAGGATATTTTATTGCGTTATGACGGAAGGATTGAATCAAAAGACTGCAGAAGCTGTCATAGGCGCTATAGTAAACAGCATATATAAATACAACCAAGATACAAAGAGCGAGCTTAACAAACTTAAGAAAGTTTACAATTTTGATTAGTGGCAAAAAATGAAAGAAAACACAGAATCCATATCACTCTGCATGATAACAAAGAATGAGGAGGATAATTTGGAATATTGCCTGAACTCTGCCAAGGATATTGCCGACGAAATCATTGTAGTTGACACAGGCAGCACGGACAAAACAAAAGCTATAGCAAAAAAATTCGATGCCCGGGTCTTCGACTTCAAGTGGGTTGACGACTTCTCTGCCGCAAGGAATGAAAGCCTGAGGCATGCGACAAAAGACTGGATACTGGTTCTTGACGCAGATGAGCGGCTGGATAAAGGCAGCCTAAAAATGGTAACGGAACTGACAAGTGACAAGAATAATGATGCATTCCTATTCCTCCAGAAAAACTGCACAAATGACGCTTCGATAGCAGGCTTTGTCAATGAAGGGCACAAAAACGACGGGAAATCATATGCAGGGTGGTACGGCTCGTTCATAGCCAGGCTTTTCAGGAACAAAAAGGGATTTGAGTTTGAGGGTACTGTACACGAGCTTGTTGAGCCCTCGATAGAAAGGAAAAATGGAAGGATCTCTGCTGCAAATGTTGTCCTAAGCCATTATGGAAATGCTGAGCCTGAAGCTGTGAAGAAAAAAAGGCGGTTCTATCTCGGCCTTTGCATGGAAAAAGTCAGGAGAAATCCTGATGCCTCGTCATATTATGAGCTTGGTGTTCTTCAGAAGGAAAATGGCGATCTTGAAGATGCGGTAAAATCGCTGAAAAAGGCAGTTGAATTAAGCCATGGGCATGGCCTTGCACTGTATGAGCTCGGAGTAATATCAGAAAGGCAAAAAAATTATGACGACGCCATTAATTACTACACTGAATCATTAAGGGCAAGGAACAGCAGCGAAGCATACCACAGCCTTGGAGTATGCTACATGAAAAAGGGGATGCACAAGGAAGCATACAGAAACTTGGTTAAGGCGATGATGCTAAACCCAAACAAGCATGCAATATACAACAGCCTTGGAGCTGTCCTTGAAAAAAGCGGAAATCTTGAAGATGCAGCCAAAATGCTGGAAATTTCAATCAGGCTAAGCCCAAAAAATGCAGTCGGGCATTATAATCTTGCAGTTGTTTTCGACAGGAAAAAAGACTACGAAAATGCCATTAAGAATTATGAGAAAGCCGCTGAGCTTGGGCACAATAAGGGCGAAGAGATAAAAAAAAGAGTAAAGCATCTCAGGATTTTAATCATGAACAACCCAAAGTATGGATATGGCTTTAAGGTTGGGGGATAAATACGGAAATGCCAATTAAAATTTATGATATTTTACAAATTGTAATTATTCACTTCGCACCTGATTTTCGCAAAATCTCTTAGCCCTCAATTATTTTGTAGAAAGTATCGAATACAGGCGTGTCTGTTATCACAAGATTATAATCAATGTTCAGCTTGTTGCAGACTTCCTCAACTTTAGCGCAGTGCTCGTCAAGCTGCTGCTGGTATTCCACCCTCATCCTTGGGCTGACAAATGTCCTCAGCATTCCCTTTGTTTCGCTGTCTATAAGCTTCAGGTCTCCTTCAAACTTAAGCTCCTTCTCTGCCCTGTCGAGGACCTGCACAACTTTTATCTCGTGGTCGCCAAGGAGGTAAAATGCCTCCCTTATTTCCTCTATGTTGACAAGAAAGTCAGACACAAGCAGCAGCATTGACCTGCTGCCAATCACTTTCTTGTATTGCATGATTGTTTCGCGGAGCTTGGAGTACCCTTTTGGCTTTAGGGAATTCAAGTGCGCAACCATGGCTGCAAGGTGCGACATTCCCCTTTTTGGCTGGAAAATCTCAAGCTGGTCGGCAAAGGTTGAAAATTGGAACCTTTCATTGTCGCGAAGCGCAAGATAAGCAAACCCGACTCCTATCATGGATGCATAATCGAACTTGCTGACCGGCTTCCCGAAGCCCATGGAAGCGCTTGCATCAAGTATGATGTGGACTGTGAGGTTTTTTTCCTCTTCATGGACTTTCAAGTAGAGGTTGTCTGTCCTTGCAAAAACTTTCCAGTCTATGAGCCTTATGTCATCTCCTGGGGCATAAATCCTGTAATCCTTGAATGTCAGGCCATGGCCTGCAGAAACAGAGCGCCTTGGGCCTGCCAGATTGGAAGTAACCCTTTTGTTCACCACAAGGTTGAATCTTGTCAAAGAGTCCAGAAAAGAGGTGTCAATCATTTTACCTTGTCCAATATCGCCTTGACAGCGTCGTCAATTGCTATGCCTTTTCTTTCAGCCTCAAAATTCAGTATTATCCTGTGCCTTAAAATCGGATAAGCAAGTAAATTAAGGTCATCATTGCTTACATGGTTTCTGCCCTGCACCAATGCCCTTGCCTTTGATGCCAGTATAAGCCCGATTGAAGCCCTTGGAGAAGCCCCATATTGGATGATCTCCTTGTTTGCCCTTGTCGCCATGATGATTTTCACAGCCCTCTGCTTGATGTCATTGGCAATAGGAACCTGCCTTGTCAGCCCCTGCAATGTAAGCAGATGGTTCTTGTTAAGCAGCACCTTAAGCCTTGTGTCTTTGAACTCTGCAGCGAACCTGTCTGTAATCTGGAGCTCCTGCTCGTAAGTAGGGTATGCAACTTTTATCTTCAGCAGGAACCTGTCGGACTGCGCTTCTGGAAGAGGATATGTGTTGTGATTTATCCCACAGCCTCCAAATCCAGCAATGTAATTTTGGAGTCGAGGCACTGTAAGGCCAAAAGCCATTCCGTCAGAGCCGGCATATTCTATTGATTTTATCCTGTCGTAATAGATATCCTCGCTTAGCAATGCTTCGCAGTAATTTAGCAGAGATTCAGCTTCTTTTACAACTTCCTCATGCTTCTGAATTAAGAATTCTTTCATCTGCATTGAAGCAGAAGAGGAGGAAGAGGCAGAAGATGCCCCGTTAGCATATATTCTCCACACGACATTGTGTGAAACATTCAGCTGCCTGGATATTTCTGTCATCGGAATTCCAAAGCCTGCGGCAAATTTGCGCTGCTCTGTATTCACTAATGCAGCATATTCCGGACTTTTTCTTATGGAAAGCTCGTTTCTTATGTCACTTGCGAATTTCTTCAAGGCATCTACAGACATTACAGTTTCGCCTTCTTTAACGCCTTTATAGCTTCCATACCATGCTCTTGAAGTTATGCTCTTACGCCCTTTCAATGTATGGAAGCTGTTCAAGCCAAGAATTTCCACCAACCGCAGCACTGCTTTTCTGTCAACAGGCACGACTCTAAAGCTTGATTTTGTGGTCCTTTCCAAATTTATGCCGCTGAGTTTCTCTTTGGATACCCAGCCGATATTTTTGACAAAGGTTATGAAATCCTTGCCTTGAATTTTCATTCTGAAGATTTTTCCATCATGCCTTATCCATGACACAATCTCTTCGCGCAAAAGCATGTAAGAGATAATGCTCATATTCTTTGCGCTCTTTTGGGTAAAAGTTATCCTGCCGTCTTCTATAGAGGACTCCAGAGAAATAAATGTCCTGAGGAATTCCCTGTTCATTTCAGCAGGCATGCTCAAAAACCACGGTGGAATCTCCTTGTCCTTTCCCCCCTCTATTCCGAATCGGATGTTCAGATACTCAACAAGCGGCTTTGAATAGATCCTTGCGTATCTGCATCCCCTATTTACTGAAACGCGCGGAGAAAAACCATATTTTTTTGAGATCTCAACGAACCTGTCAAGCGCTTCTGGATAATTTTTCTGCACGGCTTCGACATATTTCGTTCCTATTGAGCCATCAGAAAGCAAAAATCCTATCCAGAAAGCAAAATCCTCGTCAAAAGGCATCTCTTTTGGAATTGGTTTGCACAGCATCCTGCTTACCGCATCTTCATGCAGCATAACCTTTTGCTCGAATGACGGCAGCCTTGAGGGATTCACCAGGAAATCTTGTTTAGTCAAGTCCTCAGCCTTTTTCCAGGCTATAATTCCATCATCATTAACCAAAAATGGATGATTTTTTGTGACAGATATTTTCTTTCCTGTCTTTGTCGTAATTACCGCAATATCATCGTTATATGGCAATGTGTAGAGCAGGCATTTTTGCCTTTCCAATTTGCCTGACGCGTTCAGAGAAAAAGTCCAAGAACCAATCTCATATAACTTTATCCCTTTTTCATCCTCGGCAATGCACTTGCCTTCTGCCATTGCCAGCAATTCCTTGCCAGTCTTTAATTGCCCGTTAATAAATACTGATTGGCTTAGCGCCAGGCTTCCCTCTTGCTCAATCGGGTTCTGTGTCGCAAGAACGAAAAACGGCAAATCCAGCTTAAAAGTGTTTGTTCCTACTGTAACCTGCTTCTCCTGCATGGCCTCAAGAAGGGCAGATTGCGTCTTTGGCGTTGCCCTGTTGATTTCGTCGGCAAGCACTACATTCGCAAATATGGGGCCGGGCTGGAACTTGAACTGCCTTTTGCCGGAAGTCTCTTCTATGATGTAAGTGCCTGTTATGTCAGACGGCATGAGATCAGGAGTGTTTTGTATCCTGCTGAACTTAAGGTCCATGAGCTGGGAGAGAGTCCTAACTGTAAGGGTCTTCGCCAATCCCGGATAACCTTCGAGAAGCGCGTTTCCGTCGCACAGGATAGCAACCAGAATCTGCTCGATAACCTGCTCCTGGCCCACTATAACCTTTCCGGCTTCTTTCACAATCTCATCAAAAACCTGTTTATAATTTCTCATTTAAAATTCACCTCAATTATTATGAAAAAATTTCATTGAAAATGAAATTTTTTCATTAAAAGTTTTTAATCTGTATTTTATGTCACTGGAATTTCTACGCTTATTTTGTCAAATTCAACATAATAATTATCCCTGTGGGTTGCCATGTCTTCCGCTTTTTCTATGATTCCCAACTCCAATAAAAGGTTTACATCATCATACACATTTTTGTATGACCTTTTCAACTGCTTGGCAAGCTCGTAGATTGAGATAAATTTTCTGTGCCTCAGGGCTTTTATTATGTCAATTCTTTTCCTGCTAAACAAATTTCTATACTCATCTTCGCTCAAAGACAAAACTTCAACTGAATTCTTCAGCCTTCCTTCTTGAAGCTGCTTGAACTCCCCCTTAGATTTATTGAAAAAGCTGTTCAAGCCTTCTATTACAACATTTATTTTCTTAATTTTTATCTTTTCCATTTTCATCATTTTTGTTTTTTTAGCGTTCCCTTAACGTCTTTGTAAAAATCATCAAGCGCTTTTTCAAAATCAGTAAAATTGTATGGATGCTCTTTATCATTCCTATGTATGTGCGGCCTCTTGTTCTCGTGGTTGTCGTAGCCCAAAATCCTTTTGCTGCCCTTTATTAACACAAATGAATATTTAATGCCCAGTTCGTTTTTCTCGCTCTTCTCAAATCTGTATCCTGCAAGCTTTATAATGTAATCGCCAAATTTAGCAATCTTATTGATTACTATTATAAACTTTTTCATTATTTAATTATGTTATTTACCCCTCAGCCAACCTCCTGAAATAGTTTTTCACAAGCTCTTGCTGCTCCTGGGGTATGTTTTCCTCATAAGCTACGGTCTCCTTGACAATAAGCTCCTGCGGGAACACAGTCTCAAACTTCTGCTTTTGTGTGTCCCCTTCTTCTTTTACATTAACCTTGAAGTCAACCGGCTTGAGCCTTATGTTAAGCTCCTTGTCCCCAAGCTTTGCTACATCTTCGTCGCCGTAGATGTCGCCGCTGGTATTAAGCTGAGTTGCAACGAAGTTGCCGACTCCCCTTAAGTTTCTTGTTTCAAATATATCCGGAATCCTGTGCCTTGCAAATTCCAAAAGCTTGAGATTAAAGGTAGTTGCAAAAATGATAAGGAATGAGAGTACCATAACAGCAAATATCTTGTAGGAAAGGGTTTTTGGGTTTATGAACATTGACAAGCCCACATTTTTCATTTCCCTTGTAACCTCATACGTCAGCTCTTCGACAATCGGGTTTTCGATCCCTACATTATCGGCTGCCGTCCTTAACTTTTCCCTTAATGGGGCGTATTTGCTCTCCACAATGCTTGGCTTGTAAGATTTAAAGCTTATGTAGGAGTAAAAGCCAAGGTAAGCCAATGCCGGAATCAATGCATACATGGGATGAAAGTCCAGAACCGACAGAATAAGGTAAAATGCCAGAAATACCAAAGTGGTGTTTACAAGATTATCAAATAGTATAAGCTCGTTTAAAGTTCTGTTGATTTCCCTTACCACACCTGAAAATTGTTTCATTTCAACCTTTTTCTTCACAAGAAAAAGCTTGACCAAAAAGAACTCGTCAAGCTTGGAGAGGCATAAAGCCTCTGTTTTCTTGTTATAATTTTTTATTTTTCCGACAATCGACTTTCTTGTTTTTTATTTCAGCAGCTGCCCTCTTCGGCATCAGGCTTGCTTTTTGCGCACTCATACTTGTCTTTATATGGCTTGAATTTTGCCACGTCAGCCAAGGCATTGCTTAGGTCTACTGTCTTTTTCTGCAGCTCAATCAGTGTGTTTGCCAGCTGGGTCTGCACGTCATTCAGCTTTGATACAGTGCTTGCCAAAGTGCTTTTTGTGCTTGCCAACTCAACCTGCAGGCTTTTCTTATCAGACTCAAGCTGGTCCCTTTCGGTTTTTGTGTCCACAAATTTCTTGCTCAGATCCTGCTCCTGCTGGCTTTTAAGCTGGAGCTGAGTGCTTGTCTGGTTAAGCATGCCCCTTTTCGCATCCAGATCCTTTGTTACCTTGTCCAACTCATTAAGCTGGTTCTGGTAAGTAACAGAAAGGTTCTTGAAAGTGGTCTGGTAATAAACAGTAAAGCCGCTGAACATCAGAAGCGCTGCAACTATCAGCAGAAGCAGCCCAAGATTCACGTCTCTTTTGAATATTGCCATTTTGGAGTTTAAAAAAATTTCAGTGACTTGTGAGCGAGTGAGCTCGTTTGCGAACTCGCTCACTCGCATGTCCCAAGGTGAAATTTTTTTCTAATTTAATTATTTTTGTATATTTTCCCTGTATCTCCTTACCCCTATCTCAAGGAGGAATAAAAGCATTGCAATTATAGCAAATGGCCATCTGTAATCGGCTGACTCTATTTTTATCCTTTTTGATTTTGCCTTTATAAATTCTATTATGGATTTTGTGTCGGAGGTGTCAAATATCCTGCCCCCGGTCTTTTCAACAAGGTTTGTGAATTCCGGATTGATGCCCAGGTTAGCATACTCATCATTGTAATTTGTTGCGAATGTTGCTCCAAGAATTTCCTTGAATCCTGTTTCACCTGGAGAATAAACTGAGGTATAAAGGTTAGTGTCGATTTTTGCAAATGCCAGTCCTTCCGATTTCGGCATTTCTTTGGATATCACGTTGACTGCAACTTGCTTGCCAATCACAGTATCTCTTATTGTCACGTCGTAGGATTTTTTCCTGCCCAGGTCGCCTATCGCCCAGTTTATGCTTTTCGTAATGAGTTTTGAATTCTTGGTGTTTAGCAGGTCTCCTGCCCACCTAAGGCCATCATCAGTCGTGAGGGTAACAACCCTGCCCAATCCGAAGCGCCATACAACAAGTATTGGAATGTTTTTATGCGTTGTTACAAGCAGCCTGGCAGCAGGCTTTGGGACAGCATAGTTGTAGCCCGAAACGGTTGCATGCATTTCATCCATAGCCAGCGTTATGAAGTGCGTTGTGTCGATAGGGACAAGCGTGTTGTAGAATTCCTCTCCTTTTGACTCGTCTTTGTCTCCAAACTCAATCTTTAGCCTGTTTGATGCATCTGTTTTGTAATAGGTGCCATCTCCTAAGACTGCCATATTACCCAAAAAAAGGCTGTTTGCAGACGCAAGCTCGTCTGTATCTGTGCCTACGCCTACGGTAAAAACCTTAACACCTTTGGCATTTACGCTCCTGACAACATTAAGGGTGTCTTCCCTTAGCTGCTGGTATGTCGTTTTTCCGTCACTTATGAATATTATATTCTTGCTTCCGCCGACATTGCTCAAAAGCCTGAAAGCCCCTTCTATCCCAAGGTTAAAAAATGACTGCCCGTCAAACTTGAGCCTGGATATTTTTTCCTTGAGCTCTTTTTTATGCTCTTTCAGTGGCTTTATCTCAGCTATTTGGTACGCCTGAGAGCTGAATGCGACTGCACCTACATTATTTTTCTCGCTCAAGCTGTCCACAACGCTTAATGCAAGGGCTTTTTCAACAGCAACATAGTCTTCTGTCCCATGCGAGATGTCGATGACAATGACTACGTTTATGTCGCTTTTGTTCTGCTCCTCGCTGGCTCCGATCTTCACAGGAAGGAGGGTTTCCAGCAAAGTCCCTTTGTAGCCGCCCCTGTCAAAGGAATTTTCTCCCCCGATAAAGAGCAGGCCATTGCCATCAGAAACATATTCGCTTAATTCATCCATGGAAGGGCTTATTTTTGATGCCCTGATATCATTAAAAATTACTGCCATGTAACCAGAAATGTCATTTGGCAAGGAAGGCTTAATGTCTACAGAATATATCTTGTCCAGCTCTTTTGCTAGCGGAGAGTTTTTTTCAGTGACATAAAGCACTTTGGGCCTTGGCACAATCTTTATGCTCTTATAGTAGGCATTGTTGTTCTTGAAGTAATCATCCTTTCCGACATCCAGCAGCCTTGCTGTAAGCTTATGGTACTCCCCTTCCCCGAATTTTCTTGAGAAAGCATAGGTTTTTGATGATGCGCCTTTCTCCTCAAAAACCAGATTTGTGTCATCGTAAGCAACCTGGAGGGTGTATGGAATTTCCTTTCCAACCACAGTAACCTTAACGACAAAATCCCCTTCTGTGTCTTTTATCAGCTCAGGCGGACCATCAATTGTAACTCCAACATCATTGTTGACAGACTCCATTTTCAGTGTGCTGACTGAGGAGTTTATGCCTGACGCAAAAAGCATAATATCGCCAAGAAGCTTGCCCTCGTTGTTTACCCCATCGGTTATAACCATTACATTGTCGCTTCTCTCAATGTTATTCAAGATCCCGTTCCCTATTGCAGATGACTCGCCATTTGCAATTGTCCTTATGCTGACAGGAATAGTGCCTTCAAGCTTCTTATAGAGGTCATACGCAATTTTTGGGTTGTAAAGCGCCATAGAGCTTGAGTTGTCCACAAGGATTGTCAGCCTTGGATTACCGGACACTGTCCTGCTTTCAAGCACAAACGGGGAAGCAATGGCCAGCAGCAGGAACATTACTGCAAAGCTTCTAAGTGCCAGAATTATCTTCCTATCGGTTTTTTTGGATTTTAGGTATGCTTCAAGCTCCATCCTGTTATGGAATTTAACAAATGTTTTTCTTCCAAGCCAAGCAATGAGCAGCAGCACAGGAATAATGGCTACAAGAACATAGGAGTACCTGACGCAGAATTTTGAAATGCAGTATATGCTGCTGTAATCCGGCATCACAAAGCTCATAGGTCACCTCTTCTCTTTATGTAGAAAAATTCCGCCATAATAAGCACAAATGCCATCAAAAGAAGCGGCATCTCAAGGTTGAAATCATGCTCGCTGCTTTCCCGCTCCAGCAGCCTTTCCCTTTCCCCCAGCTTCTCGGCTTTTGACGGCAATACAATGTTGGACTCTTTCTCATTCAGCAGATTGGATGCAAATTTTTTATTGTCGAACTCATAAATACCGACTTCATCCATCAGAAGCTTTGAAGCAGTCAATGATGATGAGGGGGTTTTAACTTTCTGCTCGCCGATCGTGAATATCCTGCCAGTCTTGTAATTAAAGTCCCTTATGTCCTCTGCGCCCACCATAAAGTTTATCAAAGAGCTCCAAAATATTGGGTAAGATGGCAGCGTCTTGAAATCGCTTGCTTCGTCTAAAATGCCATAGTATGCCACTTTCCCCTTATTCTTCTCACTGTAAACCACAAGAGGTGTTTTGTCATCGGCAGATGCAAATGTTATTGCCGCTTTTTTTGCTTCTGCCCCGAAATACGCCCCTGCAGCGGCAAAGCACCTTTCCTTTTCAAACTGCTTTGTCACCTGATTTATAGTTTCCACGCATGCCTTTGTGGGCTTGGCTATCTTGGCTTTCAAATCAACAGGGGGCAGGTTTCTCATGTCTATTTCCCTGATGTCGTCCTGCGCAGAAATTATAAGATTGCCGCCGTTGCTGACATAATCCTCCATGTCATTGAATGTGCCAGGCACAATTCCTTCTTTCCTGTTGACATTGTTAATCTTATAAACTATTATTATATCATGCTTGTAGGGCTCAATTCTCTCCTTTTTTGTGTTGATTGTTAGCACCGGCGGGTTTACAACATCAAGCTGTATGTCCTTGGCTGACTGCAGCGCCAGCTCAAGGTTGCTGGATTTTTCATTCGTGACCAAAAGAACAGAATTCTTGAGCTTTTGAGGGGTTGCAATATAAGCAGTGTCATCAGCCTCCAGGCTGTCTTTGGGCTCAAGCTCTATTCTTGAAATTCCAGGCGGAGTGTCAAAAATGAAATTTTCAACCGAGTTTGCGCCTATCGTCACTTTAGTCTGCGTGATGACCTTGTTATCTTTCATGATCTTGACTGTCCTCTGGGCCGGCTCAGGGTTGAAATTCTTGATATAGACCTTGGTGTTGTATTTGGATACTTCAAGATTTATTATTCCGACATTTTTTGCCTTGTTTGATACGTCAACAAAATCAGTGATTTTATCCTCTGACAAAAGAGTTGACTTGACCACTTCTATATCAGGCCCTTCTGTTGGCAGGAAATCGCTGAATACTATGATTCTGCCGGGCTTTTCCCCCAGGATATCCTTTGCAAGCAGGAGCGAGTCTCCCAAATTTGTTGAGCTTGCCTTTGACCTTATCTTTGACAGTACATCAAGGGCAACTTCATTGTTTTCGTCTTCCAATGCTATTAATGGCATGTTTTCCGCCAATATTATTGTGTTTCTTCCGCTCACGGATTTCTTTGCGCCTTCGATTGCCCTGTCGAATCTTGAAACTCCGTTTTCCTTGGACTGCATTGAGGCGCTAACGTCAAGAATTATTGCAGTATTCTCCAAAGTCACGTCATACTTCACCTTTGCGAATGGGGCTGCAGCCACCAGTGCAAGCCCAAGAATTGACAGCAGCTGCAGCAGGAAAAGAAGGTTTGTCATGAGCTTCTGAAAGAAGGAATATTGCGTTGATTTTTTATTGTCTTTTATAATGAACATAAGGGAAGGTATAATCTTGTCCTGCGGCTTTGGCCTTCTAAGGTAAAGCATTATAAAAACCGCGACAGCGGCCAATGCTATCAGCCCAAGCGGCCTTGCAAATGGTAGGCTTGCCATTATTTTTTCCTCTTTTTTTTCATCACAAAATTCATTAATTCACTGGGGCTTTTCAAATCCTTGACCAAAACCAGCGTGTCATTGAATTCGTACCAGTAAACTTCAGAATTTGCATCAATGCTCAAGTCTTCCCGCGCCTCCTGCGGAAGAGTCAGCTGGCCCTGCTTTGTAAGCCTTGCCTTGCCTATGAACTTGGGTTCCATATTAATAAAAGTAATAATTTTAATAAAAATAATGATAATTCTAGAATTATTAGGTTTAATATTTATAAATGTTTGGGTTTTGAATAGGTTTTTTGAGAAAGTTTTAAATAGGGGCTTTGCTTTTTTATTCGATATGCAAGTATTATTTCCATTGAATGCAAATGTTTTTACTGCTGCTTCTACAACTACAGAATAAGCTTTTCATTGATAATCTTTGTTGATTTTATTTTTTCGATAAAGCAACTTTAACAAAATGCCAAAGACAAAATTTCCGGGGATTTTGATGATAGGGATGCCGTATGTTGGCAAGAGCACGATAGGCAGAATAGTGGCAGACAGGCTTGGCTTTTCATTCTTTGACGGCGATGAAGAGATTGAAAAAAGCCTGCCGAACAGGCAGAAATACCTTGACAATTTCGGAGATGATGAATATATTAAAATGGAAGCAAAGATAATCGTCTCTTTGCCGGTCCAAAATTCCGTCATATCCCCTGGAGGAAGCATAATCTATTCCGAAAGCGCTAAAAGATACCTTAAGAGCTGCTTCAAGGTTTATTTGAATGCATCCCTTGATACTATAAAGAAGAGGATTACAAGGATTGACATAAGGGGGATTGTCAAGCTCAAGAAGCTTGGGCTGGATGCGCTTTACAACGAGAGAAAGCACCTGTTCAAGTCTTACTGCGATGTGGAGCTGGATGGAGATGCAGGAACCCCTGAGGAGATTGCTGGAATTATTTCAAGCGCCTATATTTTAAGATATTTTTCAAAAAATAAGGATAAGATAAGGTATACAAGCACAAATGGCGAATCCAAATCCTCATTCAGCGGCGCCCTTATGCTTGGATTGGCGCCAGATAAAGGGCTGTTTGTTCCAGATAAAATTCCATTTTTCTCGCAGGATGAAATCGGCCTGATGAAAAGCGTGGATTATGCAAGCATGGCGTTTGTACTCCTTAAGCAATATATTGACATACCGGACATAGATTTCAAACAGATGTGCGAGAATGCTTACAATTTCAGCATTCCGATTGAGGGGGATGGAGACTTTTTTATTGCCAGGTTTGATCAAGGACCTTCCTTGTCTTTCAAGGACTTTGCGATGCAGCTACTTGCACCAATGATCAATTACTCTGCTGGCAAGGATCTCATCATCCTGACAGCAACTTCGGGCGACACGGGAGGAGCTGTTGCCTCGGCATTCAAAGGCATTTCCAATTCAAAAGTAATTATTTTGATGCCAAAAGATGAAATTACAGAAATACAAAGGAGACAGATGACTACCTATGGAGATAATGTCATTGCAGTTCTTGTACAGGGAAAGTTTGACGACTGCCAGGCTTTGGCGAAAAAGGCATTTCAGGAACTTAAGGGATTCTCCTCTGCTAACTCAATAAATATTGGGCGGCTTCTGCCCCAAATTGTATATTACTTCTGGATTTATAATAAGACAAAAGCCAAAACCTTTGTAGTCCCATCAGGAAACTTCGGCAATATTGTTGCAGGCGCAATTGCAAAAAGAATGGGCCTTCCGATTAAGCTTGTTGCAGCGGTAAATGAAAATGATGAGGTTCCAAAGTTTTTGAATACTGGAAGTTATATTCCGCTATCGCCCTCTAAAAAATGCATCTCAAATGCCATGAACATCGGGAATCCAAGCAATCTTGCAAGGCTGGTATGGATTTATGGTGGGCTCATGGATGAAACAGGCAAGGTTATTAGGTCGCCTGATATGAAAAAGCTTAAGGAAGATGTGACTGCAATAAGCATCACTGACGAGGAAACAAGGTCAGCAATCAAGGAGGCATACAAAAATGGCATTGTGCTGGAGCCCCACGGAGCTGTTGGCTGGGCTGCGATAGAAAAATTGAAACATGAAAAAGAGCTTGGGAAGTTTGTTCTGCTTGAAACTGCCCACCCGGCAAAATTTCCCGAAGAGCTTGATGCCATTGGAATTAAGTACGATTTCCCTGAATCCTTGTCTGCATTAAAAATACTGGAAGAAAAATATTTTGTAATAAGCCCAGATATCGGAGAGTTGAAACAAATCGTCAATAAAATATATATATAAGGGAAAAATTTTAATCTCGCAGATTAAGATTTTTCATAAGTAAAACAGAGGGAAAAAATTTCAATTCAAAATTGAAATTTTTTGCGCAAGATGAAAATCAAAATAACACTGCCTGACGGAAGCGTAAGGGAATATCCAAAAGGAACAACTGCAGAAGAGATAGCTTCTGGCATAGGCAAAAGGCTGGGCGAGGATGCAGTTCTTGCAAAAGTAAATGATAAAATTAAAGATTTGCACGATCCAATCAATGAAGACACAAATATTAAAATCATAACATTAAAGGATAAAGAAGGGCTTGATGCGCTAAGGCACTCTGTTGCGCATCTTCTTGCCGCTGCTGTAATGGAGCTGTGGCCAAATACAAAAAGGACAATAGGGCCTCCGATAGAAAACGGGTTCTATTATGATTTTGAATTTGAAGCTCCGATAAGCGAGGAAGATTTGCCAAAAATAGAGAGCAAGATGAGGGGCATTCTGCCAACATGGGACAGGTTTGAAAGGTCAGAGCATTCTGCTGCAGATGCTAAAAGGGAGTTCCATGGCAATCAATTTAAGATTGAATTAATAGAAGAACTTTCAAAAGATGGGAAAAAATTAAGCTTCTACAAATCTGGGAACTACACTGACTTATGCAGAGGCGGCCATCTTCCGAGCATGAAAATGCTTAAGCCGGATTCCTTCAAATTGACTCATCTGGCAGGAGCTTACTGGAGGGGAAAATCAGAAAACCCCCAATTGACAAGAATCTACGGAGTTGCATTTGCAAATAAAAAAGAGCTGGACGACTATCTGAAACAGCTTGACGAGGCGGAAAAGAGGGACCATAGGAAGATTGGAAAGGAATTGGATTTGTTCAGCTTTAACGAATTGACGCCAGGAAGCCCTTTCTTTCATCCTAAAGGGGCATGGATGTTCATCAGGCTCCAGTCTTTTTTAAGGGAACTATATCCCAGCTGGGGCTACCAGGAAGTCATCACGCCATTAATTTATGATTCTGAGCTGTGGAAAACCTCCGGGCATTGGGATCATTTCAGGGAAAATATGTTTGAAGTAGAAATGGACCACAAGAAAGCCGCATTGAAGCCGATGAATTGCCCGAGCCACATCCTTATTTACAAAACCAAGGCAAGAAGCTACCGCGACCTTCCTTTAAGAATTACCGATTTTGCGCCATTGCACAGAAATGAAATAAAAGGCACTTTAGGAGGCTTAATGAGGGTAAGAAAATTTTCACAGGATGACTGCCATGTTTTCTGCACGCCTGAACACATAAAGAAAGAGGTAAGGGCGCATATAGCCCATGCCAAATATGTCTATGATGTTTTTGGCTTTGATTTTAGGGTAGAATTAAGCACCAGGCCGGAAAATTCAATGGGCTCTGCAAAGATGTGGGAAGCTGCTGAAAAATCACTCAAGGAAGTCTTGGATGAAAGCGGCTTGAAATATAATCTCAATCCGGGAGAAGGGGCATTTTATGGGCCGAAAATTGATTTTCACATAAAGGATGCTTTGGGAAGAAGCTGGCAGTGCGGAACTGAGCAATTGGATTTCCAGATGCCGCAGAGATTTAATGTCGAATATACCGGGGCTGACAATACCGCCCACACGGCAGTAATGCTTCATAGGACAGTTTTAGGATCCATTGAAAGATTTTTAGGCATTTTGATAGAGCATTTTGCAGGAAAATTCCCCTTGTGGCTAAGCCCAGTTCAGATAAGAATTTTGACTGTCGCTGACCGGTTTGAAAAATATGCCACTGGATTAAAGAATGAATTTGAAAAAAATAGTCTGAGGGTTGAAGTCGATTCAAGAACAGAAAGCATCAGCAAGAAAGTGTTTGAGGCAGAGATGGAGAGGATTCCGCTGATAATTGTCGTTGGGGAAAAGGAAGAAGCAGCAAATTCAGTTTCGGTCAGGACGCTCGAGGACAAGAAGATAAAGTTTGGGATAAAAACTGAGGAATTCTTAAACAGAGTATTGGATAATATCAAAAACCGCGATTTAAAGTTTAATATTTAACGATTTTTGACCATGCTCGAAAATCGTAATTTATATATGAAAAATTTGCGATTTTCGACATAAAATTCAGCACACTTATGAAATATCTATGAAGCATTTAGGAATTACAGCAACTCTTTTGCGTATTTCATGGATAATTTTGCATCTTCTAAAGTCAAATTGAGGTTTATGTTGTGCTCCGACATAAGATCAAGGAATTCGCTTAGGCTCAATCCTGCAAATCTGGCACCAAGGCCCAAACTCACTTTTTTGCTTTTGTAGAGATTTAGCGCTTTCATTTTCCTTCCTTCCTCAACTAGGTCACGCACTAGCTCAGACCTCTTTTCTTTCAATAGCTTTCCAAAATAATCAATTTCCTTAATGTCTTTTAATCTGACTGAAACAGTTTCCATTTTACTTCACCTGCTCCCTGAAAAAATTGTAAAGTTCTTTTG
>JACOUX010000061.1 GCA_016177615.1 Candidatus Woesearchaeota archaeon | reverse complement strand
GTTGAGACTCTTGGCTCAACTAGTGTGATCTGCTCTGACAAGACAGGCACTTTGACAGCCAATGAGATGACTGTAAGAAAAATATTTGCAAACGGAAAAATTATTGATGTTACGGGCGTCGGCTACGAGACAAAAGGCCAGTTTGTCTTCAAGGGCAGGCAAATTGCGCCAGATAGCCTAGAGCTTCTTCTGAGGATTGGCGCATTGAACAGCAACGCAGAGCTGAAAGGCGGCAATCTCATCGGTGACCCTACAGAAGGCGCATTGATTGTCAGCGCATCGAAAGCCGGGCTTGTCAAGGAAGATATGGAAATTGAGTACCCAAGGACAGATGAGATAGAGTTCACAAGCGAGAGAAAAATGATGACAACTATTCATAAGCATCATGGCGAAAAAATATCTTATGTGAAGGGCGCGCCTGAAGTTGTATTGAAACAGTGCAGCTACATCAACATCAATGGAAAAGTAAAAAAGCTGACAGAAAAAGACAAGGAAGAAATTCTGGAAGCCAACAGGCAGTTTGGAGACGAGGCTTTAAGAGTTCTTGGATTCGCATACAAAAGCATTGTTTCTGACAAGGACCCTGAAAAAAGCCTGGTGTTTGCAGGCCTTCAGGGCATGATGGACCCTCCGCGCGAGGAAGTAAAGCTCGCAATAGAAAAATGCCGCAATGCCGGGATAAAGGTCGTGATGATAACAGGCGACCATGAGATAACAGCAAAAGCAGTCGCAAAGGAGTTGGGGCTGCATGGAAAGTCTGTGACAGGCGAGCAGCTTGACAAGATAAAAAATCTCGAAGAGTGTGTTGAGGAAATCGCCATATTCGCAAGGGTAAATCCTGAGCACAAAATAAAGATAGTTGATGCCTTAAAGAAGAAGGGGCATGTTGTTGCAATGACAGGAGATGGGGTGAATGATGCGCCTGCGCTGAAAAAGGCTGACATCGGAATTGCTATGGGCATTACAGGTACTGATGTAAGCAAGGAAGCATCAGCAATGATATTGACAGATGATAATTTTGCATCAATAGTGAATGCTGTAGAGGAAGGAAGGGGGGTTTATGACAACATAAGAAAATACATTGGATTTTTGCTGTCTGGCAACATAAGTGAAGTGCTTATCATTTTCCTTGGGATTATATTTGGATTGCCGCTGCCATTGACCGCAACCCAGATTCTTCTGATTAATCTTGTTACAGACGGATTGCCTGCACTGGCCTTAAGCGCTGACCCGTTTGAGCCGAATGCAATGTCAAGAAAGCCAAGGAAGCAGGATGAGCCGATTTTCAAGGGGCTTAATCACTTCCTGGTATATTATCCTATAGCCATGACCATAACGGCCCTGTCAATCTTTTACTGGACTTACAGAAATATCGGATTGGCAGAAGCGCAGACGGCAACATTTTTAACAATAGGGATGTTTGAGCTTTACCAGTCCATCTCTTCAAGGTCAACAATCTATCCTGTTTGGAAAGTCGGGCCGTTCAAAAACAAATGGCTTATTCTGGCTTTCATAAGCTCATTCGCTGTGATGGCAATTTCAATATTTGTTCCAAAGGTTGGAAAAGTCCTCAAAATGGCCCCGATAGGCATTGGCTTGTTCGCCTTTGTTGTAGTAATATCGCTGACAGGCGCCATAATAATAGAAGCGTGCAAATATTACAAGACAAGAAACGAAGTGATTGAAACAGGGTAGCCTTTTGTCTCCATAGATTTAAAAATAAAAATTATATTCTCGTTTATATGGGAAATTTTGACCATATATGCGCAGAAATAGTTGATGAGCTCAAGAAGAACATGCCAGAGAGCCAGCGACAGCTTAATCGGATAAAGCTGGCTGTGCTGAATAAATGTAAATCCAATGGAAAAACAGGACACATCCCAAAAAACGCCGACGTCTACTTTGCAGCCTCAGCAGAGGACAGGAAAAGATTCAAGCACTTGCTTTCTTTGAAGCCAGTGAGGACATTAAGCGGCGTTGCTCCAATAGCATTGATGTCTGAGCCTTATCCATGCCCCCACACAATGAAAGGAATAGGACCGTGCTCATATTGCCCTGGTGGGCCAGGAAGCCCGTTTGGAAATGTCCCGCAGAGCTATACTGGGAAAGAGCCCTCAACCAGAAGGGCGATAAGAAACAATTACGATCCTTACCTTATAGTTTTCAACAGGCTGGAGCACTATGTTGCAATGGGCAGGATTCCGGACAAGGCAGAAATCATAATTCAGGGAGGAACTTTCACTTTTTTCCCAAGAGCTTACCAGGAATACTTTGTCAAATATGCCCTGAAGGCAATGAATGATTTCTCAAAAATTTTTTTCCAAGAAAAAATTTTTGAATTTGAAAAATTCAAGAGATTTTTTGAACTGCCCAGAGTGATGAGTGAAGAAGAGAACAGAACAAGAAAGATACAGCAGAAGCTTTTGCACATTAAGCATAGAGATTTGGGTGATAAAATTAAAAATAATGAAAATTCGTTTAATGCGCCAAGAGAGATAGAAAACAACAAAGAAAATACAATAAAATATATTGAAAGTAATGAAAATCCAAATATCCTGGCAATCAAAAACATTCAAAATGAAATAAAAACAGAAAATATAACTTTATTGTCATTAAAGCAAGTCCAAAAAGAAAATGAAACTGCCGTCATAAGATGCGTTGGCCTTACAATAGAGACAAAAAGCGATTTCGGGAAATTGTATCATGGAAACCTGATGCTGGAGCTGGGGTGCACGAGAGTTGAGATTGGAATACAGTCTATTTACGACAATGTGCTTGATGCGACAAACAGAGGGAACTCAGTAAAAGACAACATTGAATCAATAAGAATTCTGAAAGACTTGGGATTCAAGATAAACTGTCATTACATGCCCGGGCTCCCATTGACAACAAAGGAAATGGACTTGAAAGGTCTTAAAGAGCTTTTTGAAAATCAGGATTACATGCCAGACATGCTGAAGATTTACCCATGCATGGTGATGGAAGGCACAAAATTGTATGAAGACTGGAAAGAAGGAAAGTTTGTGCCATTGACGACAAAAGAAGCTGCTGAGATAATTGCAGAGGCCAAGAGATTTTTCCCAAAATGGACAAGGGTGATGCGCGTCCAAAGGGACATACCCACTTATGTTACTTCTTCCGGAGTTGACAGGACAAATTTAAGGCAATATGTGGAAAAGCTCTGCAAGGAAAAAGGGATAAAATGTCGCTGTATTAGGTGCAGAGAAGCTGGATTAAATTTTATTCACAACAGGTCCATTAATCTAGAAAACCTTAAAATAAAAGTTGTGGAATACGAAGCCTCACATGGCAGAGAATTCTTTATAGCCGCAGAAGACAAGGAAACAGATGCATTGTTTGGCTATTGCAGGCTAAGGTTTCCATCGCAATTCTTAAGGGAAGAGATAACCAAAGACTCTGCGCTGATAAGGGAGCTTCATGTGTATTCTGCTGCTGTCCAGATTGGAAAAAGAAGCGATGAGAGCTTTCAGCATAGGGGGATAGGAAAGCAGCTGATGGCGAAAGCGGAAGAGACAGCTAAAGAAAATGGAAAGAAGAAGGTTGTCGTGCTTGCAGGGATTGGTACAAGGGAGTATTTCAGGAAGATTGGGTACGAGCTGGAAGGGGCTTACATGGTGAAGCGTTTAGTGTAATTCCATTGTCCCTTGAATTGCTGAAAGAAACAGTGGCCGCATATGAGAAAAAAAGGAAAAGCACATAGTTTGTTGTTTGGACAAGATTTAAATAATGCCCTTTATTCTGCCAGATAATAATGATACCAAACTATGATGCGCTTAAAATAGAGCCTGAAATCCTTGAATTCTGGAAGAAAAACAGGATTTATGAAAAGGCGAAGGCGAAATGCAAAGGAAGGCAGAAATATTATTTCCTTGACGGGCCACCATACACATCTGGAAAGGTGCATCTTGGAACAGCGTGGAATAAATCATTGAAGGACATGGTCTTAAGATACAAGAGGATGAATAATTTCGATGTCTGGGACAGGGCAGGATATGACATGCACGGCATGCCCACAGAGCAGGCGGTTGAAAAAAAATTGGGATTGAAGCACAAGGACGAAATTCCTAATTTTGGCATTGCAAATTTTGTGAGGGAATGCGGGGAATTCGCAATAACAAACTTGATCGCAATGAACCAGGACTTCAAAAGAATAGGCGTTTGGATGGATTTTGAGAACGCGTACCGGTCAGTAAACAGCACATACATGGAAGGCGAGTGGTGGCTGATAAAAACAGCATTTGAAAAAAAGAGGCTTTATGAGGGCCAGAAGACAATGCACTGGTGCCCAAGCTGCTCAACATCATTGGCAAAGCATGAGCTAGTCTATGAAAAT
>JACOUX010000037.1 GCA_016177615.1 Candidatus Woesearchaeota archaeon | reverse complement strand
CCTAGATTAGTTTCAAGCTGGCCATTTCCGCAAGAGCCTGTTGGCTGTGGTGAAGAAACGCACGCCCCATTCGAGCACAACTTTCCGCTATCGCAAGATATTTGCAAAGAGCTGACTGTTCCGTCATTATTGCAGAACCATTCTGTCACTTTATTCGGCTGGTTAGAAATACATGAATCATCATGAGGAACCTGGTCTTTTCCGGTTGCCCTTCCCCTTGTATTTGGATTTATGCCGTCAAAATAAGTTGCATCTTTGTCTGTGTCTGTGCAAGTTCCAGCGCCTATTGTTGGGCATGGAATTGACGGCATTGCGCATGGGGGGGTTGAATAACGGCATGCCGGATCACAGCCTCCGACGCCAGGGGTATATCCTGAAGGGCAGGTTGTGCATAATCCAGAACTTCCGCCTCCTAATAGATTAATTGTAAAAGTCTTTGTTGCTGATTTTCTTGGGCTTGAGTAGTCCTGAACCTTGACTGTGAAAGTGTAAGGTGTTGATGTCGTGTCGCTTCCGCGGACACAATTGCTGGTATCTATGCGGCAGTTAGAGCATCTTAGCATTCCGCTTGTGTATGCTGAGCTAAACTGTGAGCATCTCAAGTCTGTCAACTGGCCAAAATTATTTCCGTCGCATTCCTCATCAGAAGTTTGTATATTATTTCCGCAATACGGAGTGCCTGAGCATAAAGGATTGCCAGACACGACAGCGCATCCAGAGCTGCACTGCTGAGTCACTAACCATTCATATCTTATGCTTGCGCCGCCGACAGAAGATGAAACGCATTGCTCAATATTTCCATTATTGCATCTTTTCTGCCCGGAAGTGCATTGGACTGTACCACAACTGCTCCTGCAGTAACCATCGCTACACCTTTGTCCGGAACAGCATGTTCCAACAGCATTTCTGTTTAGAGGAACACAATTTGTAGTGCTCTCACATGCTACCGAATTTCCAGATTGTGTACATCTTCTTGAGCCGCAAAATTCAACTTGGTCCCATGCATACCCGGCGCCTGCCCTTGTGCATAGCTCAACAGCATTCACCTGAGTATTGCATCTTCTATTTCCAGCCTGTTGTGCAGTGCATGAGCCGCCGCCTCCAAAATCACAGATAGTTTGGCAAATTCCATTGCACGGAACACCAGAACAGCATTGCTGGCCCGAAAGCAGCCTATTTCCTAATGGAGCGCATTGTGACGGACTTCCTAAGTTCTTGCTTAAGTCAAGGAAATAATAATTAGCACTAGCAGTAGCAGTTCTAAGTTCAGCAGCTGAAGTTCCATATTTAACATTGACAGAATAAGTATTTGCTGCAAGCACGCTGCATTCAACTTCAAGCCCCCCTAGATTCTTATGGCAGTTTTGGACGACTGGCGCGTAGATAGAAACCCTGTTTGTTACCCAATTGTCTTCAAAATCAACAGCCCCATTGCCATTTGACCTTCCAATTTTTGTTGTAACACAATTAGTTCCAACGCAATTATAAGCCTCATAAACATCAACATTTGGGTAGGCTGCGCCGTTTATCGTGATTGTTCCGGATATTTTCAGGGGGATGCGCTGCTCGCCTCCAATACATGCCCCGTTTGAACAATATGCTCCTGTGCATTTATTGCAGAAAGTTCCGCAATTCTCATTATCATATAGGAAATTAAGTTCAGATGGCTGGTAGAAATTCCATCCGTAGCTTGGATTATTTTGATCATTAGCAGGAGGCGCGCGATAACTGCATGTAAAAGTAGTAGGTGAACTGCCTGAATTAATCTTGCATCTTGTTGTCTTTCCGCAATTCTGCTGATTGTTGCATTCTGCCTTTCCTTCAGCCACGGTCATCCATCTGTAATTCATATTGTTTATTGACCTGCAATATTTTTCCTGCCCGTTTTCTGTGCAGGTTGTGATGCATAATGTATTTGCATTGCATGGTGTATTTGTGCAAGAGCCTAAAGTTGATATAGGATTTCCATTGCAGTCAACAGGTGTTGATCCGCTTGGGCATGATTGGGAAGGCAGGATCGCCTGGCCATTGCTGCAGACCTTTTCAGTGGCATAGCGCCAAGCAGGGCCGTTATTTTCGCCGCTTGTTTTGAAGCATTTGCCGCCATAAGATAAAGGGTCTCTTGGATCGCCTCCTGCCATTTGAGTGCATCTAGTTGGGTAAACAAATTGCGAGCATGCCTCTCCTATCGAGTCACAGGCAGACTTTATCTCATTTTCCGTGCGCCATTTCCATGTATCTGGAGGCAGATTTCCTTGTGGGAATATTCCAAGGCAGTAATATTGGACATCCTGATTATTAACTTTGCAAGTTTGCTTGCAGTTTGATGTTTCTGCATTGCATAAGCCTAGCGAAGATGGGCAATCAGTTTGTGGGTTCACAACGCTTATCAATATTTGCAAGTCCAAAATGTTTACAACGCCATCATTGTTCAGATCGCAGCTTTGAATCGGGCATTGTGCGCCATAAACAACATTTTGAAGCGCCTGCACGTCCTGGTTGTTTACGCTTCCATCATTGTTGATGTCATATCTGTTAGAAGGAGTTCCGCCACCTATCTGGCTTATCAATCTCTGAAGATCTAAAATATTTACCTGTCCGTCATCATTTAAATCACAGCTGGATATAGGACATTCTTGTTGCCCAAGCACAACTCTTTGGAGTATTGTATAATCTAGCTGGTTTACACTTCCGTCATTGTTGATGTCAAACATATTATCTGAAGTGGTGGTCGCAGAAGAAACTGTAAAAGCTGCTGATACTTGCTGGTACTGCCCACTGTGGTCATTTCGGTTTTGGTGCGGCCTTACACCAGTGATTACAAATGAGCCTGTAATGTCAGCTGGATGCTCTCCAATTACTCCTTGCTGCCAGTTTTGATACTCAGTGCCTTCTCCTGTCGCAGATGCAAAGCGGATTTTAACATCAAACCACATACTATTAAGGCCTGATCCCTGAAAAGTCGTCGTGAAACTCTGCCCTTGGATAACGGGATTTGGCTCAATTAGGATATTATTGACTATTGATACTTGCCCTCCAAAAATACCTGAGCGAATGCATATTCTCTTAACATTTTTGATCGGAACTCCAGTTATCGGGTTGCCAGTGCACCTATCCCCTTGAGCTTGCGAAGCGGGAAATACAGCAAACTCGTAATTCTTATCGCATACAATCCAAGGTGCGTTGTCATTGCCGGTTATATGCCCTTGGGTAGGTATCAAACCAGTAAATGGCTTATAACTTGTTTCATCTTCCCTTTTAACGCAAATAAGATTATTCTGGCAGTCGGTAATGTCCCATAGTATCGCGTAGGTCCAAAATGTTTCTGTGCCATCATCGCCTTCTTGAGGAATATAGTTTATGAAGCCAGTGCAAGAGGAACTTTGTGCGAATACGTTAAATGCTCCAAAAACAGCTAAAACAAATACAAAAACAATAGACTTAGCAATAATCAATCCTCTTTTCAACATAAACCAAAACGTTTTATTTCTTATATATATAGTTTTCGAATTTTTACGAGTGAAGGGGCTTCTCAAATTTTCACAGAAAATCTTTTAAACAATACCGGAAAAATATTGCCATGATTCAACAACTTAATCAAATTTTTCATTCAATTATAAAATCACTTGAAGTGCTTTATGTTTATGAAGGGGCCAAGCCCTGCGGAAGAATACTCCTATTTCAGGATGAAGTTGGCAAGGCTGTGAATTTTCTTAACCAGAATGGCATATATGCTGAAATTTCAGATTTTAAGGTGCTGAAGCAAAATGCCCAAAGCGAGTTTTATTCAGACAGATCGCTGAAGATAGCTAAAACTTCCCCTGAAAAGGGACATTTCTTTGCCTACATATCAAGAGATGCAGAAACAGCATCAAAAGCAAAAGCCATGGAAAGCGAAAATAACCATATCGGGCTTGGAATGCTCCTTGGATACCCAAAATGCTGCTGCGAATTCTTTGAAAAAAATTTCAATGAGCGCAATACAGACTTGACTTTGGATACGCTCAAAAATTCTAATGGGTTTGAGTTTCCATTTTATACCAATATTGCTGCCAGGCACTTTGACGTGGCATTGCTCAGCCATTTCCCGCACAGCTTTGAATGCAACGAATCAATCATGATGGCAAAGAAAAATCTTGACGTCATTCAAAGGCATTCAAATGAAATTTCTGCCTTAGTTGCTGATATTCTTAAAAGCGCGGTTATATATACGGCTGAGGAAGGAATCTTTTTATTAAGAAAATATGAAAAAACCGGCAATGAAATAGAATACTCCAATGTATTGACGACAACAAAAAGCAAGCTGTATTATTTGCTGTCTTCCAATAAAAACTTGAAAGTCGTCGGCAAAAACAATTTTATGGTTAATGATATCGAGATCAGGGGAAAACAATTCGGCATCATGGCTTTTGCCTAGAATACAAAGTCACTAATGTGCCATTAACCAGGAAATTATCCTCAATCTTCAGGCATTTTGGCTTAAAATGATGCCCAAAATGAATGAGCTTGCCTTTCATTTCCCTAAGCAGCTTGTTTTCCAGGCCCCTTTCCATAGGGGCGTCAGGGCTTGTGAAAAGGATGTCGTATTTTGAGAAGTCATGCTGAAAAAAGTCCTTGTTGTGAAATCTTGCATTGCCTATCCCGAAGTTCATCTGCATCTGAAGCGCCTTGTTGTGCAGAAAAGGGTCTATCTCGACGCCCTCTGCATTCCTGCAGAACAGCGATGCAATCAAGACAATCTTTCCGTCGCCGCTTCCAATGTCCAAGAAGTCATTGAACTGGCCAAGATTTATTTTTTTGAAAGCCGCATAGGCCTCATCAGAGATTGACGAGTTCCAGAATCCCTTTTGCGTGCTCCACATTGGGAGCCTGCCACGCTTTAAAAGCGCATTGTAGAAGTTATCATACTCCTTTTTTATCCGCAAAAAAACAGCGTCATCCATAATGCATGCTTTTGAATAATTCCTATATAAATATTTTTTGAAAACCTTTATAAACCGCCAAAATTTCCTGCACCATCTTAAAATGGCAGAGCAAGTCTCAAAGCTGAAGAAAAGGCAGTGGTTTCCAATCATAGCGCCCAAGCATTTTGACAATGCTGTAATAGGGGAAACATTAGTTTACGAGCCTCAGGCAATGCTTGGAAAAACATTGACGCACAGCCTTATGAACCTGGCCAATGATGTAAGAAGGCAGAATATCAACATACACTTCAAGGTTGTCGAGGTCGAGGGAAACACGGCAAAAACAGTCGTGACAGGATATGAAATAGTGCCATATTCAGTCAAGAGGTTTGTAAGGAGGAACAGCGAGAAGATGGACTTGTCATTTGTGTGCGAAACATCCGACAATGTCCTCCTTAGGGTTAAGCCGCTGGTGATAACAAAAGCCGAGGTAAAGGGCTCTGTTGCAGCCAAGATGAGGAATTTTATTGTGCAGTTCCTTACAAAAAGCATAAAGAAAATGACTTATGACGAGTTCATGAACGATCTCATATCATACAAGATCCAATCTTCAATGAGGGAGAGCCTGTCGAAAGTATACCCATTAAAGGTCTGCGAGATAAGATATGCCGGCATTGAAGAAGGAAAAAAGAAGCAGGAAGCTCCTGCTGAATCAAAAGAAGAAGCTGCAGCTGCACAGTAAATAGCTTATTTTAAAAACATATAAAAATAAACACGCTTTTTCTGCTGTTACAGCCCCGTAGTCTAGCGGTCTCTCTTTAGCCGTAGAAGGATAGGGCCCTCTGGCTTAATCAAGTTAAGAAGAAAGGCTCTGACGGCAGTTCGAAAGCAAATTTAAAATTTGCCCGAAAGTCTGCCCGGGGCTATTAATTTTTAGGTTTAAAATATAGCTTGCTAAATGTACAAGAAGCCATATCAAATTAAAAATAGCTTAATTATTGGGGCCCACTTGATTGATGAGCTTGTTTAAGCATATCTTTCCCAAAAGACTCAACTAATTTCTCAAGCTCACGAATTGGCAGATGAGATGTCACAATAAGTCTGCTGCCAACTTTGTAGATGACATTCTCATTTTCATCAAAAACCAGCGCATCAATTTCATCCCGTGCAGTTTTAAATAATGTTCTTTTATATCCATCATAGTCCCCTCTAAATTGGCTTCCTCTCGGCAAGGAATTTTCACGTCTTTCCAAATTAATCCTTAGCAACCTCTGTGCATAATCTAAAAATCTCTGCTCCATAGATTCAGCACTTTCTTCAAGATGAATAATCTGCACAAATCCCGGCGCATAAGAGATTCTATAAGGTCCAACTTGAGGAATATGTTCAGGCATAGCATGTTGTGGCATAGTTACGCTCATTTTGAATCCCTAATCGAAAGCTGAGGGCATCTATCATATAAACCCTTGTTGCCATGCGCATGACAACATTTAAAAGCGCAGCAAAACCCCGCAATCCATATGCAAAGGATAGAGGATATGCGCATTTTGGAGCACGTAGGATTAACTAGAAATGAGGCTTTTGTCTATGTCGAGCTTCTGCGGATTGGCCAGTCTCTTGCAAAAGATATTGCGAAAGCAACCAATATGCACAGGACATCTGTATATGGGTGCCTGCAGCGCCTTCACAAGAAAGGGCTTGTTGCAATAAGCGAGAGCAACAATAAAACTTATTTTGGATCAGTTGATCCGAGCAAACTGCTGTCATTGGTAAAGGAAAGGGAAGAAAGATTAAATAATATAATCCCAGAGCTTAATAAGCTGAAATCCGCAAAAAGCAACGCCACACATGAGGTCCAATATTTCAAGGGCAAGCAGGGGCTTAAGTCAATTTATGATGATATACTAAATACCGGATTGAATTACATTGGGTGGGGCCCAGAAAAGAAAATTGAGTCATTGATGAAGTATTATTTCATCCATTACGTCAATGAAAGGAAGAGAAGAAAAATCCATGCAAAGCTGATTTATTTTGAGGATTCGAGAGGGATGATTCACACAAAAAATCCTCTTATTGATGTAAGGTTCCTTCCAAAAACATTCTATTCCCCGACAGCGCTTAGGGTTTATGGTGACAATGCTGCAATCCTTCTGCTTGAGGATGAGCCACTATGCATCTTAATCAGAAACAAAGCAATTGCTGACAGCTACAGGAAGCACTTCAATTTGCTATTGAGAATGGCAAAACCGGGGTAGAAAGGATTTTAAGAAGAGATAATTTTCTTGATAGATTCAAGGACATTAAGCTTTTTGCAGATGAAGTTATTTAAAAAATCGAACAGGACAGTTTTATTTTGTTACTACTTCAAACCCATTAAACTCTTTTGCCACATCCTTTGCATACTCAAACTCATGCTTGCTCTCTGCATAGATGGTATAAAGCTTTTCTCCCCGCTTGACTTTGTCGCCTATGTGCTTGTAGAGGTAAATTCCTGCGCCCTTATCGCCTGGAGCGCCTGCAATCCTTGCAATCCTTGAAATGGAGCTATTGTCGATTGAGATGACTCTTCCCGCCCTTGCGGACATTACATCATGCGATAATTTTCCTATTTTTATGTCCTCGGCTGCAATCTCTTTTCCATGCTGCGCTTTTATTATCTCAACCATTTTTTCATAAGCTTTGCCAGAATCCAGTATCTTCAATGCTTTCCTGTAGCCATCCTTAATCCCAATCATATCAAAAATGTTTGCGCACATGAACAAGCATTTCCTTTCCAGGTCAATTGGCCTGCGCGGATCCCTTTTCAGCAGCCACAAAACGTCTCTTGCCTCCAAAGCAGGGCCGATGCCGTTGCCTATGGGCTGCCTGCCGTCTGTGAGCATCACCCTGACATGCTTCTTCAGCCTTTTTCCGATCTTTTTGAATTCTGACTTCAGCTTCAATGCCTCGACTTTGTTTTTTGCCTTTGCATCCTTGCCGACAGGGACGTCTATGATTATATGCGTGCTGGAAACAGAGTGCTTCTTGGCCATGATGGAAGCCAGAAGCTGGCTTTCAGCATCAATTGACAATGGCCTTTCAACAGCTATGATTTTATCGTCAGCAGGCGCAAGATTCAACGAGCCTCCCCAGACAATGCACCCATGGGTCTTTAGCACTATCTTCCTCATTTTTTGGATCGTGAAGGCAACGCTTGCAAGAACTTCCATAGCATCTGCGGTGCCGGCAGGGCTCGTGATGGACCTTGAGCTTGTCTTTGGCATGTAAAATCCGGAGGTTGCTATGATCGGGACGACCACCAAGCTTGTCCTGTTTCCAGGTATTCCGCCGATTGAATGCTTGTCAACAACAGGGTACTTGTTGAGCTTAAGCACGTCGCCGTGACGTACCATAGCTTTTGTCAGCAGAATAGTCTCCTCAGTGCTCATCACATTTGTATAGCATGCCGCAACGAAAAATGCCAGCTCGACAGAGCTCAGCTTGTTGTGGACTATGTCCCACACAATCTGGTCAATCTCCTCCTTGGCAAGAGTTATTCCATCAAGCTTTTTCTTTATGTAGTCTATTGACAAGGGCTTGCGCGCAATTGAAATTTCCACCTTGTCATTATTTTTCAGGCCAAGCGAATTAATCACCTCTTCAAAAACGCCTATCTTTCCTTTTGGAACAACTTTTTTGCTTTCTGATATGTCAACAACAACTGTTTCTACTTTGCTGCTCTTTCTGATTTTTATCCTGTCCATCACATGGAGGTCGAGAATTTTCGCGTCTTTGCTGTTTATAACAGCTATTAACGGGCCTCCGCTTGAAATGTCCAAATCCCGCACTTTGAGCTTCATTTTAAGTCAAAAATATTTGACAATTTCTGCCTTTTCCTCTTCGTAGATTTCCACAAACGCTATGACCAATGCGAGCGTGACAGGGCCAAGGATCAATCCAAGGAACCCAAACAGCTTTATGCCTCCTAGAACGCCGAGAAGAACTAGGATCGGATGCACTCTCGCCTTGTCCCCTATTATCTTCGGCTTAAGTATGTTGTCCATTGTGCTTATGACCAGCACGCCGTAAAATATTAGTATTGTTCCTTTTATTATGGGCGCGTTGTTATTTTGAATAAGCCCGTCAAAAATCAGATTTAGCGCAGCAGGCAGCCAAACTATTGCAGCCCCGAAATATGGCACTAGGGCAAATAGCATCATCACAAAGCCCCATAATACGGGATTCTCTATGCCAAGCGCCAAAAAGCCAATCCCTCCCAACAGCCCTTGTATCGCAGCCACCGCAATATTTCCATAAAAAACAGCGTATACTACATCATGCAGCCTGCTGAAGACGGCATTCTTGTGCGATTTTTTCAGCGGAAGCAGGTTCTTCACCCTTTTTGCAATTATCCTGCCGTCCTTGAGAAGGTAGTAGACTGCAAAAGCCATCACAAAGAGATTCAGGAAGATTGACGGAAGAGAGGCAATAAGCTTGCCGATGTTTGCGGATATAAAGCCGGTGATTCTTTCGATAGTGTTTTGCATGACATAGTCAATGTCCTTGTTTGGAAGAAACCCCGTGAAGAATTTTACTGTCCTGCACGCAAGCCTTTCCTTGTTGCTGCACACTACTTTAATGAAGTTGGCACCTAAGTCGTGGCCCTCATATTTGCCGTTTTGCGTTATTGAGGTGTAAGTGTCAAATGCTTCCTTTGAAGCAAGCCCTATGACAAGGATGAACGGCACCGTGAGCAGCAGGATCACAAGCAATGATACAATAAATGAGGCAACATTTTCATTTTTGACCTTGGCCAGCACTTTTCCATACAAAGGGTAGGAAAGATAAGCTAATATCGCACCTGTAAGCAGCGCAGGGATGAAAGGCTTTGTTATAAAAAATGCGAGCACAAGAGCTGCAATGAAAAGCGCGGAAAAGAATATTCTTGGATAAACTCTTGATTTGATTTTGCTCACCCTTTTTTGACAATTCGATGGCACTTAAGCTTTGCGATTAAAAATATGGGCCTGACCAGACTTTCATCAACCCTTTTCATATGTCGGAAATATACCATCAATCTATGATTGATGGACGTAAGTCCAATGTAGTTGTACAGGATGATATATTTCCGAGCATGCTCAAAAACCACCTGTCTGCACGGGATGGCTTACAAGGCTTTCAGCCCATCATGCCACCCGTCTATGACGGGTGGTTTTTGACATTTGGTAGCTCGATACCGAGGGATTTTTAAATCCCTCTCCGTTTTCACTTGAAAATCTTAAATTTTCAAGTTCCCAAAAATGCAAAGCATTTTTTAGGATTTTGGTCAAGCTTTTCTTTGCGAGGCTTGCGAGCAAAGAAAAGGTTGTTTTGAACTGGTGACCTTCACCGCTTCAATCAAATCGAATGTCGAGGTGACGTCATAGCCGCTAGACCACAGGCCCTTGACACGGGTTTTTTGTACGTTATTATATATCTTTCTAATGGCCTGTCAGCCGAAAACAGCCACTTTCAAAGGGCTGAAGTAAAACAAAAAGAAAGCTGTTGCAAGGCCGAAGACAGCCAGTATTATCTCCTGCATTATCTGATGGAGCCTGGTAAAGTCTCTTGTTGCCTCAATTATATCTGTCTCTGTCAAAAGGCCCAATAGCTTGCCTTTTTCAACAACCAGAAATTTCTTGATTTTTTTCTCTCTAAGCGCCTTTGTCACTTCCTGGAAATTGGCTGAAGGCGGCACTATAAGGAATTCCCTGCTCATTGCATCTATGACTCTTGCTTTTTTCGAGATTATCCCATTTATGACGTCATTTTCCCTTATAACGGCCAAGGGCATTCTTTTATCAGTCACAACAAGGCTGCTTACCGACTTGCTTGCCATCAGCTTGGCGCACTTCACAAGCGTCGCGGCCCTATCTATAGTTACTACGTTTTTTGTCATAACATTGGCAACTTTGAGCATTTTAGATTCCAAAAGGGAGGTATTTGTATACTTGCTTATAAAGCACAAAAACAAAAAACTCAAACAGGACAAAAGCTATCAAAACAATATTCTGTATGCTCCTGTGCAGCCTCAGGTTGTCGCTTATCGCATTGACAATGTCCCTCTTTGTGGCCATGCCAACCAATTGGTTATTCTCGACAACAGGGTATTTTCTGAAGCCTTTTGTGTCTATGATTTTCAGCGCCTCGTCAAGCTTTGTGTCCGGAGACATGGTAATGACCGGAGAAGTCATTATCGCGCTTACTGGCCCATTCATCCTGCTATCCTTTGAAGAAATTTTCCTGATGAGGTCGAGCTCTGTCACAATGCCGACAGGAGCGTTGTTTTCAATTATTACGACGCAGCCAGCATCGCTTTGCGCGAGCATTTTGGCAGCGTCTTCCATTTTCCCGTGTTTTTTTAATGTAGGGACATCAACCAGCATTATTTTCCTTATCTTTGCCATCAATCAACCTTTAAATTCAGCAATATAAAAAGTTTTCTTTTTAAGACCGAGATTATTTTCAACTAGTCTTTTTTAAGACCGCAACATATAAATAGGACTGTTTATTCTGTTGGATGTAATATCCAAGAGGTGCATATTTTGAAACACTTAACATTAGCGGACAGGATTAAGGAGAATTTCTCGCTGGTAAAATTAAAAAGCTCGAAAATAAAAGTTCCTAAGCTAAGACCAAGGAAAATAAAAGCTGAAAGCAAAGGGCAGCTAAAAAAGGAAGCCCTTATTCAGGTTGATAATTTGTCCAGCATTCTGATAAAAGCTGCGCTTGACGAGGCAAAAAAAGAGAAAAAAGCCGAGCCAAAAGATGAAATCAGGCCAGAAGCAGAAGAATCCAAACAAGAAGCATCCGGAGGCTATGGCAGCGTACAAAAACATTATGGAATTTTACCAGGCAAATCATATCTTGACTACGGGAAATTGTTTAGCTACCTTGGCAAATTCAGGGCCAGCAGCCCTTTCGGATATGCAGAAGGCGCTGCAGAAAACATAAGCTCCACTGACAGCAGAAGCTTTGCATTGGCTGAAAAGGAAACCATTGAAAAAGGCTCAAGGCTGGTGAAATACATGAAGCACCCGACAATAGACTTTGCCATCACTGCGCTTTCGAGTGTCCCTGTTGCTGGCATGAGCTCAGGAGAATGGGAAGACTTCAAGATGTGGATGAAGCTCGACCCTGTGATGTACGCTTTAAAGACGAGAATTTCATAAACCATGTGTAATTATTTTTTTCCATCTTTCCGCCAGATTCACATTTTAGTTTCAGATTTAATTTTTACTCCTGCCCATTAGGCTATAAATATGGCCCATTATTTGAATTGTTTGTTTTTCGATATTTTTTCTCTTATTTAAGTGTGATAATTTTTACTTTAAACTGCTTAATTAGATGAGGAGTTGCATCTGTGCTTCCGTCATCAACAGCAATTACTTCATCTATATCGTTGCTTGATATCAAAACTTTTAATACATTACTTATCGTTTTTCCTCATTATACACGGTAACAACAGCAGCGACTTTCATTCTATACCTGTTTTTCAATTATTCTATCCCGGTCTCTTTCTTCAGCTTGTAAAGGATTGCCCTGCTTGCAATTAATTTGCTGGCTGACTTCTCTCCCTCTGTCATGTATTTTTCAGCAAAGTTCAGCCTCTCGCCTATGCTTCCTATTGCAGCAAGCTGCTCCTCTGTAAGGCTTCCGCCTCCGCCTACTATGCCGTAGAATGCCTTGAGCTGGGAGTAATCCCGGTATGACTGCGCTATCGAGCTGTACGCGTTTGCGCCTTTGCCCAACGATTTTGCTTTTTTTGCAGAACCCTCCAGATTATGCTCTTCGTCTGCCTCAAACAGCCTTGATATGTCAACAGCTTTGGGCTCAGGTGCTATTTCGCCTGCAAGCTCCTGGAACTTGAGCTCCTTCATTGAATCCAGTATGAGCTTTTCTATCTCGTCAACTTCCTTTTTCTTCTCTTCCCCCAATGACTTTAATCTTTTAATCCTGTCTCCGGGAGAAAGCCTGCTGAATTCCTTTTTGTCAAGGGCCATTTGCCAAAATTAAGCCGATGTATTATTTAACCTTTCGCTTAAATTGTATGTAAAAGATAAAATCAATACTTATTTATAACAGGCAAAGGTCTCGTGGCATATGAAGCAGGACAGGATAAATATAGGCGGGCAGGCGGTTATTGAAGGGGTTATGATAAGGGGCAGGGAGCATTATGTTGTTGCCGTAAGGAAAAACAAAGGCATATCATCAAAGCACTGGAAGATTTCAAAGAAAAGGCACGGGTTCCTAAAGCTGCCTGTGGCGAGGGGCGCCGTTAATCTTGCAGAAATGCTTGTCATAGGCCTCAAGTCAATAATGTGGTCGGCTGAGCAGACAAATTCTGAAGAAAAAATGACAAGGCGCGAGCTTGTTTTTACCATTGTGATTTCAATCATGGCTGTGACAGTGTTTTTTATTGCGCTGCCTTACTTTTTGACGCACCTGGCAGGGCTGGCAGAGGAAAAAAGGCCGCTGCTGTTTAACTTTGTTGATGGGTTGATAAGGATAATTGTATTCGCGGCTTACATTATAGGAATCTCTTTTTTAAGCGACGTCAAGCTGCTTTTTGAGTATCACGGCGCTGAGCACAAGACAATACATTGTTATGAAAAGGGAAGAAAGCTGAGCGTGGAAAATGCGGCCAAATTTACGACTTTGCACCCAAGATGCGGGACATCCTTCCTGCTGACAGTCTTTATAGTAAGCATACTGGCATTCTCAATTTTTCCTTCCATAATCATTCATTACTATCCTCAATTTCCTGAGCTGGGTTTCTGGATAAGAAAAATAATCCTGTTCAGCATAAGGATTGCCTTGATTCCTGTCATAGCTGGAATTTCTTATGAAATACTGAAGCTCAGCGACAAAAAGCAGGATAATCTGCTGTTCAAGGCAGTCTCCACTCCCGGCCTGCTGCTGCAGAAGATAACTACAAAAGAACCAAGCTACAGGCAGATAGAGGTGGCCATTGCCGCATTAAAAAAGCTGCTGGAGATTGAAAGCATACAAAAAGAAAAATAAAATTTGGCGATTATTGTGAAATCTCATCAATTTTTTTTAGATATTCCTTGATTCTTGAGATTATGCCGGGAATAAGGAATTTTTCTATTTTCTCATGAAATATCTCCTCAAGATTACTATGCTCCGCTATCCTGTAGGCATTAAGGTGCTTTTCAACCAGCATGATATCCCTGAGCCTTTTAAGCTGCCTTCTTATATTCGATGCAGCTATTCCGAGCATTGGTAGGTTGAGCCTTTTCCTTTCACCTATGACAAGAGAGCATACTTCCTCGCTTGTCAGATTTTTCCTTTCTCTTCGTGCGCTGATAAGCACGCTTAACACATCAACAACAGAGTCTCTTGAATCTCCAGGCTGCAGCAGACCGATTGAAAGGCACAATTTCCTGATAAGGTCCCTTTCGCTTAGATTTGAGGGCTTCTCATACCTCCTGATGGTTATTTCTGAAAGCGGGATTTCTTTCGATATGGTTTTGTGCTTTGGCATTTTTACAGATACATTAGGCTTTGTCCATGTTCAGTACAAACTCTTTTCCCCTGACCTTTTCCGCGCTTATGAACTGGTGCTTTCTGCCTGGATCCATTTCGGAAATCCTGAATTGCGATGCGCCGACTTTTTCCTTTATCAGAAGGGTCCACTGCTTTAGCATGTCCTTGAGCTCCTCGTCGGTTTTTATGAACAGTGAAATGCTATCTGCCTTTTGCAGCCCTGCTTTTTTCCTTAATGCCTGTACTCTTCTCATGATTTCTCTTGCGAATCCCTCTGCCTCAAGCTCCTCTGTCAGCCCCTTGTTAAGGTAAATAAAACCCCCCTTGAACGCGCTTTCCTCGTAAGGAGAAGGCACATCCCTTGAGACTATGAGGTGCTCTTTTAAAATATCCATGGATTCGTTATCAATCTTGAACGTGTATTTCCCTTTTTCGTTTATGTGCTTGAGCACGGTTTCCGGGCTGTCTATTGTAAGCTGGGCTATGACTTGGGGAGCTTTGTCGCCGAAATCAGGGCCTATTTTTGAATAATCCGCTTTTATCTTTACTTTTACGCTTTTCATTGACTCTGCAATTCCGATTGTTTTCACATTGATTTGTTTCTTGAGCACGTCCTTCAGCTTTTCAACAGCATTCATTATGTTATTGTCTTTTGTGGTAATAACCATTTCCTTTATCGGCCACCTTATGCCAAGCTGTATTTTTTCCCTTGCAGCCAGGGCACTCTGCACAATTTCCCCCATTGCATCCATGGAATCTTCCAATTCTTTGTCAATAATTTTTTCATCATATTTTGGCCACTCAAAAAGGTGTATGCTTTCCTCCTTTAGCCTGAACTCATGCCTTAGATTCTGGTACATGCTTTCCGCTATAAAAGGCGCAACCGGCGCAAGCAGCTTAAGGCATTCGATGAGGACTTTGTATACGGCATAAAGCGCTACTTTTTTTTCTTCCTCGCTTCCCATGGAAGACTTGTCCCTTGTAAGCTGGATGTATGTCCTGCTCAGCTCCAAAAAAAGCTCTTCCACTACCCATGGGATTTCGTTTAGCCGGTAATCGTCAAAAAGCTCTGTAGCTTTTCTTATTGACGAATTTAGCTTCGAGAAAATGTATCTTTCTTCAATATCGAGGCTGTACTGCTCCAAACCAAGATCTGCAGGATTAACCTTGAGGTGTTTAGCCATCTCAATTGCGTATTTATGAAGGTTCCAAAGGACTGTTAGGTTTTTGTGCTTCACTTTCATATCGTCAAAATTGTAGTTGATGTCCACTCCTGGAGAAGTCCCGCCTATCATATAATACCTCAATGTGTCAGCCCCATGCTCCATAATGACTTCCTGCGGCAGAATATAATTTCCAAGTGATTTCGACATTTTCCTTCCCTGCGCATCATTGATAAAGCCGTGCATGTAAACTGCCTTAAACGATTCGTTTTCCATAGCTATCATCGAGGCGACAAACAATAAATTGAACCAGCCCCTTATCTGGTCTATGCCTTCAAGGATGAAGTCAGCAGGATACAATTTTTCAAAAAGGTCTTTCCTTTTTGGATAATCCAGGCAGTTCCATGAGGCAGAGCCGGCGTCAATCCATACATCCAGAATGTCAGGGATTCTTTCTTTCTCGCTGCCGCACTTGCATTTTATTTTAACTTCGTCTATCCATGGCTTGTGCAGGTCATCTGGAATTCTTCCGGCAAGCTTTTTTAATTCTTCAACTGAGCCTATGACAACAAAGTCATTACAGCTTTTGCATTTCCAGATTGGTAGTGGAGTTCCCCAATATCTTTGTCGTGTAATTCCATTGTCCCTTAAATTGGAAAGCCAGTTGTCAAAGTTTTTTGAGCCGGCTGATTCAGGAACCCACTTTATTCCTTTGTTTAGCTCCCTCATTTTTTCTTTCAGATCTTCTATCTTGAAGAACCATTGGGTTGTAATTCTGAAGATGACTGGGTTTTTGCAGCGCCAGCAGTGAGCATAGTCGTGAGTTACCTTTGCCTGCGCTACAAGAAGCCCTTTTTTACCAATTTCATCTGCTATTTTGTAGTCATCTTTTTTTGCTGTCAAGCCGGAGAATATGCCTGTAGTCTTATCAAAAACGCCCCTTTCAGTCAATGTATTAAATGGAGGTATGCTGTTTCTGTGCCCAACTTCATAGTCTTCAGGGCCGCATCCCGGCGCCATGTGGACCAGACCAGTTCCCTGGGTTGTGTCAACATACTCTTCGCTTAATACAACAGTGTGGACTTTTGGATGCTTATTTTTTAATTCCCTGAACTGATGCAATTCATTTTCGAAGGGATGCTCATACTCCAATCCAAAAATTTTATTGCCTTTGAATTCGCCTATAACCTGAAATTCCTTGCCTGCAGCATTTCTTATTACGTTTTCTGCCAAGTCTTTTGCCACAATCCATGTTTCATCCCCGACTTTTGCTTTCACGTAGTCAAGCCCCGGATTTACCATGACGCCAAGATTGAAAGGGATTGTCCAAGGCGTTGTTGTCCAGATTATCAGGAACTCCCTTGGAGAATTTTTTACCTGAAATTTTACAAAAATTGAGTCATCAGCAACATTTTCATAGACTAGCTCATGCTTTGCCAATGATGTTGAGCAGCTTGGGCACCAGTGCATTGTCTTCTGGCCCTCATAAAGCCTCTTTTTTTCAAATGCTGTTTTTATCAGCCACCACTCGCCTTCCATGTATGTGCTGTT
>JACOUX010000059.1 GCA_016177615.1 Candidatus Woesearchaeota archaeon | reverse complement strand
ATTCTGGAACTTTCATAAGGTGGCCAAAATTCTTTCTATCGATTAAAAACAAATCTTGGTTTGAAAAGCGCGCCATCAAGCCCAAGCCAGTTGCCTGGTCTGGCCGGCGGCCGACGAAAAATTTTACCATCGCTTTCATAAGCTAATAATTTTACCATCCCTCTTTCAACTAAAAAAATAAAGTCAGCCGGATCTCCTTGATGATAAATAGGACTGTTTCTTGCATAACTTTTTCTTAGAGAATGATAAACTATTTCTTCCAGCAAGTCCCCCGACATTCTTAAGCCGGGATTTTTTCTAGAAGCTTGAGCATTTTGGTAATAGTCCATGTGATTAATAGCATTTACCAGTTTTGAAATAAAAAGTGCGCCGGCCGGGATTCGAATTTCCGAAACCTAAGCTGATGCTTAAATTTTCCCGGACACGCGGCTTTCGTCATTGAAATGGAAGGCCGCAGTCATTCACGGCAACCAGTTTAATCAAGGGTTGTAGCCATTAGACCACCAGCGCACAATGCCAAAGAAAAAATAATTGTTTATAAAAGTAGTGGTTAATTTCAATAAGTTTGATTTAATGATGTAATCCTCATGCGGCTTTTTTAGCCAATGTTTTCAGGTAACCCAATGCAATCCCCAAGTCGTGATAGTAGAGCTTCTTAAAAAGCTGCAGTTCGGGCTCTTTCATGTTATCACTTACGTCGTCAAAACGCCTTCCGGCTTTGTTCGCGCCAAGATAGTCTGGCTCGCCATCGGCCTTGAAATCAAAGATTTTGTAGTCCCAGCCGGCTGAGCCCGCATTTATCGTTATTCTATTATCAGACGCGTTTGCTGAGCTTTTCCTGGCGCTGACTTTGTACTTGAAGCCATTTGCTTCAAAAGCCATGTCTTTGGATGCCGTAGCTTCGGAGGAAGTTCCGCTCACAGAAAAACCATCATAATTGCCATTCTCAGTTTTGATCAGAAGGTCGAATAAGTTTGTTGCGGAAACATCCTGCATATTGTCTGATGAAACTATTTTTTCCAGCTCGCTCCTCAGCTCCGTCCACGTAATCGGCTGGCTTCCCTGCAGAATTGAACTTATGGGATTTAACCTTATTCCAAAGCCGCCGCTTATCATTTGCCGTATAAACTCAATTCTTCCCATGATAATTTTGACCACCAATTTCATTAAAAATCATAATACCTATTTAAAATTTCCTACAACAATCTCAAAAGTTTACCACCATTAAACAGCAATTTATTTGCTCGTAACTATTTCAATCACATCCCTATTCTTCAACAAATGTTCCTTTCCAACCGGCCTTCTGCTTTTTACGTCAAGCGCCTTGATAAAATGATTCCCTATATCAGTGTGCAACTTGAAAGCAAAATCAAGGGCAGTGGTGCCGGGAGGCATCAAAAAGCAGTCCGGCAGCCTGTTGCCGTGCTGGTCTTCCAGCTTGTTTACCCCGCCAGGGAATATTGCAACGTATTTCAACAAGCCAAAAACAGCTATGTCGAGGACGTTTTGCACCCCTGTTGAGCCGTATTCCTCAAGAACCTCTTTTTTAATGAAGCTTAACGCGTTTTTCTGCTTGTCACTCAGCTTTTCCTCGTGAATCATTTCAAAATTTTCATCACCAGGGGTGTATTTTATCAATTCATGTCTTGCCGCTTCCCTCAAGGCAAGTTCTGACTCTGCGCTGCATGGCACGAGAAGATGCTGAAATTCCTTTTTCAGCCTTTCAAAATTTCCGCCAGCTCCTTTGACATCAATCTTGTTGCACGCTATCGCCATCGGCTTTGTGGCAATCCTTAATTCTGTCGCAATCCTCAGAAGGATACTTCTGTCCCAGCTCATTATGTTTGAATCAAGATTCAGCTTCTGAATAACCTTTTCCATGAGTTTTTCCGTCACCCTAAGAGAGCTAAGCTGTTTTGCGACTGCCTTGTTCAGCTCAGGCTTTTCCTGGTTTACGGCTCTTGCAAACTTCTCCCAGCCTTTCTCTATCAGCCTTAGATACCACATATCAAGCTCATGCTCAAGGAACGTTATGTCGTTTGCAGGATCATAGCTTAGTGACGGCACTTGCTCGCCCTTCTCATTTGTGGAGCCGGAAACGTCAATGATGTGAATTAAAGCATCCGCCTGGTTTAAATCATCAAGAAACTGGTTGCCCATCCCCTTGCCCTCATGGGCCCCTGGAACAAGTCCGGCCACATCAAGCAGCTCGACAGGGACAAATCTTCTGCCATCAATGCAGTAGCCAAATCTTGGATTGCACTTTGTGCTGAAGTCCTTGTCAACGCATTCAACTTTGACAAATCCGACCCCTTCATTTTTGGCAATTGTAGTGAAAGGATAAGGGGCTATGGCGACTTCGGCCAGCGTGCTGGCTTTAAAAAAAGTGCTCTTTCCAGATGATGGCTTCCCAACCAACCCAATCTTCATTTTACGCCAACCATCAAAAAATTGTAATATTTATATTTATTGATATTTTGGGAGAAACTTTTAAAAATGCATGGGTGCCCTGATGCGCTATGGAGAAAATTTTATTCGGCACTGCCGGCATCCCGCTAAGCGCTGAGCCAAGAACCACCGCTGACGGGATTAAGCATGTCAGGAAGATTGGCCTGGGAGCCATGGAGCTTGAGTTCGTCCACAGCGTAAATATAACAAGGGAAAAGGCCCCTGAAATAATGAAAGCTGCGCAAGAAAATAACATTATTTTAACCTGCCACGCGCCTTATTTCATAAACCTTAATTCGCAGGAAAAGGCAAAGGTAAGCGCAAGCATCCAGAGGATTGTAAATTCTGCAAGAATCCTGAACTTTTGCAACGGATACAGCGTCTGCTTCCACCCGGGATTTTACATGGGCATCGATGCAAAAAAATCCTATGATACTGTAAAAAATAATTTGAAAGAAATTGTCTCCACGCTCAAAAAGGAAGGCAATAATATCTGGATCAGGCCTGAAACAACCGGAAAAGAAACACAGTTTGGGAATGTTGATGAAATCCTTAAACTAAGCCAAGAGCTTGACAATGTCATGCCGTGCATTGACTTTGCGCATTTCCATGCAAGGACTAACGGAAAATACAACACTTATGAGGAGTTTGCTGAAATCCTTGGGAAAATAGAAAAATCCCTGGGAAAGAAAGGGCTGGAAAACATGCACGTCCACATAACCGGAATTGCATACGGCCCAAAGGGAGAGAAACATCACTTGAATTTAAAGGAATCTGACTTGAAGTATCAGGAGCTGCTCAAGGCGCTTAAGGACTATGATATAAAAGGAGTTGTCATTTCTGAAAGCCCGAATATTGAAGTGGATGCGGTGATGATGAAAAAGGTTTATGAGAGATTATAATTTCTAGCTATCTGCCAGCCCATCCAGCAGTATCCTCCACTGGCTTTCATCAAAAACACCGGAGCCCTTGTACAATATCAGCCCGTTCTTTCCAATGGCGTATTTTGTAGTCGTGTACCTTATCGCATAATCGGAAAGCACATTCTGCCTTCCGACAGCAAAATCAATTCCATCAAGTCCTTTTGTTTCTTTATACTTTCCTATAAGCTCTTCATCCTCATTTAAGTCCAAATCAATAGCCAAGAAGGTTACTTTATCTTTGTAATTTGGATAGATATTCCTCACAACACCAAAATCTTGAGAGCAGTAAGGGCACCATGAAGCCCAGAAATAAAGCAGTATCGGCTTGTTTTCCTCTTTGAACTGGCTCAGTCTGTATTGCCTGCCATCAACTGTTGATATTTCAAAGTCTGGCGGAATGTTGCCTTTGTCTATTCCTATTGATGCCTGCTGCGCAACCGCGTTAGCGTTAGGCGCATTTTGGTTCAGAATCTCCAGAGTTGAGCACGAGTTAATTAGCAATGCCAATAAGATAAAAGAAAATATAAAGCTTGGCTTGGCCATTAACAATCACCCGAAAGTAAACGTATAAATCTTGAATCCCCTGCCAACAACGTCAATATTTATTACGTGCACATCATAGTTTTCAGCAGAAGCTAAATTATAAAGCTTAAACTCCTTTATTTTTGAAATGCTTTTATTTCCATCTATCTGGACATCGCTGCCTTTGTTTTTGTCATTCTCGAATTCATTGTCCAAAAACACAAATGCCTCGGACCCGTTGCCGGAGCCTGCCACTATATTGGCATTTTTTGCATCGAATATCATGAAAATTGAGCCTTCCTCTCCTGCCAGCTCCATGTTGTCTGCATTATTCTTCCATCTTCCCTCAAGATAAACATAATTTTTACGGGGCGATAACGGAATTTCATAATCTGCAATGCCTTCCGGCTTTATACCCTCATACCCGAAATTTCCCCTTGTAAACTGATAGCCAAAATAAATTTCAGGCGTTCTGACTTTCGAGAAGTCAACAGGAGTAACTTCAGACGGCTTGCTCATGTTCACTTTTATTCCGTCTTTTCTGTCCAGCCTCTCCATCCGCTCCTGCAAAAGCTCCTGAATCATTTTTTCAGTTTCGTCGTATGCGCCTTCGCCTATGTGATCATACCTTATGAATCCGTCAATGTCAATCAGAAATTTATGCGGCCAATACCTGTTCTGGTATGCGCTCCATGTTCCATAATTATTGTCCTGCGCAATAGGGTACTTAAGCTGGTAATCCTTGGCTGCATTCAGCACATTCTCATATTTCTTCTCGAACTCGAATTCTGGAGTATGAACTCCAATAATCACAAGCCCCTTGTCCCTGTATTTTTTATCCCAGTCTTTGATGTACGGCAAAGTTCTTATGCAGTTAATACAGGTGTATGTCCAGAAGTCTATGAGAACAACTTTTCCCTTTAGCTGCTCCATTGTTAATGGCTCGGAATTAATCCACTTTTCTATTCCAACAAAGTCAGGCGCTTTGGGATATTTCCCTTCTTTATCTTTTACTTTCTTCTGGTCAATTCTTGGAATATCCGGCTTTTGCAGCTCAATATAGGCTATGATGCCGGCTACCAAAACCAAGGCCAATATTGCGGGAAGGTATTTTTTAATCATGTTTAATTTGGTTTTTTAGGTTGATGGACAGATTACTCTTCCGTTTTTACAGTCGTTGATGCAAGATAAGACAAAAATCCCGGCACAATCGGAAGCACACAGGGGCTCAAAAATGATGAAAGGCCTGCTAAAAATGCAACTCCCACTCCGAGCCTGCTCCCGAATGATGCGCCTTCTCCGCTTATTGAAGTTAATAAGTTTGCAAGAAACGGAATGTTTGCAACCCTGCTGAGCTGCTGCGTGAAAACCAAAATGCCCAACACAATCAATATGACTCCGAACGCATAGTTGAAGTATTTCAGCTTTGGCCCTATTCTTTCAATATAGCCCGATGCCTGCGATGTAAAAAGGCCGACAAGCAGGAAAGGCATTCCAAGGCCGATTGAATATGCCAGCAGGAAGTTGAAAGCGCTTGCAGGGTTTGTAATCGCAAAAGTCAGTATGCCTCCCAATACTGCCCCGACGCATGGCGTCCATCCGACTGCAAAGGCAGCGCCAAAAAGGAAGGAAGTGACATATGAATATTTGAACTTTCTTTTGACTTTCAGCTTGTGCTCCCTCTCCAAAAAGCCTATCTTGATAAAGCCGAGCAGATATAAGCCAAACAGGATAATAATTGCGCCTCCGATGTAAGCAAGCCAGTTCTGCACAGTATAGGCAACATTTGAAAGCACGCTTTGCAACAGCACTCCTAAAAGCGAGAATATTAGTCCAAACCCCAAAACAAAAAATACGCTGTTGATGAAAATGCCCCATTGCTTTGCCATCTTACACCTTCGCCAATTCATCAAGGTATCTCTGCTTTTTCCAGGAATCCGGCCATTTGCCTGCCATTTTTCCGTCTTTCAATATTACTTTTGTATGCTGGTACGCAACGCCATACTGCTTTGCAAGCGCCTCTTCGTCATCATCTGTTTCAGAATCCTTGTAATTGGCCCTAAAGCCTATCAAATCAGGGTCACTTAGCTCATTGAATGCAGCAAAAGTCTCGGGCTGCTCTGCCTTGCATATCGGGCACCAGTTGGCATAGAAATAAAGAAGTATTTTTTTATTTTCCTTCAATGCCTTTTCATAGTCTGCTTTATTGAATTCGAGATATTGCGAGGCTGTGCCTGCAAGAACTTTGCCTTTGTAGCCTTCCATCATGGCTTCCGGATCCGCAGATTCTTTTTCCATATTTTCATTTTCCATCATCTCGCCTGCCTTCATGAATGAGCCATCCATCCATATTGATTCGCCATCTTTAAGCATAAATTCAGTTCCGTCCTTTCTGATAACTTTGCCATTTGTCATTACTTTTGTCCCGTCGCCCAGAATGGCATCATTCTCCATCATGGCTTGGGCTTTGGTTTTATCATTTACCATAAACATCTTCCCGTCCATCATTTCAAACCCTTCCTTTGCCATCATGGACTCTTTTTCCATACCTAATCCTTCTTTGTCCATAGAAGCTGTTTCAGCGCTTTTTGTGCATCCGAAGGCAGCCAGAACAGCTATCAAAAGCAGGATTACAGCGTAATTAGATTTCATTTTTATTCACCTCACTCCCATGTTATTTTTAATAATACGGCAAAACCAGTTGCCTGCAAAAGCGTCAGAATAAAGACATGAACCTCGACTTCCGCCGAATAATAATCCATCATTGTGATAAAATAATAAAGCGACACTATATTCTGTATAAGGAATAGCAGGGCGAATATAAACAGACCTATAGTGAATTTTGACCTTATCTGCTTTAGATTTTTTATGTAAACATGAAGCAGCGCACCCAATAAAAGCGTGGAAATCGCAGTCAATACAGTAGTTGCCTTCATAATTACAGAATCCATAAAATATTAAGGAAACTTTGGCATTTAACTACTTTTTCCCAAATCTTGCCCAAATCTCATTGAATGTGTTCAGCTCTGTTTTCATAAGTTCTGAGATAAAATAAACAGCTCCGTAATTCCCCTTGTTCACCGCAGTTATAATTCCATTTTTTTCCAGAACTTCCAAATGGTGCCTGACTGTCTTGTAATCAAGCTTAAGAATTTCCGCAATCTTGTTGGCATTTGAGGGATTTTTATTTAATAAGTCAATCATCCTTCCTCTTGTCTCGCCGCCTTTCGTGCCTGCCACCAGGTACCATAATAGGTTTTTCATTATGGCTTAAAGAGGAAGGGTGTTTTTATAGGTTGTGTCACTAATCGATGAATTTTGAATTGTTGGTAAGATTAACAAGTCTTTAAATAAAGATGGGGATTGTTCGGTTAAAAATATACATTTTCTACTATAAAGTTGTTACATTTCTCGACGACAAAAACAAAAAGTTTATAAACTTAATAGGCGGGTCAAGTTTTGAAAGAGGTGACGGCGGATTCAGAACGTCGTTAACCAGAGGATAATTCTGGGATTTCTGATAAACAAAAGTTTGAAAGATAGAATCATTATACAACACTATTAAAAAGGTGTGATAATGGATGTAAAGATAGATGTTAGCGAACATGTAAGATTCATAGAAAAAGACAGTGTTTTAGGTGTAGCCACCGAAGACGGGCAATATAAGAAAAATGTTTGCTTATATCCGAGAGTCAAGAGAAGGATTAATCATTATTCAGACAAAATTGACAAAGTCCATTCCATAATGCTTTTTATTCTTATAAAAGACGATGTTAATCTATATAATTCAATTCACATTTGCTGTGATGTTAGCAGAAACAAGCTCATCAATGATCTTCGTAAATTGTTTAAGGGTGACCCATATTGGTCAGGGCTTGAGAAATCTGGAAGCATACGAGTGTACCCAGTAAAAAAGGCTTATGTGGACATGTATGTGAATCGTGTTAGAAAAAACAAAGAGCCAAAGGGCATGGAACTTGATTTAGAGACAATGGATAGTTATTTAAGAATTTTTAGCGATGATGAAGAAAAATACAAAAGAAAAGAACGCAAGGCCGTCACAAACCCTTTTGAGGGGGAGTGAGATTTCCGCCGATTATGCCCAGTTCAATTCCTTGCGGAATCTTATGAGGTTCTCCAGCCAATCCTTGCTATATCTATAAATTAGATACACTGATATATATAGATTTGTATTCATTTGTTATATTTTCAATATAGAACATAAGTCTTGGCGTATCTTCTATTTTTTCTGAAGTTTATCCTAAACCCTCTTGAATAATTTTCTTTTCTTCTTCTGGTATCCCATATGATTGATAGACTAATTCGTCAATTTCATTGTCTGTTGTTTTGATTTCTTGTTCAAGTTTTTGCTTTTCAAGAGGGCTTAAATTATTTTCTTGGAGTTTTTTGTTGAGCAAGAGCATTTTGTCGGAAATGTTGATGAAGGTGAGTTATTTATTTAGTAAATTCATTATTTGTCATACCCTAAGTAAGCAATATTTTCTGTAGGAATTACATGAAGTGAAAGCTTCTGGTCCTTCAAAAAGTTCATTCCTATTATTGATGGCAATGCTTGTGCAATTTGAATTTTTTGCATTGATGTCTTAGTTGTTCTCAATGCATGGAAATCAACATCAAGAGAGATTGTGCTGGTTTTATCTTCAGTGAGAATGTAAAATTTCATTTTTGGAAGTTCAATTTCTTTGTATCTGGAACCTCCTGCATCAACTTCTCCTTTTGATGGCTTCTCACTTAATGGTATCTGTAATCTCATGACATCCTTATAGCCAAAATACGAGTTTTGGCTTCCAGTGTCTATAACAAACTCCATGATTTGCCTGTGAATTCTCAGTTTTGGGCATTCAACTACTGCTGTTAGAACAAGCCTGCCTTCAACAATTTGCAGAGGCACTCTCTGTTTCAATTTGTACCCCTAAAGAATGTATTTGACTTTGCTGACAAATTTCACAAATATGTTAGAAGTATCAACATTCTTTTCCTTTAGTTTTTCCATCAAGCTATTTAAGTCTTGGTCAGATTCAATAACTTTCTTGTTTCTGAATGCAATGAACATATTGTTAAAATCTTTTAGAAGTGCATTTAAGTTTGAATCAAACCACTCCAAGTCCTCCTGGCCAGATTTTAACATCTGGACTAATTCCATGTCTGTCATAATAATATTAATCTGATATGAGTATTTAAATTTTTGGTTAAAGTACGAATATTTACAATATGGAAGATAAATTTAGGAATAAAATTTGTGTTATGGTTTATTGATAGTTTTAGATTGAGTAGACTTATTTTTGAAGTGCTCTTCTGGAATATAAATTGCAGGTTTTCCTTCTAAGAAAAGAAAGTTCTTATATCTGATTTTAACTACAAATAGAAGTAGCATAATCAATAATAATTTTGTAGATAAACTATTAATTTTACTTATGTTCCAGTAGCCAAATAATAAATCAGCAACTTCTAACAAAACAGAAAGTAACAAAACAATTAAAGATATGTACAATGCTTGATAGAAAATAGTGTCATGTCTTATTGATTTTTTAAATTCTCCCATCTCCAATCTAATTTTTTGAAGCTGTTCTTCCGTCAATTCTTTATCAGTTCTTAATATTATATCGTTATTCATTTCAAGCTCTCCTCAATAACCTTCTTTTCCTCTTCTGTTATTCCGTATAATTGATAGACTAATTCGTCTATTTCATTGTCTGTTTTATTTATTTCTTCATGAATTTTCTGCTTTTCCAGAGTGTTTTTGTCTCCGATTTCCTGAAGTTTTTTATTGAGAGAGAGCATTTTGTCGGAAAGGTTTACAATAGATTTATATGAAATCCCATCACCTATTACTATTGGTAATTGCCTCAACTCTTTTCCGCTAATATGATTAGTATTACTGAATGTCTTGAAATAAAAATCTAAAATTTTGGAATTAAGTAAACTAAGAAAATAAAGAATATCTTTATCGGATTTTAATTCCTTAATTGAGTATAGGTAGTTACAAGTGTGTCCAAGATTAGCAACAATATCCAGATAAGTAGCTTTCAATCTTCTTTTTTGCCCCATATTAGATACTTCCTGGAGTATTATTCTGTTTTTGTTGGAATCATCTCTTTTTAACTTCTCAAAAACAACAAACCTTTCTTTTTTATTTTGTGAAAGGTCTAAAGCATATCTACCAATGTTACTACCTCTTATTAAAATTCTAGAATTGGGAACTTTATCATTTCGTAATAATTTTTTGTATACCGTTAGATTTACTTCGCCCTGATTAATGTTAAAAAAGTCTTGTAATCTTTTATCTCCTTTACTTTTTATTTTCTTGATAATATTGATAATAGATTCTCTGGTTAAAATTTTGTACTCATTTATATCACTAAAAGTTTTTTGTTTTATTCGTCCTGTAATAAATTGTTCAAAATTTCCTTTGCTGGTAACATTGTCCATGCAAATTACTTTATTTTCTTGTATATTACTCCGTTTATCATCTTTTTGTGATACTATCACTGTTGTTGCTTGTGTTACACCTTCAAATATTCTTAATGACTCAGGCAATACTAATAATCTTAGAATTTTGGTTTTAGTTAAAATGTATTTGCGAAGTAATGAAGAATCATTACCAGATAACCATGTATTAGGTACTATAAAACCCAAGTATCCTAAATTTTTTAATAAATTAATTGACCTTTCTATAAATAATCTATAGGAATTTATTTTGCCTAGATTTGTTTCATAGATTTTATCAAAAAAATTTTTAAATTCTTCAATTTCAGCTCCATAAGGTGGATTCCCCACCACCACATCAAACCCTCCATTATCAATTATTTCCTTAAATTCATCTTCCCACTTGAATGCCTTGTAGCCGGCAACTTCTTTATCATCTATCAAAGAATTGCCGCATTTAATGTTGTCATGAAGCTCAGGAAGCTTTTGCCCTCTTTCTGCCAGTTTAAGCGATAGATTCAGTTTGCAGATATCAACTGCCCTTTCATCCAAATCAACCCCATATATGCAGTTAAGCATCAGGTTTTTCCTTTCTTCATAAGTCAATTCCCTTTTTAGAATGTTTCTGCTTTCCTCAACAAGAACATCAAAAGATTTTATAAGAAAACTTCCAGAGCCGCAGGCAGGGTCAAGAATTCTGGCTTTATTGATAGAAGCGAATGATTTGCCCTTAATATATTCTCCAACAGTATTGCGTACAATATAATCCACAATATATGTCGGCGTATAGTAAATCCCCATTTCTTTGCGTTTGCCTTTGCTTTCTTTCTCCTTCAGCCGCTTCTCTCCGGTTAAAACATGCCCTATAAAATTCTCATAGGTTTTTCCAAGAATATCAGCTTCTATAGATGCAAAGTCATAAGGCAGCCTGTCTTTGGGCCTTCTTAAGTCAGCCAACATTCTAACCAATATTAAATCCTCAACAAAAAAATCATCACAAAGCCCATGCCTGAACAAATCGCTGTTATATTCTCCCCAATACTTATTGAATAATTCTCTTATCTTGGCAAGCAGCCACTGCGGGCTTTCAAAATATTTATCTTTTTTGGTTTCAAGGAGCGGCTTTAATCCGGAATCTATAAATCCTTTATCTTCTGTGTAGCAAATGAATATGAGCCTGTCAATAAAGCGCTGGACTTCTTCCTCAACTTCATATTTTTTCTTTTCATCAGAAAAATCGAATTTATTATGCCTTGGATGGTTTTTTATATTATTTATGATTGATTGCCTCCATGACTTTAAATCTTCAAGCAACTGTATGTCTACTTTAACCCTTCTCCTGTAATTAGCGAGCTTAAGATAAAGCGGGTTTTCCTCCTTTTTTTCCACCCATGTCTGCCTGCTGAAGTTATAAAGCAAATCAAAATCTTCATCTTTGGAGCTTTCTGTGTTTATTGTCTTAACAGCTGCCTTTAATGGATTGTCAACTTCTACATCGCACCTAAGAATTACAAAATGCTTAAAATTAGTCAGAATGGCAAAAGTTTTCTCCTTGGAATGGGCATAAGAAATTGTCTGCTTGTAAAATTCTGTGCTGTCTACAATGTCTTGAGTTATGGATTTAGCTTCAATAACAAACTGGGTCACGCCGTTAATGCAGACCAAAATATCCACTCTCTTTCCGCTTGCCGGAACCTCAACTTTAAACTCCGAAGGATCCTCAATGTCCCATCCCAGAACGTCCCGTACAAAAGGCTCTATCAGGCTTCTCGAGATTTGCTTTTCATTGCTGGTAAAATCTTTAAGATGCTTATTGCTTTTGTACTTTTCAATCAAATGATTTAAAGCCAGCTTTGCCTTCTCCCTATCCATCTCAAGAGTCAAAATCAGCTTATTCTATAAATAATTTCCTACTCAAGCGCTTACCTTTATCCTAGAACTCTCAACCCTCTTGTACAAATAAAAAATAACTCCCAGATAAGCAAGATAAGCCATGGCTTCCAGCAGGCTTGGGTTTCCGTTATAGCCGAACAGCCCTTTCAGGAAGCTTCCAACCAAGCCTTTTTCATTCAGTATGTGGTTTATGTCAAACAATGGGGCTATTATGCCTGAAACAACGCCTGCTTCCTCAAACTCATGAATCCCATGAGCAACCAATCCTGCAGCAAACAATATCAGCAAAATGCTGCTCACATTAAACAATTTTTTCAGGTTAATCTTTTTTGTGCTTATAAAGAATAAATAGCCAACTGCAACAGCTGCAATGATTCCCAATGTGCCTCCTATGAAATTGACTCCGCTTGCATAATTCAATGCATTTAGAAATATAACAGTCTCGATGCCTTCCCTGATTACGGCAACAAAAATAAGCATAAAGATCCCAAGATGAGAAAATAATGGCTGAGCGCTCATTAAATGCCTTTCAACCTTCCCCTCAATCTCTTTTGCAATGTGCCTTTGCTGCATCATCCACAGAATCATTGTGGTCAGCAAAAATGAGCCAATCAGCATTGTTACGCCTTCAAAGATCTCCTCTGTACCCCCTTCAAATCCGTCTGCAAAAACAGTGAATAAGAATGCTGATAAAATGCTCGCAATAAGCCCAAAGAAGATTCCGTAATAAACTGTTTTCTTATAGCTCTGGTTGTTCGTTTTGTTTAGATAAGCCAAAACTATGCCAACCACAAGGCTTGCTTCCAAAGTTTCTCTTGATGTTACCAAAAAAGATTCTATCATCGAAAGTACCCAGATTATGGCAAAACTTAACAATTGTTAATTTTGGAAGTGATGCTTATATTTAAATCTTTCTGGAGTTTTGGGTTTAAGTTTATAGAAAGCTTTAAATAAATTTTACCATTGGGTTTCAAAATGCAAAAAATGAGCAATAAGAAGATAGGATTTATAGGCACCGGAAAAATGGCAACAGCATTGATTAGCTCCATCTATAAAAACAGGCCAGCTAAAGAGATTATTGCAAGCAACCATAAGGAAGAAAACCTGAAGAAGGTAAAATCAAAATATAACATAAGGACAACTTTAAGCAACAAAGAAGCTGTGAAAAATTCTGATATTGTTTTCATCTGCGTAAAGCCTCAGGACATCGATAATGTGCTGAAAGAGATAAAAAATGAAGTCAAAAATCAATTGATAGTATCGATTGCAGCCGGGGTAAAAATTAGGCATATTGAGGGCATTCTGGGCAAAAAGAGGGTCATAAGGGTAATGCCTAACATAAACTGCCTTGTAGGAGAGATGGCAGCGGGATTTTCAAAAGGAAAATACGCGACAAAGCAGGATGTTGATGAAATTTACAGGGTGTTGAATGCAGCAGGAATGGCATTTTTAATAGGCGAAGACTTGATTGACTCATTGTCTGTCATCAGCGGCTGCGGACCTGCATTCTTCGCTTACTTCATGAAGCACATTGCAGATTCTGGAATCAAAAAGGGATTAAAAAAAGAGATTGCTTACAATCTTGCAGCAAAAGCCATGCTTGGGACGGGAAAGCTATTGCTGGAATTAAATTTGACTCCAAGCCAACTGATAGGGATGGTAGCATCCAAAAAAGGGGTTACGGTTGAAGGATTGAAAGTGCTTGACAAGCGAAAAATAAAACAAACGATGGAAGAGATGTTCAATGCTGCGCTGAAAAGAAGCATAGAACTGGGAAAATGAGCGTAAAAACACAGGCAGAGCTGGCAAAAGAAGCATCTTTCAAGCTGGCTGTGCTCCCGACAAAAACAAAGAATAAAGCCCTTTTAGAGATAGCCAGTGCGATAAAAAAAAATTCCGAGTCAATAATCAATGAAAACAAAAAAGATGTTGATGCTGCTGAAAAATCAAGCTTGAATCAATCATTAATAAAAAGGCTGAGAATTGATGAAGATAAGCTGAATGAGATAATCGAAGAAATAATGGAGGTTGCATGCCTTGATGACCCTGTCGGAAAAATCCTAAGCCAAGTTGAGCTGGACAAGGGGCTGATGCTATACCAGGAAACATGCCCAATTGGCGTTATAGGGGCAATATTCGAATCCAGACCTGATGCGCTGGCGCAGATAAGCGCCTTATGCCTTAAATCAGGAAATGCAGTTCTCCTCAAAGGCGGCTCTGAAGCCATAAACTCAAGCAGGATACTCGCGCATGTAATATCAAAAGCTGCTGGAAGGCAGGGCATGCCAAAAGGAGCTGTCCAATTGCTTGAAACAAGGGGGCAGGCTGCTGAGATGCTGAAGCTAGATGAATACATTAGCCTGATAATACCAAGAGGGAGCAGCTCATTCGTGAAATACGTTCAAGAGCATACAAGGATTCCTGTCTTGGGCCACTCTGAAGGAGTATGTCATGTTTACGTGGATAAAAAAGCAGATTTAAGAAAGGCCATCGATATTTGCTTTGACGCAAAATGCCAGTACCCTGCCGTATGCAACGCAATGGAAACAATGCTCGTGCATAAAGATATTGCTAAGAGATTCCTGCCTTTAATTATTGAAAAATTCAGGAATTCCGGCGTTGAGCTTAGGGGAGATGAAGCGACAAGAAAGATTGGTAAAACAGTAAAACCTGCATCTGAAAAGGAGTGGGCAACAGAATACAATGACTTGGTGTTGTCAGTCAAAATTGTTGGCAGCTTAAGCGAGGCAATCAGCCATATAAACAAGTATGGCTCAAAGCATACTGATGCTATTGTTACAGAAAGCAAGCCAAATGCAGAAGCTTTTATGAGCCTTGTAGATTCTGCTTCAGTAATGTGGAATGCGTCAACAAGGTTTGCGGATGGGTTTAGGTATGGAAAAGGAGCGGAGATTGGAATAAGCACATCAAAAATACATGCAAGAGGGCCTGTAGGACTGGAAGGATTGGTCATCTATAAATATAAGCTGATTGGCAAAGGGCATGTGGTTAAGGATTATGTTGGGAGAAATGCCAGAAAATTCAGGCACAGGATAATTAAGAAATTATTTTACAAAATCAAATAAAATGCCAAGAAATCTCAAATCAAAAAGGATTGTAATAAAGATTGGCACGAATGTGCTTACTGACAGGAATGGGCTGCTTGATCTTGGCATAGTCAAAAGCCTTGTTTCCCAGATTGCAGAGGTAAAGAACAAAAGAGACCTTATGATTATCACAAGCGGCGCTATAGGTGCCGGAATGCAGGAGCTTGGAGTGGAAAAGCCAAAAGATGTCGTGAGCAAGCAGGTATGCGCAGCAGTGGGCCAGGGCATCCTGATGTCAAGCTATCACTCGATATTCAAGAAACACGGTATAAAGATAGCGCAGATTCTGCTGACTTACAACGATTTGGCAAATGAGGAAACCCTCAAAAATTTGAAAAACAGCCTGAACAGGCTTTTCTGGCTCGGAGTTATACCGATAATCAACGAGAATGATCCGATATCCATCAATGAAATAGGGCCTTCATTTGGAGACAATGACAACCTTTCAGCCATGATTGCGGTAAAGATGAAAGCAGATGTTCTTGTTATTTTGACTAATGTGGAAGGGCTGTTTACAAAGAATCCAAGCGAAAACGGCGCCGAATTTGTGAAGGAAGTAAAAAAGATTGGCAGAAAAACCGAGCTTATGGCGAGCGGCTCAAGCGGGCTTGGAATTGGGGGGATGAAAACGAAAGTTCAGGCTGCTAAGGCGGCAACCGGCAAGGGAGTTTCTGTCATAATTGCAAATGGAAGAAAGCCAAATGTACTGGCTGGGATCGTTAAATCACAGGATATAGGCACATTGTTTTATCCAAAAGGTTAAATATAACATGATTCAAGTATTGGCAAAAGAGGTGTGATCATGGAAGTAGAACTGTGGAAAAAGCCGAAAAACTGCACAATCATAGAGGGTTTTCCGGGCTTTGGGTTGGTGGGGACAATTGCGTCTGAGTTTCTCATAGAGCATCTGAAGACAGAGCAGATAGGCAAGATAATGTTCAATGACATGCCTGCAATGGTCGCGATACATGAGAACAAGCTTGTCGAGCCATTGGGGATATTCTACAATTCAAAATATAACATTGCAATTTTGCATGCCATAACTGCAGCAACAAAATATGAATGGGAAATGGCTTCTACTATAAGCAAAATTGCTTCTGACCTTAAAGCCAAGGAAATAGTTTCTCTAGAGGGAGTTGGCTCCGGAGCAGAAAGCGAGGGCTCAAGGGTGTTTTATTACTCTAACAGCGAGAAGAGCACCAAGCTGTTTGAGAAAGCAGGGATAAGCCCGCTCAAAGAAGGGATAATAATTGGAGTAACCGGCGCTGTTCTTCTCAGGGTTGAAAAGACTCCCGTAAGCTGCCTTTTTGCAGAAACGCATTCAAACCTGCCTGACAGCAAGGCATCAGCAAAGATAATAGAGGCACTTGACAAGTATATAGGCATGGACTTGGATTACAAGCCGCTACTTGAGCAGGCCCAGAAGTTTGAGGAAAAGCTGAAAACAATACTGCAGAAAAGCCAGGAAGCGCAGGAGATAAGCGACAAGAAGAAATTGAGTTATTTGGGGTGAAGAGGAGTTTAAGGATTGACGAATAAAAAAGCAGTATACCAGTCGCTACTGGCTCCGCCACCCACTTAATCAAAGAATTTTTTCACAATCTTCTCAACTTTATAATTCTTAGAAGTATAGAGTTTTAGATAAATGTTTAAAATTGATTTTCCAATTAGTAATTTAACAAAGTCTCCCAAAAATCTTCCTTTTCCTGCTCCTTCACATTTCAAAATCAATCCATCATTATATTTTCTAAATTTTTTAAATTCATTCTCCTTATAGTAATAGTTATTTCTACTAGGCAGGCTCTTAAGAGTTAACCAATAGAAAACAAGAGCAACTCTTTTATTAGTTATGTATGCATCAACATCCCAAAAGTATTGACCAGTCCCAAATCTGTAATAAAGTACTTTAATTTTCTTTAAATATAAAATCTGCTTTTCGCCAGGCAATAATCTTACCATTACTGGAGTTTTTTTGTTAGAATATTTAAATTGTTCGCCTAATAACCCTATCAAATTCTGATATCCGAGCGTGTTTTATTCTTTGATGATTCGGCTAATTGCACTAGAATAAATAAGATTTTTAGGGAGATTTAATCATACACTCTTAAGCGCTTATCCACATCTACTACAATAAGCTTATTAGGATTGTACCTGACAATGTAAAGAATACGCTGATCTCCAACCCTTACCCGGAAAACTTTCTCGCCTTTAAATTCTTCAACTCTTTCAATGTCCTGTGGAAAGGGGTCCTCTTCAAGCTTATTTATTCTCTCTTCAATTCTTTTCTTCGTTATGGCATCGAGCTTTTTGATATATTTGCCTGCTTTTGTAGAGAATTCTGATGGAAAATTAGCCATCTTAACCAAACACTTGTTTTTTGCTCAGAAGTTTTCCTTCTTTTTCTTCCTTGAGTGCCTCTTCCAGCGCCTTTTTGTCCTCTTCACTTAATTTTGTATTTTCAATGTATTCCATTATGTAATCAACCTTCTTTTCCACACTTGCTAATTTGCTAAGTATTTGCCTTTCAAAGGTCGTTTCGCCCATTGTAATCAAATACACTAATCTAGTATAAAAATATATCGCCAAATTCCTCTGAAGTTTAGGAAATAATTGCCAATGGCAGAAAAGGAAAGCGCAGGTATATGAGCTGTGATCCTTAAGCAATGATCTGTGAACATTAAGCTTTGATCTGTAAAGCGTCATGCTTCCAGGCATCAGTTGGATTCGCACAGCATCTATAAAATCCCGAATCATTGACCCGGCAGATTATAAATGCCATACTTCCTGCACTACCTCTAAAGCCATCAGCAATCTTATCCTGATGGATAAGCTTAATCAATCAATTTTGTAGTCCAATTGGTAATCTGTATTTTATTATCCAATTGCGCCTTCTCAATTTCCAGCTTTTCTATTTTATCCTCTATCTTGAGTTCGTCTAGTTGCGCAATCTTTTCCACTTCATCCTTATCCCTGTAGAATAAATCCCTTTTTTTCTCGAATAAAGATGTTAAATTTGTGATATTGCTTCGCAAGTCATTGAGCTTTATTATGGCTTCTGCCAAAGTAATATTTTCGCTAGCTACATCAGTATTTAGGTTTGTTTTCTGTATTTTTAATTTGAGTTTTCTTATCTCTTCAAGCTTTTTATCAATCTCTTCTGATAATTTTGCAGGATTGAATTTTGTTTGCTTGCCTTTCTCTTTGTACACATTCTCCTTTCTCAATAGAATTAGCCTTGCCAGTCTGCTTTGCTCTTTCTTTAATGCGCTTAACGCTTCACCGAGTTTCATTTTGACTTTGTAAAAAGGAGCAGACTTAAATAAATGTAGCGTATGTTTTTATGGGTGCACAAACTTTCCCATTTTTTACATAATTTTAATATGTACGTGTTTTTTATTTTTTGGCAGTGAAATGGCATCTTTCTTGTATCTTCCTTCATTTATGCACTTAAAACATTCCTCTTTGTATTCGTCAGCATATCCTTCTTGTTTTTTGCTCCTTGATTTCCAGCATCGTCTTCTGCACCTAAACCACGCCAAACTATGTAGTTCACACACCAATAATTTCTTCTTCATCCGGACACACTCCAGACCTCCTAACCAAAGACTGCCATGCCTTTGACTAGATGCTCAAGTAGAGCTGGTCTAATGTGTGCCCATTTTGTCAGTCACCTTTTTTCCGAACACGATAGAATCACTTTCCAAGTTTCCCCTAATTAAAGAAAATTTAATTTTTTTATCCTTCATCAATTTTTTAATATCTAATTTTTTCACAAAACTGAACATAGTTTTCTTAACAAATTTTATCTTGATGCATTTATCCCAAGACTCAAATATTGCTATATCACCAATCTGCAAATCAAAGACCTTAACGATTTCATCCGGTATAATCAGAATATGCTCTTTTTTAAGCTTGATGATGGCGGTAACAAAATATTTTTCCGGGATTTCTTTCGCTATTCTAAATGGATTTTTTTGTATTTGTTTCATGAAGTCGTCATGTTAGAAATTGTTTATTTAAATAACAATGACACCTGTTTTTGCGTCCACAAGAACATTCACAAAAGATTTAAATATTAGGTCACATTTAAGGTATTTAATTAGTGTGGGCGTAGCGGGACTTTCAGCCCAACATAAAAAGAAGGCTTTTGAACCCGCGTCCGTAAGCTTGCGAAGCAAACGTTCTGTCCAAACTGAACTATACGCCCTTTACACTTTTTCTTTTCCGTCAAGATATACTACCACCAAAGGTCTTTCGTTTTGGTCTTGGGCTAAATAGCAGAACAAACTCTGGCTTTTTTCCAGTCCACAGCCAATAGCAACAATTTTATTGATAGAAATGCTGAGAGTAGCTCTTTTTTGGGTTACTTTACTTTTCCATCCGATGTTTTGAAATTTTATCTTCATTTTTACAGCTCCCTATTAAAGTTTCAGCGCCAGGGACGGGATTTTCAAGTCCCATGGATTGACATTTGAACCCGCGCGTGACACCGCGAGATGCCAACCTGGCCCTCAACCAGGCGCCTTAAGCCTAGCTCAGCCACCTGGCTTTACTGAACGAAAATTTTATATAGTTAATCTGATTAGCGATTATTACGCGAGATGCCAACTTTGGTCTTTGGTTCTTTAGGCCTTATCGGCCACTTTTTATTTTTGACTTTGTAAAATAAATTTGTTATAATTATTTATTGGTTACCAATATAAGTAACAATAAGTATATAAATCTTTTGGTACTAAGATAGGTTATGCAAAGTTCTCCTGTCGAAAAGGAAAAATTGATCCACAATAATATCATCAGGCTTCTGAGAAACAGCCCTAAAGGCCTTACTATGAGCGAGATAGTTCGAAACACAAAAGTGTCCAGAAAGGCTGCTGAAAAGCATCTGCAGGTGCTGATTTTAGAGAACGAGATATACATGAAGCAGTTCGGCATTACGAAAGTCTACTATCCGAACAACAGAGTGCATCATTTTGATTTTGAGCATTTAGATTACAACAATAAAACCATCTGGTTTGATATTTTGGAAAATGAGTATGGAAAGTACCTGCTTGTACAGAAAAAGAAAAAAATCGGCAATGAGTGGGTTCATGAGCACTCAATTACAATACCTTTAGAGCAGTGCGAGCAATTTCTGAAAGTTTTGGATAAAGTGCTGCATTCCCAGCGCATGAGTAGGCTGCTTAACAAATAGCATCAAGCTCTGTAAATCTTATTGAAAATTGATAAATAGCCTTTAATCAAATCTGCGTGCAGCTCAATCGCCTTTCTGCCGCTCTTTACCATAAAATTCACAAAGCCAAAAGAAATATCATGAAGCCCGTTTCTTGCAGGTTGGAGGTCAAGCTCGTCTTTGACGCTTAACCCCAGGTTTGCTATGTTGTGTTTCTTAATTGTCGCAGCCCATTCAACTGTGAAGGCAAATGCCTTTGCTTCCTCGTCGTGGCTGTTAGGCAAAGTTTCTGTAAGGACATGACCTATTTCATGGCCTAGCACAATCATCAGCTCGTCAAGCCTGTTTTCCTTTACAAAAATCTGCCTGTTTTTTCCGTTTATAGAGAAGCCCAAAATTCCGCTGCTCCATGCTCCGAATATAGAGTGTATGGATTTGAATTCGTCAGCTGGGAGGAGATTAATAGATATGTTTTCGGGCAGCTTTTCTTTCATCATCAGCTCAAATGTTTCATTAGCAATGCTTATTATTTCACTTTTGTCGACGACAAGCCTGGAATAAGGTCTTGAGGGATTAAGGAAAATCTGAGGTGCGAATTCGTGGCTTGAGGCGTAGATTGTATTGTGTTTTTCGCTGTTCTGATAGGCAGACTCACTTTTTGGCATAAACATATTTGGAATGTAAGCTTGTAAAGCGATTGCCGGATTTTCGCCTGTCTGGACATATTTGTCGTCGGTATTTTTGGATAAATAGCTTATAGAGTAAGCCCGGTTAGCATAGCCGCTTACAAGATACTCCAAGCCCCTTGAATAGTGCATTTTAGCCTTTAAACTCACTTTTAAGATAACTCTTTGAAATTTATATGCTTATGGATACTGATTTAGAGTGCCTAAAAGCCTTGAATAATGGCTTTATAGAGATTGACATTTCAAAAATATGCCAAAATTCATAGTGCCTAACTTATTAATGGTTAAGTCTCACTTTTAGCGATAGTTACATTAGGAAAATGTGGTTTTTACTTATAAAATGCCGATCTTGCCCTTTGGCCCTTTTGGCCAGCTTATTGATGTAAACTTGGGATTGGGGAAGGTGGTTTTGATTCTTATCTTTGTACACCCTGTCCTGTTATGCTGGTGATCTATGATGGCTTATGACTTTGAGCCATTGTTAAAATTATTAATTTTTACTATCACTTCTTTTCTTTTTTTGGTTTAATGAAGAAACTGATAATCTATAAACACTCATTTTTACTCTTTTAACTCTCACTTTTTACCTGTTAACTTCATTTTTTAGATATAATTTTCAATATAGAAAAATAATTTATGAGTAAATTAGAGTGTGTAATATAGTTATTTGAAAAGATATTTAATAAAGAATTTAATATAAAGATTTGATTATAACATATTTTTGATATAACAATCTTTTTAAAGATAGATTTCTAAAGTAGATGATATAATTATATAATACACTAAAATATTATAATTAAAGATAAAAGTATTTAATAAATTCTAATTGTAATTTTCAAGCAAAAAGATTAAATTCTTCAAAATTTTTCAACAAAAAATGAGAAAAATTTTGATAATTTTTTTGATAATTTTTTTAATTAGCTGTACAAAAAATTCCAATGAAATTTTAATTAATAATGGGCAGAAAATAATAAAAATAAATGTTGAAATTGCCGACGACGAAAATGAAAGAAATAACGGATTGATGTTCAGAAAAGAACTCGATAAAGATTCTGGCATGCTATTCACATTTAATGATGAAGATTACCGCACATTTTGGATGAAAGACACGCTGATTCCATTGGACATTATTTTTATTAACAAAGACTGGAAAATTATTGATATAAAAAATGCTGTTCCGTGCAAAGAGGATCCATGCAGATTGTACCATTCTTCATTGCCTGCAAAGTATGTTTTGGAAGTAAATGCCGGCTTTGCGCAAAGAAATGACATAGAACCAGGCGACAAAATCGTCCTAAATCAATAATTATTTAAACAAGCTGCTGTTTGAAAACCGAAATGGCAGAATTAAAGTGCAAGAAATGCGACGAGAAGCTGCTCAAGAAAGGCGTTATACAAAGCGGCAATTCAAAGTATGATCTTTACAAGTGCAACGAGTGCGGCCATGAAGAGATGAAAGCGATTGGAGTTAATCCGACTTACCATCGCTAAACTGGTTCTATAAAATCTGTAATAAAATTTAAATTTATTGAAAAATACTGGGTTTTCTATGAAATAATCTGGGTAAAATGTACAAAACGATGTATCCGACGCGTTTTTACGAGTGAACTGCGGCAGAAATTTATTTTGGGCACAAAAAAGTTCATTTAATGCACAGAGCTTTGCGAACTTTTTCTCCTCGAAAATTTTGTCGAGGAAAATTCGGCAACCCATGAATTTTCACTCCTGACAAAATTTTCAGAGCTGAGAAAAAGTTAGGAATTTTGCGAGCAAAATTTGACACTCTGGGGCGTTAGTAGTAAAGAAGTGCATTAGACGAACACATCAATAGCATTTTAATTGGGCTATGACTGAAAACTTTATTGAGATTTTTTAGCCCTTAAAAATCAGAAGTTATAAATATATGAATTGATAAATTGGCATTTGGGGGTGTATTTTAGTTGAAAAAGAGGGTGAATAGGCTTATTTACTTTCCCGTTGTTGTATTTATTTTTCTTCTGGTATTACTATCAATTGTTTCTGCACAAGAACTTAATCTTCAGTTTGATGCTGTTGGAAATTTAGTTACAGGAGATGGATATTATAGGATTTATGACGGATTTAATCATTTATCTCAAATAAGAGCAGGCAACAATGCTTCTGCACCACTTTTATACTCTTTTATGTGGCATCCAATTGAAGAGAGAATTTTAATTAAAGATGAATATTATCCTAATGGAACTGAAAAATCTAATATTTTTTATGTAAGTGACGAATATGTTCATATTCAGAATGCGAGTGGTAATTATAGTGAGATTTATGTTTATGCAGAAGGACAATTAGTAGCTTATGTAAATACTGATGGGCAAAAGAGATTTGTACACGCTGACCTTCTAGGAAGTTCAGTTTTGATAACAGACGAGCAAGGTAATGTAGTTGAAGAAACATTTTATGCACCTTATGGAGAAATTATAAGTGGGGGACAAGACTCACGTTACGATTACACTGGAAAAGAATTTGACCCCATTACACAAGAATATGATTTTGGTCCAAGAAGATATAAGCCAGATTGGACAATGTTTACTCAACCCGACCCTATCTTACCAGACCCTTATGACCCACAACAATTAAATCGTTACAGTTACGCAAGAAACAATCCTTATAGATATGTTGATCCTTCTGGACACTACATCGAAAGTGCAGTGGATGTTGGGTTTATTATTTATGACATTCAAGAACTTAAGGAGGAACACAGTCTAGTTAATTACTTGGCTCTCGGAGCAGATACAGCAGGACTGATAATTCCCTTTGTAACTGGAGGAGGTTTAGCTGTAAGAGGGGCTGGGCTGGGAGCTAAGACAATATCTAGAGCGGATAGGGGTTCTGATTTGGTTGCAACATCACAAAGAATTGCTGATAGATTAGGTCCAACAACAAGCACTATCGGCGGAACTGTAAGACATAGAGAAGCTGCTTCAGCACTGAAACAATCTGGCTTAAGGGATGTATATACAGAAGTTTCTTTAAAAGATAGTGTTATAGCACCGTATGGTACAAGAGGTTCTACAAGAGTTGATGCTATAAAATCATCCCAAGACTTATCAAGAATTGGCACAAAAGTTGATCCAACACAAACTAAAAGTGCTGTTGATTTTAAATTTGGTCAATCAGGTTTAAGTAAAGAGCAAACTGCAAGAATACAAAAACAAACAGGCGTAAAACCAGTGGAAATAAAACCAAAACCTAGCTTATTGCAAAGAATTAAGTCTTTTTTTAGTAGGAGCAAAAAGTAAGAAAATGGGACTTTTCCTAACACAGTTAGCGTTGAAAGTGAACTCAAGAAATAAAGTTATTGATGCAATAATTGAAGTTATGAAAAGTAAAGGATTAAGTTTAGAGTCAAAAAAGAAAGCTTCTGATGCTACTGGATTAGATAATCAATTTGATGTAATAGGAGCTAAAAAAGGATGGGTACAAATTTTTTGTCCCGAAGTACAAGATGATACAATACCAAAAGAATTGAGCAAAAAACTTGATGTTCCAATATTTCAATTCCATATACATGATGGCGACTTTTGGATGTATCAATTATTTGTGTCGGGTGAATTAAAAGATAAACATAATCCAATCCCAGACTATTGGGAAAAAATTAGTGAAGCTGAAAAGGAAAAATGGAAAGGAAATCCTAAAGTTTTATCTGATATATTTGGAGTTGATGTATCTAAGGTTGAACCCTATATTATATTTTGGAATGAGAATAAAAAGAAAAGTAATTGTAAAGCTTTTCCGAGTGATGAACAAATCATCGCAAATGAATGGGCAATGATAGATTTCCAAAAAAAATTTGGTATAGAATATCCAGATTTTGAGAACCCAAATACACTTGATATAATTAGATTGACATTTAAATCGACAAAACTTAAAAAAATCAAAGATTTCTTGAGATTAAAGTAATTGCATAAATGATTAAACACAAAATCATAAAAAATTAATTAAACTAAGCCCCCCGATTCCCTACAAAAAATATTGAAGTATTTTATGAGCGTGTGCCTCTTTGTAGTTGAAGAAATAAAATTCAACTTTTTTTAACCACCTCAATAAACCTATAAATCATCCTCGCCAACTCATCAATTTCTTTAGCAAGAAGATCAAAATCTCTCACTAAAACATATTTCAATTCTTTACTCAATAACAGAAGACTCTCAACTTCTTTCAAACTGGCATAAGCTTGATACAGAAACCTTTGGAAGTCCTGAGTTGTGTGTTTTGAGGCGCCTTCTGCTATATTGCTGGAAATTGATGTTACTGCCCTCCTTAGTTGTGAGGTAAGATTGTACCTTTCATGGTTTGGAAACTTGTTAGTCAGCTTGTAAACCTCCACAGCTAACTGAAAACTTCTTTGCCAAATCTTCAACTGCTTATAGTCTTGTACCATTTTACAGAACCTCCGTAGAAT
>JACOUX010000062.1 GCA_016177615.1 Candidatus Woesearchaeota archaeon | reverse complement strand
TTATAGTCTTTTATCTTCTCCTTTAATTCCTCTAAAAATATGCTCCAATTAGGCCTTTTGGCTCTGGGAAGATAGTGGTTTGTTATATTTGCAATTAATTTAATCTGCTTTTCTTCTATGCTTATTCTTTTTATTATCTCTTTTTCATTCTTCTTTAGCTTGTTTATAGGTTTATGGGGCAAATCGATAAGATAGTAAATATCAAAAAAATCCTTTCCTTCCATGCGATTCATTATGCAGGCTATTTTTTGGAGTATCAATTCTTCAACATCATAGACGTTAAGCAATGCAGATTCGTATGGCACAAAACCAAAATTGACTATTCTCCTGCTGCAGTTCAATGCATTTTTTATTATTGCAAACTCCAGCCTTATTCTATCCTTATGGTTCAGCGGATTTATATAAAAAACGTCATATCGAATTGTGTTTTTCATAATTCTAGGCCTTTCAATGCTAAACCCTTTCAGCATATTAACAATTTCCTTTGTTCTTGGCAATGCCTCTTTTGCATTTCCTTTGTAGATAATATCAAAATCAATATCTTCCGAAAATCTTTTATTTTTTAGATACACCCTGTTTATAGCTGTTCCGCCTTTAAGTACGATATCATCAAAGCCTTGTAAATCTAAAAGCGCCCTGCTTATCATCTCATCTTTAGCTATAAAATTAAGCGAAAGCTCCTCTTTGGCAGATATTTGTCTTAATTCATCTAGTTCCATTTAATGCCACCATGAAAGTATATTCTCTTTTCCAATATTGTCCTGCACCTTCCATTTCCTATTGAAAGTTGATTTGCCTTTAAGGGGCATTAGTTTTACAGGATTCTTAATACTCTTCAATAAGTATTCAAAAACAAAGGAAGGTATCTTTGATCCTGTATTTTTTTTCATTAATTCGAGTACATAACCAGTCCTTTGGCATAGAGAATTGTTGTGGGTTAGTTTGAAAAAACTTAAAAATTTATCCCAATCGATTTTTGCGCCATATAGTGTTTTTGTTACGTCGGTAAAACCGATAAATCTTGGTTTTAGGAAGCAGTCAAAAAAGGTTTTTTCTATAGAGGAGATATGTAAGTCGTCTCTTTTACCAAATCCGCAAAAAAATTTTTCTAAAGGAATGTATTGTATCTCATATGCCGTTCCTTTAAGCGCTATCTTTTTTCGGAAATTTTTTGTTATTACAAATATTGTAAAATCTTCGTATTCGAGTAAGTTATAGCACCTTAAAGCTGAGCCCAAGCCAATATATCCCTCCTTTACCCTCAATGCTAATTTGTAAAAATTTTTTAATTTGACAGGATTATAGTACAAGTCTTTTCTTGCCCTGTTAATATAGCCTTTTTTATACAAGCTATGCAGTATCTTATTCTTTTTGTTTTCAGGCATTTCCGGAAATATCTGTTTAATTAACTCACTGTCAATTATTTCGTTATCTTTAATATATCTCCATATTCCATATTCTTCTCGTGAAAGATAGTTTTTTTTATACATGAAATTCCTTATATTAGAAGAAAGTATATAAATTTTTCTATTTTGGCCTATTTAACTTATTAAACATCTCAAACGCCTCGTCAGCAGTGTAATTCTCATGCACGACAGCCCTTACCGCCTGTATCATCGCAACAGGGTTTTCCGACTGGAATATATTCCTTCCCATGTCAACTCCTACAGCGCCTTTGCTTATCGCGTCATGGGACATTTTCAGCGCCTCGAGCTCAGGGATCTTCTTGCCTCCTGCAATCACGATTGGAACAGGGCATCCTTCCACAATTTTTTCAAAGTCTTCCTCGCAATAATAAGTCTTCACAATATGGGCTCCCATTTCAGCGGCTATCCTGCACGCCAGTCCAAGGTATCTTGCATCCCTTCCCATTTCCTTGCCGACAGCAGTTATCGCAAGGACAGGCACTCCATATTCTTCTGCCTCGTTAACAATCCTGCCCAGATTGGAAATCGTCCTGTCTTCATTTTTTGCCCCTACGAATATTGACATTCCAACCCCTGCAGCGTTTAATTTCAAAGCTTCCTTCATAGAAGTTGTTATGTCCTCATTTGACAATTCCCCCAAGATGCTTGGCCCGCCGGAAACTCTAAGAAAAACAGGCGCATTTGTGTTTGATGGTATGCAATTCCTCAGCATCCCTCTGGTTATGAACAAGGAATCACAATGAGGCAATAAAGGCACAACTGTCTCTTTTGGTTTCTTTAATCCTGTTGTAGGACCCTGAAAGTAGCCGTGGTCAACAGCCAGCATTACAGTCCTGTTGCTCTTATGGTTAAAAATCCTGCCCAGCCTGTTCTTCATCCCCCAGTCCATTTGAATCACTCTTTGAGGCAGAAGGCTCAAACATTTATAAAGGTTGTTGATTTTGAAATCGAAATATTTAAATAAATCTCTTAAACTTTATTGGCAAAAATGTCAGAATTTGACAGGATTTTGGATAAAAAAGAGAAAATAGTCTGGGAAGGAAAGCCCAATTTTACAAATTATTTTGTGTTAGTGTCCTTCTTTGGATTAATTGCTATTGTTTTTTTATTATTAGTTTTCTAATTATCACACTAATCAGAGTTTTGCAATATAGACTTTTGGCTTATGCCATAACAAATCATAGAGCGATTATTCAATCTGGAATAATTGGCGCTGACTACAAATCAATTGATTACGACAAAATACAAGAGATAAAAGTTGATGTGGATTTGCTTGGCAAGATTTTTAACACTGGAAATATTGACTTTAAAACTGCTGGAGTTAATGTTGTCCAAACAAAATATGGCCAGACTGTAGCTCCTGGCGGAAATGTGATGGGTTGCATTGAGAATCCTTATGAGCTTGCTAAAAAGATTAAAGAGATTTCTCATGCCCCCTGATTAATTTTAATAAATTTATCCCACAAACTTCTCAATATCTTCGCTTTTTGGCTTTATAACTCCTTTCTCAGTTATTATTCCTGTGATATACCTTGCGGGAGTCACGTCAAAAGCCGGGTTTTTTGCATTGCTTTCAAAAGATGCAATTCTAATCTTTTTCATTTCATTATTCTCGTCAATCCCATGAATATAAAGCACTTCTTCTTCATGCCTTTCCTCTATTGGAATGTCTTCTCCGCTATTTGCATTCACATCAAATGTCGATAATGGCGCAGCGACATAAAAGGGAACATTGTTTTCCTTTGCCAAAACAGCTTTTTCATAAGTGCCTATCTTGTTTGCAACATCGCCATTCATTGCTATCCTGTCAGCGCCTACTATAACCATGTCAATCCTGCCTTTTTTCATAAAGTAGCCTGCCGCATTATCAGCTATTATTGCGTGGCTTATCTTTTCCTGAGCCAATTCCCATGCTGTCAAAGAGGCTCCCTGGTTTCTTGGCCTTGTTTCATCGGCATATACGAAGATATTTTTCCTGCTGTAATGCGCCATTCTTATGGGGGAAAGCGCGGTTCCATAATCAACGCAGGCCAAAGCGCCAGCATTGCAGTGCGTCAGAACGCTATGGCCATCCTTTATCAGGCTGTTTCCGTGCTCCCCTATCTTCCTGCACAATTCCGCATTCCAGTCGGCATATTGCTTGGCCAGCTCAAAGGCCTTCATTTTCGAGTTTGCTATGCTATTTTCAGCAAACATCCTTGACTTTACAAAATCCAGTCCAAACTTCAAGTCATTTGCAGTGGGCCTTGCAGAATTTATTTGGTGGTAGGCTTCATTAATAAACTGCTTGAAATTATCAAAATTCTCGCCTTCAAACATCAGGGCAGCCTGCGCCAGCCCGAAAGCGCCTGTTGCTCCTATTGCAGGAGCCCCCCTTACAATCATTGTTTTTATGGAGTTAGCCGTATCCAAATAATCCTTTGATTTGTAAATTTCAAACTTATGCGGCAGCAAAAGCTGGTTTATCAGATAGACAGAAGTGTCCTGCATCCATACCGTGCGGTAGTTGATTCCGTTGATGAGCATTAATCCAAAGTAGTGCAATGCCATTTAAAAATATTGCCAAGAAAAGTATAAATACCCCTTATTTTTTCAGGTGCAGTATGGACCTCAAGTCAGCAATTAGGACGATTCCAGATTGGCCCAAGCAGGGCATAATGTTTAGGGACATAACAACACTCCTAAAAGACGCAGATGCATTTAGTTATGCCATTGACATGTTTTGTGAAAAATATAAAAACACGGACGTTGATCTTGTGGCGGGCATTGAAAGCAGGGGATTTATTATTGGAGGCGCAATCGCCCATAAATTGAAAAAGGGTTTTATCCCGATAAGAAAAGAAGGAAAACTTCCTTACAAGACAGAAAAGGAGAGTTATGACCTTGAGTATGGAAGGGCAACAGTTGAAGTTCATATTGATGCAATTCCAAAAGGCTCGAAAGTTCTGCTGGTTGATGACTTGATTGCTACTTCGGGTACCTTGGTTGCTGCAATTAATTTGATTAAAAAACTTAGTGGTGAAGTGGTTGAGTGCGCAGTTATAATAGAATTGCCTGACTTGCACGGGAGGGAAAAGATAGAAGCAAAAGGGCACAGCCTCTATTCGCTCATTAAATTTGAGGGGGAGTGAAAAGCATAATACTAAATGATAATTCTATTTCTCCATTATCTCCCCGTATCCAATCAGCCTGAAGCGGTTTCCGATTCTTCTGGAGATTGTAACCCTTGATCCAGGGTCTGCGCACACAGGAAGCTTTAGCCTGCTTTTGACCTTGTTCTTCCTAAGCTCAACAACAAAGCCGACAGTGGCTGCGGAATTGACATTCAGCATAAGAGGCTCTGTCATTTTTATCGGCTCGACTGTAAGCTCTTCTTTTGTGCCCACAACTCTTTGCAGGAGATGAACATCAAGAATCAATTCATTCCAAACTTTTGGAAGCTTCCCCGGCAAGCCAACTAAAGAGCCGGTCAGCTGGTCTGACTTTACAATCGAAGGGTCCAACGATGTCAAAACCCCTATCGAGCCTCCGGGACCGACTGATTCAAGAGTTTCAGATCCTGAATTCAGGCTGATGATTTTTGTTGTTATCGGCTTCCATACCTGCTGGTTTTTTTCAACAACTGTCCTGCCCGGCCTTATCTCCACTATGTCATTCACTCTTAAAGTCCCTTGCTTTAGGCTTCCCCCTAAAACGCCTCCGACAAGCTTTTCCGGAGACGCCCCCGGCTTGTTTATGTCAAAGCTTCTTGCAACAAGCATTATTGGCTCTTTGCCCGGGTCTCTAACAGGGGTAGGCATGATTTCGTCAATTGCTTCCATCAGGTGCCCAAGGCCGACCCTGTGCTGCGCTGAAATAGGGACTACAGGGGCATTCTCAAAATCAGTCCCCTTGACAAATTCTTTTATCTGCATGTAGTTCTTCAGCGCCTGCTCTTCATTTACCAAGTCTATCTTGTTTTGCACAATGACAATGTTTTTAATGCCTATGATCTGCAGAGCCATTAGGTGCTCCCTTGTCTGTGGCTGTGGGCATTGCTCGTTTGCCGCAACAAGGAGCAATGCGCCATCTGTTATTGTCGCGCCGCTGAGCATTGTCGCCATCAGTGACTCGTGGCCAGGCGCATCAACAAAGCTTACCTTTCGCAAAGGAACTGATTTTTCATTGCAGGATTGGCATGTTTCTTTTGTTGTATATGCGTCCGCGCCCTTGCATTTCGGGCATTTCCTGAACGTGACATCAGCATATCCAAGCCTTATTGTAATTCCGCGCTTTAATTCTTCAGAATGAGTGTCAGTCCACTTGCCGCTTAATCTTTCAAGAAGAGTTGTCTTGCCGTGGTCAACATGTCCAACCATGCATATGTTAATAAGAGGCTGGACCGGCAGCCCTTGCTGATCGTCTTGTTGATGCTCGTCTTTCTTTTTTCTGGTCATAAATTATCCTTTTTATCGCCTGCCTTTTGGTCATCTGCCTGCTTCTGCCCGGCTGCCTTCTTTTCCGGCTTGTCTTCCTGCTTTTCATCTGCAGCCGTAATATTCTTTTCTCCTTCAGGCATGCCAAACAGCTCATTCAATTTCTTTGGGCCTTCTTTGACGACTTTCAGGTTTATTTGGGATATTCTTTCATGTATCTTGTGGCCGCATATGGTTTTTCTTCTTTTTATTCCCTTCAAGCCGCCCCTGAAGCCTATTCCGGCATAAATTGTAATTTTCTTTCTCTGGCCAAGGATGCCCCGCCTCATGGGGAATCCGCAGTAGTCTGATCCGCCTGTAACCTGGAATTCATATCCATTCATCTCAAAGCCGTCTCCCTTGACAGATTCCCCTATGTTCAGGCCAATAAAAGGAGTTGCCATATTATCCTTTACTTCCTTTTGGTATGACCTTCCTGTCGAAGGATCAGATATGCAAAGTTTAAATGAAGCCATGCTTGTCCCTCCTGATGAAAAAATGAGAACCAATGTTTATTTAAAAAGCTTGTGCTGATGAAGACACTGATGGAAAGATTTGTCAAAAACCACCCATCACATCTCGAAAACCATAGGTTTTCGATGAACTTGAGAATCCTTTGGATTCGTCAAGTGATGGGTGGCGTGATGCGGAGCATTATTCGCTAGCACATTGATGGTGGTTTTTGAGCATGCTCGAAAATATACCATCTTGTGCAACAACATTGGACTTACGTCCATCAATCATAGATTAATGGTATATTTTCGACATATCAGCAGACAATTATTCAACTTGAACTATGAAAGATACTTTGATTGAATTCTTGAGGGGACAGGAAGGGTATTATACAAAAAATGATGTTCTATACAGGCACGATAACTCCATAGTCGCTGTAGCAAAAGCCAAAAATGGGTTGTTACAAATCCAAGGCAGGAAGAATTTGCCCTGTTTATGCTATACTGCGGCAGATGCCACCCAAGCCTGCTGTGCGACAGAGACCTGACTAATCTGAGGCATATTTAGTGTCTAAACTTCTGCTCTTTGAAGTTCTTTTCTAAACTATATTTTTGACAAGCACTGGACATGGCGCCGTGAAATATATAAAGAAGTTCTTTTCATAATCACTATTTGAAAAAAAAGAAAAAAGCCGCATAGGCGGCACCTTGACAGACCAGTCCCCGGCTCGTATGCATATTTTTATGATAACCCATAGCTTCATCTTTTTGGAAAGGGTAGGTGATAAATTAGAGCAGAATATCTGGAGAAATGGAATTTATGACTGGGACAGCTTTCTTAGGCAGGACACGATAAGAAGACTTTCAAGGTACAGGAAACTGTATTACAACAGGAAAATACTCGCTGCCAAAAAAGCCCTGTACAATTTTGATTCAGGCTATTTTCTTGATGTGCTGCCAAAAAATGAGATGTGGCGCCTTTATGATTTCTTCAGGGAAGATGCTGTTTTCATGGACATAGAAACAACGGGTTTAAGCAAAATTCATGATGACATAACTGTTTTCGGACTTTATAACGGCTTAAACACAAAGATGATGATAAAAGGGATAAACCTTGATTACGGGATTTTAAAGAAAGAGCTGGAAAAATACAAGCTAATCGTAACATTCAATGGTGCTTCTTTTGACCTGCCTTTCATAGAAAAAAGATATCCTAACCTGCTGCCAAGAATACCGAATTTTGACGTTAAGTCACTGACAGATAAATTGGGCCTTAAAGGCGGGCTGAAAAAAATCGAAAAGGGGCTGGGAATAAAAAGAAACGAAATAGTACAGGATTTCCATGGAGGAGATGCTTTAACTCTTTGGAGAATGTACAGGGCAACAGGTGATGACTACTACCTAAACCTGCTGATAGAGTACAATGAGTATGATATTATAAATCTCAAGATTGTGGCTGAGAAATGCATAAAAATAATGAAAGAAAAACTGCTGCAAAACAATCAATAACTCACTCAATGCTGACTTTTTGCCCTATGCTCTGCCCGGGCATTCCTGTGTCAAACCTTGCCCTTAATGCGCCGCTGTTTCCATGTACGTTAGTAATCTGGCCCAAAAGCTGCTTTCCTGCAGGGCTTTTCCATACTATCTTTTTTCCAACAAGCTTTGAAGCCTTGTCTTTTGAATCAACATTGCTTATTTGCAGAATCATCTGGTTGCTGCTCTTCACTCTCCTAGAGCCCCTGAAATTGACTATTGTTGCTTCCATAGCGCTTAAGAAATAAATCCTTTTTAAAAATGTTGCGGTTAAGAAGTTTTTAAACCAAGTAAGAAATTGTTGTACTAGCGTGAGCCATTGTGTTTTAGAAGTATCCCATCCGTACTTATAACATGCCCAAATAAATGATGGATATCAGTTTCATAACTTATTCCAGCTTCTTTTAACCTACTCATTATTACTTTCTCAACTTCAGGCGCCCAACGATTTCCGTGGGTTATTGCTATAAGATTTGCTGTTGGGTGTTCTAGTATTTTTTTTGGGAGGTAGCTTTCTTTTGAAGGGTCAAAAAGCTCACGGACCAAAACATCTTCTACATGAGCACTAACCACATAAAAAGGCAAACTCAAATTAGCTGGGTCTATTTCCACTTGTTCTGGCAAAAGAGTTACAGTTATTTCTTCAAGAGGCGAAAAATGATTAAAATTTTTTTCCCTTGCTTCGCCAAGCACAATTTTAACTTTAGGGCTTACTGAATCAGAATATTTATAGGTCAATCCTCTCGGATCAGTTGCAGAAAGGACAACGTCCCTAAGAGTTGGCTCAAACACGCTTTTTTTAGTATCTGGGTCTACAACCAAGGAGTAGTTTAGAAATTTAACTGCTGGAGCATCCGGTGTTGTCTGACGGCTGTAATTAGACATCGTAAGTTTGAAAAAATGAAGTTATTTATAAACTTTATTGTAAAAAATCCTCTAAACCAGATTCACCAGTATAATCGGCACCAGCAGGCATGCCATCGAGCTGCTCCTGCTTACATTAACGATATTTGGCACTAGGCCTATTGCAGTTGCAGTAATTAATATAATCAAGCCAATCGGGCCAGAGAAATAAATTACCATGGATATGACAAACAAAATAATTCCTATGCTCAAAAGCGAATAGTTAATCTTTCCCATAACTGACGAAAAAACCCTGCTGACATAAAGTGTTAAAAATGCTGCTATTCCGCCTGCAACCAGGGCAACGGCAAAAAACATTATGGTTGTCTTGAGGTCAATATTCTGCAATAATTGCTGCACAACTATTATTGAGCCGTTTCTTGCTTTGTCTATTGTGAACAAGGTTATGAGCGATAAAATCATTGAAACTGTGTTAATTCCTCCTACCAATATCAAATAAGAGTAAATGTCTATCTTCCTTACAAACTGGCCTGCAATGACCGCTGCCTGCGCAGGCCCTAATCCAGGAAATATGGAAACAAGCGAGCCTGAAAATACGCCGCTTCCAAGCGCTTTTGCCGCATCCTTGAACTTGATTTTTATGCCTTCAGTTATCTTCTGGGCCGGCAAAGACACTTTTTGGCTCAGGCTGAGCAGCAGCACACATACGCCAAACAGCCCGGACAGCATGGGCAGCAAAGGGTCCTTGAGATTGGGAATTTTAAAGACTATCAATCCAAGCGTGCCTGATAATGCAACTACGATAAATGACCAAAGCCTCTTGCCGGCATTTTCTTCCCTCAAGATCATGAAGATAACTACAGCAAGCAAAATCCAGCCGACATAATCTTTTAGGGATGAAAAAACAAAGGGAACTGCGAAAATCAATAAAGGGGACAAAGCAATTGTCAGGATCAGGCATAGCAAGCTTCCAACGACAGTCAGCTTTACTGCCTCATGGGCCATTCCGTCTAAAAGCATTTTATGGGCAGGAAGCAATGCCATGGCAGTATCGTCAGAAGGCGCTCCAAGATAAGTCGCGCTTATGAAGTCGGTAAAAGTATGCGTTATGGACATTGCGATTATGAAGGAGGCAACTGCCACAACATTTGTATAGCCCAAAAGCACAGGGGAAATGCTGAACAGGATTACCGCAACAAGATTGATATGGAGTCCTGGGGTGAAGCCCGTTACCACACCCATTAAGCAGCCAAGTACAATCGCAGCCAGTATTTCCAGCAGCATCAGCTAATCACCCTTAGCTTGCCTGCAACAATCTCGCTCTTTCCATTGTATTCCTGCACTTCTCCTAAGACTTCAATCCTGTCTCCATTTTTTATGGTAAGGTTCCTGCCTTTGTCAAACAGCACAACAGTTACAAGAGACTGATGCTCAACTTCAATAAAAGCAACATTTTCCTTTTGGCTTATCTTTGCAATCCTGCCAACAAGCTTGACGTCATCGCCGACATTTTTGCTCAGCTCCTGCGGCCTGTATTCTTTATAGTCTATTTTGATAGAAACCAAGTACAAGAGGATTAATCCTGCCAATGAGCAGATTATTGCGGCCTTAAGCAAAATGGATTCTTTCATTGTATAGATTTGAGTGTGCTCAAAAGCTGTTTTTAAATGTTTATTTTTCTAAAATTCTTAATTTTATACCACTCCATAATCAATAGCAAGCTTTAAAAATAGCCAAATATATACATTATCGGGATGGTGGCTTTAAAATTTAAATCGACGGCAGATATAAAAGTGCCAAAGCAGATAGTAGACCAGGTGATAGGCCAGGAAGAGGCTGTTGAGGTCATAAAGAAGGCAGCCCAGCAGAGAAGGCATGTTCTGCTCATCGGAGAACCTGGAACCGGAAAAAGTATGCTCGGCTTTGCCTTGGCTGAGCTGCTGCCGATGGAAAAGCTAGTGGATATTGTTTCTTTTCCCAATCCAAATGATGAAAACATGCCATTAATAAGGACGGTTCCAGCAGGGCAAGGAAGGGATTTAGTTGCAAAAGCAAGGCTGCAGAGCATGACAATGTTCAAGAACCAGAACGTAATAATGTTTATTTTTGTCATCATTGCGGTTATCCTGCCGTGGTGGGCGTGGTCTTTCTATAGCAAGTATGGGACAACAGTTGCCGCTATAATGACCGCATCAAGCTCTATCGTGGCAATACTTTTTGTCATCGGGTTTGGGTTGAGCCTGATGATGGGAAGAAGGATAGAAAACAAGGTGAAAATACCAAGGCTTATAGTGGATAACTATAAGAGAAAGCAGGCGCCATTCAATGATGCAACAGGAGCGCATGCGGGCGCTTTGCTTGGCGATGTTTTGCATGATCCCTTTCAATGTTTTTTACCGACGACAAAAATGACTTTTGTTGAAAGCAATATCCTTAAAAATACAGATATGCATAAAAAAATTAATGACCTATTTGAAAAACACAAAAGCAGCATAATCCACAAAAAAGGCTATGAAGCAATTTTTCTAGATAAAAATGAGCTTTCTGTGCTGGGAGATTGGCATGGTTCTGTCGCTCCAGTCGAAGTTTTATCGTGCAATAGGCAAGATTACAATGGCAAAATGATTAAACTTACAACTTCCGCAAATAAAGAGATTATAGTCACACCAGAGCATAAAATAGCTGTAAATAAAAACGGAAAAATTGCTTTTGTAGAAGCTAATGATATTACAGAAAAAGACGAGATAGTCTCAAAAGCTGAAGATGTAATAATTGATGAGCAAGACATAATCAATACTTATGATAAAAGGCAACAAGAACAATGCAGACTGTATCATCAATATTTGGATATTAAATCACAAAATCCTACTTGGGGCTATAAACGAATTGCAAAGGCAATGAGCCAGCCCATTGGAAAAACTAGATGGTGGCATTCTAATAGGCATATTCCAGTTCCGATTCAAACTGCAAACTGGTTAAAAGAAAGAGGATTGCTGCCATTACAAGCTGATAATTCAAAATTACCATTAATAGCAAAAGTTTTGGGAGCAACGTTTGGAGACGGCGGTGTTTTTGATAATTTGAATGGGATTTTCCTGTCAAGCTCAGAAAAAGAAGCTGTTGAAGAATTTGGAAGTGATATAAGGAACATTTTTGAATTAAAAATAAATGAAAATTCAAGAATTATAGAAGGAGGGATTTATGGACATTCATGGTGTTATCAGAATACCAATAGAAATATAATAAGGTTTTTCTTAGCTTTAGGCGCACCTCAAGGGAATAAAACAAGATTAGCTTTGGAGATTCCAAATTGGATTTATCTGTTAGGCAGTCTTTCAGACGAGTTTTTTGGCTCATTCTTTGGCGGAGAGTTAGGAGCGCCTAAAGTACACAAACAAAAAAATAGATTGCAAACATTGGATTTAGCAATTACAGGAACTAAAGAACTGGAAGACAACAGAATAAATTTCCTCAATAAAGTTAAAAGATATTTAGAAGACAAGGAAGTTTGCTCGACTGCTTTAGTCAAAAGAGCAACTAAAAATGAAAAACTGCTTCTTTACAGGTTATTAATCTCTGTAAAATTTGACAATGCTGTTAATTTTATCAAAAACGTCAAGATTAATTATTGCAGGCATAAAAAGGAGAAAATGGTTAATGCAATAAATGAGTTCAGGGCTTTAAAGAAAAACAAGTATGATGAATTAATCTCACTGGGATACGGGGCAGAAAATGTAATGAAATTACTGCAGCTGACTCCAAGCTCTTTGTATGTGGTTTTGAATGGAGAGGAGATAGCGTGAAAAGAAAATCGTTACAAGAGATTGAAGATTTTTATAAAAATCGAGGTTATAGAGGGAACAAATTGCGCAAAATTTTATCAAAAGATAAAGAATGGTTAAGATAAAGGTTAAACAACTTAAAAAATTAGAATTAACAAAAGAAGATAAAGTATCAATATGGTTAATTAAAACACAATTAGAATTTGACTGGAGAAAATATCTAATACAAAGATTAAACCAACTTTTAAAAAAGTATCGGCAAAAATGACCCTAACAAAACAAACCATCACAAAGATAGAAAAAATAAATTACAAAGGAAAAGTCTATAATTTAACAACTTCTTCAGGCAACCTGATAGCCAATGGAATTTTATGCAAAAATTCAGGAGGCTTAGGAACGCCGGCACATGAAAGAGTTGTTGCAGGAATGATTCACAAAAGCCACATGGGCGTTTTATTTATTGATGAGATTGCAACTTTGCAGCCAAATACCCAGCAGGAATTATTGTCATCATTGCAGGAAAGGAAATTTGCGATTACGGGGCAAAGCGAGAGAAGCGCCGGCGCAATGGTAAGGACAGAAGCAGTCCCTTGCGATTATGTGCTTGTGGCAGCAGGAAATCTTGAGACGATAAAGCACATGCACCCTGCATTAAGGAGCAGGATAAGCGGCTATGGCTATGAAATTTACATGAAGGAAACTATTCCTGACACTGAAAAAAACAGGGACAAGATTGCTGTTTTTGTCGCCCAGGAAGTTGTCAAGGACAAGAGGATTCCGCATTTCAGCAGGGAAGCTGTTGATGCTATTGTTGAAGAGGCAAAAAGAAGAGCCAACAGAAAAGGCCATCTTACTTTAAGGCTGAGGGAATTAGGAGGCCTGATAAGGGCAGCAGGAGATATGGCCATTGAGGACAAGTCCAAATTGGTGATGAAAAAGCACATTTTCAATGCAAAAAAGATTGCAAGGAGCCTTGAGCAGCAGCTGGCTGACAAATACATTGAGCAGAAAAAAGAATATGAGGTTATTGTCACATCGGGAAAAAGGATTGGCCGAGTGAACGGTCTGGCAGTCATTGGAGTTACTCCTCCCTTCTCAGGCATAATACTGCCAATCGAGTCAGAAGTCACCCCAGGAGGAAAAGAAAGCGAGATAATCGCCACAGGAAAGCTTGGAGACATAGCAAAAGAAGCTGTCAAGAATGTTTCTGCAATTGTCAAGAGATATTTTGGCGAGGATTTGAAGGAGAAATACGACATCTACGTACAGTTTCTTCAGACTTACGAAGGGGTTGAAGGCGATTCGGCAAGCATTGCAGTTGCAACTTCTGTAATTTCTGCATTCAAGAAAGTTCCCATAAAGCAGGACTTTGCGATGACTGGCTCTTTGTCGGTAAGGGGGGAAGTATTGCCGATTGGCGGAGTGACTGCAAAAGTCGAAGCGGCAATCGAAGCAGGGCTGAAAAACGTGATTGTTCCAAAAACCAACCTGAAGGATATAATAATAGACAAGGACAAGATGGGCAAAATAAATATAATACCAGTGGAGACAATTACAGACGTTCTTAAGGTTGTGCTAGACTGGAGCGGAAAGCAGAGCATATTGAAGAAGATACAGGCTGCGGATTAAAACCTTAGATGTGTCGAAAAATTTATATTAATTCCGGGCAAACCGCCATTGATGACAGAGTCAGAAAGAACTAAAATTCCAAGGCAAATTCCGATTAATTTTACTCCCTATACTGGGCATTATATGCCGCAAAAAGTTTTGAAATTCGGCGGAAGTTCTATGAGAGATGGCTTGGAAAGCGTTGTTGAAATTGTATCACAAAATCTTGAGCACAAGCCAATCGTGGTTCCATCGGCCCTAAAAGGTGTTACGGATGAATTAATAAGCTTGTCAGATTATTGCTTTAAACAAATAATGCCATTATTAGAGCAAAGAGTTTCCCAGGGAACATTAATGAGGGGCAGGGGGCTTGAAAAATTTCATCCAAGCGCTGATTCTTATGCCAGCGGATTAGCGATAGCAGAGAAATACGCAATTGCCGCCAAAAAAATTAATGTAAATCCTGCTTTAATCTATAAAATAATGTGGAAGAATGGAGATAGGCAAGATACTCATACCGGCTTGCAAAAGCTTATAATAGAATATTTAGCTGATTTTGACAATTATATTTCCAGATTTTACAATAATTATTTGGAAATGGCATCGCAAGAGCTGGGAATCAAAAGAGGAATATTTAATAAAAGCGAATGGTCCAGACTGGACAAGAGGGCATCTGAAATTGCTATGGAACAGGGCCGCCTGTATATGCAGGATAAATTTGCTTTTTGGGGGGAATTTTCAAGTTCTCGTCTTTTATTGCACGCCTTTAAAAAAGAAGGCAGGATGGTTTTTACTGCAGAGCCTTCCAATATCGGGCTTCTTACAGAAATGCAGTCAGGAGGGGCCGGCATTTCAGAAAATATCAGTCTTGATGTAAGGAAAAAAATCAGAAGAGCCTCGCAGAGGGCTTATGACTTGTACATTATTGGAGGGTATACGGCAAAAGGAATAGCCAAAACAAGCCATTACGATGAAAAGACATTAATGCTGAGAACTACCCTTGGAAGAGGCGGATCCGATTTGACCGCAGTAATTCTTGGAGCTGCGCTTGAAGCTCCTGTGTTATTGTATTCAGATACCAATGGAGTTTTACAGGCAAACCCAAATTTGGTGAACAATCCCGGAACAATTGCTCAATTAAGCAGGGAGGAAGGGCTCGAATTCGCAAGGAATGGCTCAAAAATTTTGTATGACAAGTCAATGGAGTATGCAATTGCCCACAATGTTGATGTATGGTCAAGGAATACTTTTAATCCATCACATCCGGGAACTTATATTACAAAGACCTCAATTAGCAATGGCAAGCCAATAGGCTTAAGCTTTTTGGAGAAGCCTGATTTGTACATTCTTGCAGTTATCGGCCATGGCATTGGAAATAGTCCCGAAGCAAAAGCCGCTGTTGAGAGGGTTAGAGAGGTATTGCCTTTTACTGATGTGATTAGGCTCAATTTACACAGCATTACGTTTGCTTTGCCAAAAGATGCTGCCACAAAAAATGCCCAAATGATTTATAACGCGGTTATGGGAATTGCAGCATGATTAAAATCAAGATTAGGCTAAATACCCAATCACATCACGGCGAAGATTCGCAACAAAAGACATTATGAGGAAGGCTAACAAAGCTAAGGTTAACCACTTAAGTGTCCTATTCCGTCTGGTTTTGAAGTAAGATATTAGCACAATTGGTCCTATGATAAAAATGTGTGAGGCAAGCATTAAGGGCCACCCGCCAATTGGAACATAATTATTTAAAAGATCAATAATAGGCATTGGTATAACAATATATCTTATGAGCAGGACTGCCCCAAACTCTGCAATACTCTTGGTTTCCAAAAAACTGTCATGTCTGGTTGGGTAATGGTGGATTGTCAGGACTATAACCATAAGCAGAATGATTAATGGAAAGAAATACCATTTTGTTGCAATGTTCCAAAATATTTCTGACCTTGAATTTTGACTTGTCTTTGAGGGCCCTGTCATTGTTGCATCCATCATCAGTCAAGATAAAATTTGTGTATATAAAAGTATTGCTTGAACATTTTAACTTTAGTGCTGTTTAATCCTTCCAAATGATGTCCACATCATCTGTGCGCTCATATGGTTTTATATCCATTGTATTGTAATCTGTAGTAGCTTGATTTCTTTGAAGCACACCTAACCAAGCTATTTGGAGCCCATTATCTACAAGCACTTCATTCGGCGGAGAAAAGAATTTTCCTTTTCTCTCCTCGCACATAAGCCTGCACATCTCCCTTAATCTTTTGTTGCAGCCAACTCCTCCGCCAATAACAAGCTCATTTTTTCCGCAATGCGCCATTGCCCTTTCGGAAACTTCAACAAGCATTGCAAAAGCTGTTTCCTGCAGTGAATAAGCCAGATTTTCATTTGAATGCTTCTTAGAATCAAACTTTTGCTTTAAATTCGTCAGAATGCCTGAAAAAGATACATCCATTCCCTTGACAACATAAGGCAGCTCAATGTAATTTTTCCCGTTCAAAGCCAGCTTTTCAATCTTTGGGCCGCCAGGGAAGCCAAAGCCAATATATCTCGCAAAAGAATCAATGAAATTTCCAACACCCTGGTCTAAAGTTTCTCCGAAAACACGATATTTTCCGCCTTCATAAGCTATTATCTGGGTGTTTGCGCCTGATGCGTATAATAAAACAGGGTCTTTTGCTTTTGTCATCAGTTTTCCGATTTCTAGATGGCTTATGCAATGATTTACACCTACTAAAGGTATATTTAATTTTGATGCTACTTCCTTTGTTTTTCTCATCCCAACCAACAAGCAAGGCCCAATTCCAGGCCCCTGCGAAAAAGAAACCAAGCCAATATCTTCAAATCTTAAATTTGCATTTTTCAAAGCATCTTCAACAACCTTGTCTTTAACATTTTCATGATGCTTTTTTGCTTCTGATGGATGAATTCCTCCGGTTTCAGTTTTGTATGCGTCAATAACATTAGAATAAATTCTACCTTTATCATCAATAATTCCGCAGCCGAATGTGTGGGCTGTTGATTCAATTCCCAAGCATATCATAAGAGCAAAAAAACCCTATGATTTAAAAGATTTTGGCTTGTTTGCTTTCCTTACAGCCCCAGCACTCCTCTTGAAATCTGCATAAGCATGGAACAGAAACAAATGCGTGAATGCATCGATTATGGAGTTAAGGAAATAATACACCAAAAGCATGAATAGTACTATGGCGATAATCGCTGGCTTATCCAGCAGCATAACAAGAGGGAAGAAGTTAAGGAGCATATTGCTTAAGAACGAAAAGCCGATGGCGATCCCAACAAATATCGCGAAAACCAGCAGTGCATCAAGAAATCTACCCTTTGTTGCAGCATACCCCTCCCTTACTGACCTGTATGCTGTTTTGTCGTCCAGAAATGCAATGGGAAGTGCAAAGACAAGCCTGATAAACACAAATATTCCGTATGCAATCAGCAGGAGAATGACAAGCATCAATGAGATTATTCCAAGGATCTTATTAATAAAAAAAGATAAAACAACCCCAAGAAGCCCAACAGTCAATGGCACGATAATAATAAGAGCCAGAAGCAAATGAAGCCACGCCAGCCTGAAAAAGAATCTTCCTACGAATCTTAGCAAGAGAGTTGTTGAAATCTTCTGCTTTTTCACAATAAGCGTTATGATAGATAGTGAAATGCATCTCATATAAAAAGAAAAAACCGCCAATACAGCAACAAGCAAGACGATAAATATGCCTGTTCTCCAATTAATGAATTGCCTTATATTATTCCACGCAAACCCATTTGATTCAAGGTAGCTGTTAAACTTGACTTCGTCAACTTGCGTATCGCTTTCAGCGCCGATTTGCTCTATATACTGCTCCCTTAATGAATTGTAAGCGGAGAAATCCTGAAAGATACCTGATGACCATAACACTGCAAGAAGCACAATGGTAAAAACAACAGAAGCGATGAAAGCAGGCAGAATTACAAATTTATTCCGCATTAATCCATAATAGCTGTCGCTGAAATCCTTTCCAATATCCATTTTCAGGAATACTTTGAAGGAGATGTTTATAAATATTTCTACAAAAATTTTGATATTTTTCCATTGATTCGCCGCATGAAAAGGAAAAAACTATTTCTTGATCAATACAGTGGAGCCAATTATCAAAGCACCGCCGACAACCGCGTTTAGTGTCAAGGTATCATGCAGCAAGACTATTGCGAACAAAATGCCGCTTACAACTTCTAGATAAGAAATAAGCGAAAGCGTTGATGCCTTCAGATGCTTAAGCCCGAAATAATAGGGAATATAAGCAAAAAGGCCGATTAATAATGCGTACACAGTTGCAATAGCGGATTGAGATGCTGTCGGATACGATCTGTTTATGAACAGGATTGGCAAAAATACAATTGCAGACATAAAATTGTGGTAAAATATGATTTCATAATTGGAATGTCTGCTGCTCAATTTCTTAAATATTATTATCATAAATGCGAACAAGATTGCAGCAATCAGCATTGAAGATACACCTACAAAATTCTTGTCAGATAAGGATATTTCACTTCTAGCATACACAAATATCACTCCAGTAAAAGCAGCTAAGAATAGGAGCATATCTTTTTTAGAAACTGTTTCTCTCAGAAAAATTGCGCTTAAAACCGCAGCGAAAACTGGCCATGTGTAAAGCACAATCACGGAATTTGCAATAGAGGTATTTTTATAAGCCACAAAATAAAGGAAGAATTCCATCACTCCAATGGAAGAAGCCAAAAAAATCAGTTTAAGGCCATCCCGAAAAGGATTTATTTTCTTAATTATGAAATAAGCCAAAAGAATAACCGTCGGAACAAAAGTTCTGAAAAATGCTAAAGTTGAAGGCGGCAAATTCAAGTACCTAATGAAAACTCCCGAAGAGCCCCATATAATAGTTGCAATTACGACAGCTAAATAAGGGTTGAGCATTTTACTCCATTGGACTCTTTTGGGGCCTTGAAGGGTCCTTCTTTTCGCCAGCAAATTTCCTAAAGAACCCGTAAGGGGTTTTCTTTTCTATCTTTCCCATGAACTGAAAAACTTTGGCCAACAATTCGTCGAGTTTCTTGGAAATACATGAATATTCTTTTTCGTTTATATATCCCAAATCTCTCGATAAGGACAAAAGTACCTCCAACTCTTTTGCAGAACCGTAAGAATAAGTTAAGAAATTTAAGAATGCTTTTTCTGAATGCCTGGTAGCGCCTTCAACAATATTGATGGGGATTGAGACAGCTGCGCGCCTCATCTGCCACGTTAGATTATTGTTTTCAATTTCTGGAAATTCTTTTGTGATACTATAAATATCTAAAACAAAATTGTAGCCTAAATTATAAATTTCCATGTTTTTATAAAATCTTGCCATCTATTCCAAGGGTGCGGATGTTTATTTAAATCAATTTCTGTTTGAGCTGGGTTCAGAAGTATAGAGCTTAAGATAATTTAAGTACAAATGCTAAGAAAAAAATAAAATGAAAACCATGTCCTAAAAAATGTAAAAGCATTTTTGGGAACTTGAAAACTCAAAGTTTTCATGTCATAGGCTTCTGCTGCAATACATAAATTACAAGGTATGGGCTGTTAGTGAGCGCATGCTGAACATCTCGCCGAAGCTTGATGCTTACACACCGCTTCTATCAAACTTGTGTTTTGCAAGTGCCCTATGATGTCTCGTTTCAAGGCGGGTTTCATGCTTAGATGCTTTCAGCATTTATCCCTTAGCGCGTAGCTGCCCTGCGTGCCCTTGCGGACAACAGGTGGACCAGAGGCGCCGAATCACCGTTCCTCTCGTACTAGATGATCCTTCCTTTCTGACATCTGCATCTCCAGTAGATATTAAACAAACTGCCTCACAGCGTTCTGAACCCAGCTCATGATCCCTTTTAATCGGTGAACACCCGCACCCTTGGCTGCTTCTGCACAGCCAGGATAGGAAAAGCCGACATCGATGTAGCAAGCCTCGCCG
>JACOUX010000057.1 GCA_016177615.1 Candidatus Woesearchaeota archaeon | reverse complement strand
GCTTTTCCCAATCCAGTTTCTTTGCATCACCTTTACCCTTTCAGGCCAGTGCTCCAGCTTTTCTATGTCTTTCAGCAGCTCTTCAGCATAATCGGTAATTTTGAAAAACCACTGCTCCAGGAATGTTTCAGTCACATCATTATGGCAGCGCCAGCATTTTCCGTCAATGACCTGCTCGTTTGCAAGCACCGTCCCGCAGTCCTTGCACCAGTTCACAGCAGCCTTTTTCTTGTACGCCAGGCCTTTTTCATAGAATTTCAGGAATATCCACTGGTTCCACTTGTAATAGTGCTGGTAGAGGCTTGCAACTTCCCTGCCCCAGTCATAGGAAAATCCCATGTCCTTCTGCTGCTGCCTAATTGTATTCATGTTCGCAAAAGTCCATTTTTCAGGGTCAATCCCGTGCTTTATGGCGGCATTCTCAGCAGGTAAGCCAAAAGCATCATACCCCATCGGATAAAGGACATTGAAGCCCTGCATTCTTTTGTAACGGGCGTAACAGTCACCTATTGAGTAGTTGCGAAGGTGACCCATATGTAAACGGTTCGAGGGATAGGGAAACATTTCTAAAACAAAAAATTTTTTTTTATCTGATTTTTCATCTACTTTGAAGATTTTAGCCTTTTCCCAGCGTTCCTGCCACTTTTCAGCTATTTTTTTGAAATCAATCATATTATGGCGGAAATAACCTTAATTTAAATTCTTTATTCTTTTTTGGTATACCAGAAAAGGTAAATATTTAAATTGCAGTTTGACACAAATCAACATGTTTAAAAAATTTAAATTGAAAATCTTTATCTTTATTATTCTCTACATTATTCTATTGATTCCATTGTTTCAATTTGGATTCTTAATGAAATCTAAATTTGGATTTCTTGGTGGTATTCTGGGCAAGATATTGTTTATCTATTTCGTATTTTGGAAGATAATTCAACTAATAACATTAGGTGTTACATTTCCAGGAATCTTTATTGTTGTATTTCTCGTGTTCATATTATTTGACGGAATGTTAGCAACATTTCAATATCATAAAAGTAGGAACTCTAACTCTATTAAAAAATGAACCAGAAAACAATCGGTGTTTTGTGCGTTCTTGGCGCAAGCATAATGTGGGCTATCGAGCCAATTTTTGCTAAACTGTCGTATTACAACGCCGATTTTGTCCAAACTACTACAATTAGGGTTGTTTTTGTAGTTTTGATATCATTTGCATACGCATTTGTGACTAACAGGCGGAATTTTAAAGTGAATAGGAAGCAGTTTCTCTCGCTTGCTTACATTGCAATTGCTGCCAGCGTATTTGCTGAGCTGCTCTACTTTTATGCAATTGGCAGATTGCCTGTCGTAAACGTTGTGCTAATCGGGCACTTGCAGCCCATTTTTGTGGTTTTTATTGGATACCTGGCCTTTAAGGAGGAAAAGCTCACCTGGCTCGACTATCTGGGAATAACATTTATGATGATAGCGGGCCTTTTGGTCAGCACAAGAACCATTGAAAACCTCAAGGCAATGCATTTTGGGACTTTTGCTGATCTCTTGGTTTTAATCTCAACCATAATTTGGGCAACAACCGCAATAGTGGCAAGAAAATACATCAGGGACTTGAATTCAGGCGTTATAGTCTTTTACAGGTTTTCAATTGCATTGATACCGCTTGCAGCTTATCTTTATCTGGCATCGGCTCTTAGGATATCAAACATTTATCAGGTTTTTGTCGGGATTGCAGTAGGGCTGGGAACCTTGCTGTATTATGAGGGATTGAAGAGGCTCAAGGCAGCCCAAGTTGGAGCCTTGGAGCTGTCAACACCATTTTTTGCAGCGATTTTAGGCTTTTTTGTATTGGGGGAAGTAACTACATTTATGCAGATTTTCGGGATTGGCCTGCTGTTTGCTGGGGTTTATTTTTTGTCGAAAAAAGAATAAGTTTATTAAACATCAATGAAAATGATTAGACAATGGTCAAGAAGCAATTGAAGAAAACCAATTCAGAAGATAAAACAAATAGGTTTTGGAATCTGACAACAAAATGGTGGTTTTTTCTAGCTTTTTATTTATTTCTCTTACTAATTTTATTTTTAATGACAATAAATAATCGTCATGTCAAGGCCAAGGATTTATTTATATTATTCTCATCATCTTTTAATTTTATTATATCCATTGGAATCGTAGAATTAATATCATATAAGTTTTATAACAATTATTATAGGATTATCTCACTAATCAGCACTGCGCTATTTTACATTTTTTAAATCTCCTCCATTTCTTTAATTTCGTACTATAAAACCAAAAATGGAAAAACATTAAAAATCTTGATAATAGCTTGGTTTGTAATTTTTATAGTATCTTTTATTCTTTCACTGCGAGGTATATGGGTCACCGGGATGATTTCTAGCACGTTTTAAAAATGTTATTTTAACTTTACTCAGAATTCCTTCCTTTTCCTCAGATATTCAAGAAGCTTCCCAGAAATTATTAGCTTATTATTCTCCACAATGTACCTAAACGGCAGATGCACGCTTTCATTTTCATTTATCTCAATTTCCACTTCGTCAATGAACTTTAAATCTTTCAATGATTTTCCTTCCAAAATTTTCTTTGCGGCGTAAACCGCGACATCAGTCGGCATCTGCTTGTCTCCCAGGTTTCTTTCTTCAAATTTTATTTTATGTTTTTTTAATTCTTTTGCTATGTCTTCGGTCCTCTTTTTGGCAGGGCTGTCGCCCAAAATTCCGCCAAAAACAAAATATTTGAACTTGAGATTATCAGATTTTTTTAATGATCTTTTTGCATATTGAGACAGGATGCATACATTGCCAAATCCCAGCTCAGAAATACTTTTTTCATAGACCTTTCCATATTTTTTAAATTTTTTGGCGTCCTTTTGATTTTTTATGTTTGTAAAAACCAAATTATTTTTGCCGACAGTTTTAGAGATGTGCCAGTATTCTATAGTGCACCACTCGAAAAGTTCAGGCTCAAGGTGCTCTATTATGAATTTCATTTTTATTGCTTTGGCGAAAAGAAAAGGAATTTAAATAAATATCCCATGCTTATTATATTATGGAAGCCAAAAAGCTGCTTATTGTGGGAATTGACCCGGGAATGACTATAGGATACGCTGCCCTTGACATTGAAGGAAACCTGCTGCATTTGAGCTCTTCAAAGGGCATTGGGCTAAATGAAATCATTCATAAGACTGTTAGGTTGGGGAAGGCTGTCCTGGTTGGCACTGACAAGGCAAAAGTACCGAGGCTTGTAGAGGAGTTTGCCGCAAAACTGGGAGCGAGGATTGTCAGCCCGAGCGAGGACCTAAAGGTTGATGAGAAAAGAAAAATGATAAGCCTGAAAGTAAGCGATGACCATCAAATGGATGCACTTGCTTCTGCTTTATTTGCTTTCAGGGAAGCCAAGCCTCTGCTGGACAGGATAGACTCTTTTGTCGAGAACAATAATAAGCATCCTGTCAAAAACAGGCTCAAAGAAATTGTTATTTCAAAAAAGATGAGCATAAAAAATGCACTTGGCTTGATTGAGGGTAAAAGGGAAGAGGACAGGATAATAAAAAAAGCCGTTGAGCAAAAAATCCTGCAGCAAGGCGATTTTCTCAGGTTATATGGAAAAATCAACCATTACAGGAAAGAGCTGGAGCTTGTCAAAAATTACAGCAATAGGCTCAAAAACAGGTTGGAAAGCATTGAAAGGGGCAAGGCACAGGCTAAAAAAGACAATTCAACAGTTATTGACTTCAGGGAAAAGAGGATAAGCTCTATGGAAACAGCCCTCAAATCAAGTGGAATTGAGATAGAAAGGCTTAGAAATGAAGTTAAGAGGCTCAACAGCATCATATCCCATTTGGATGAGTTTCATGTGATTAAGAAGCTTGATAATCTTGGGATAGACGAGCTTAATTCCAGGAACAAAGTCATCAATATAGTGAAAAATGACATTCTTCTTGTTGACGATCCAAACATAGTAAGCGAAAAAGCTGTTGAGTTTCTGAGGGAAAAGGTCTTTGTCATAATCCACAAGAAGCCACTGGCAAAAAAGCTTGAAGATTGGCTGCCTTTCATTTTTATAGATGCCAAGCACCTCAGCATTAAAGAAGATAGGTACTTCGGCTTTGTGGACAAAAAACAGTTTGAAGCTGAAAAGCAAAGGATAAGATGGGCTAGGAAGATGGTCGAAAACTATCAAAAAGAGAAAAGGCTGATATCAGGGTAAGTCTTCCCTTCTCAGGCGTATTTTTCTGCCCGTCTTCATTTCTCTTGCAAACACATTTTTTCCTATAGTTAAGAGCCTAACATCATCGCCCCTTACATTTACCACATCTCCAGCTTTATGCTTTGAAAGCCTAAAAAGCGCATTGACCCTATAAAGTTCTTTGCCTTCCCTGCTCCTTGTATGGAGCTCTGACGTAACCTTTAGCTCGCCTCCAAAGCTCTCCTTGAGCTTTCTTGCAACCGACCTTATAAACTGCTGCGATGTAATGTAAAAATCAGTCCCGTTCGGATATTTGACCGTTCTTGTTATTGCCACGTCATTTCTTTTGGCTATCTGCTTTTTCACGAAATCCATTATTTCATTGTTTACGTCCCTGAGCTGAAGAATTCCCTGAAAATAATTCGGCCTTGAAAGTTTCATTCCTAGTGGTTAAAGCAAAACCTTTTTAATCCTTTTGCAAAGCCATGCTATGATGGAGAGCACTAAAATTCTGAAAAAGGCATGGCGCTTTATCTGGGAAGACAACAGTGTCTGGAGCTGGCTTGCCAATCTCGCAATAGCATTTGTGCTGATAAAATTCATTGTTTATCCCGGGCTTGGGTTTCTTCTGCAGACATCACATCCTGTTGTAGCTGTTGTAAGCGAGAGCATGGAGCATAATGGCAATTTTGATGAGTGGTGGGAAAAGGCAAATGGAAAATACGCTGTTAACAATATAATCGTGGAAAAATGGTATATAAATAATGGGATAGAAAAAAGGGATTTTGCGGCTTTCCCGTTTAAAAATGGATTCAACAAAGGGGATATAATGGTCCTCAGGGGGAAAAAGCCAGAGGCTGTCAAAACAGGCGACATTATAGTTTTTTGGAACGCAAAAGGCGATCCTATCATACACAGGGTTCTCAAGGGATGGCAGCAGGATAATATTTATTATTTTCAGACAAAAGGCGATAATTATGCCACTAACCCTTTGCCGATAAGGAGCCCTTTCCTTGATGAGACAAGAATAAGCCAAGACATGCTGGTTGGAAACGCAATTCTCAGGATTCCGCTGCTCGGCTATGTAAAAATCTGGTTTGTAGAATTCATCTATAGGCCTATTTTCAGCCCCTTGATGAATTATTTTGGAGTAGTTTCATAAAAAGGTTAAATTTATATATAATTTGTTAAAGTTCCTCGATTCAAGATGTTTTGCCCAAAATGCGGCTCTATACTTGTGCCAAGGAAAGAGGAAAGCAGGAAAATGCTTGTGTGCTCCTGCGGATACAAGACAACGCAGGTAGCTGGAGCTATAATAAAGGAAACAATTCCAAAGCCAGAAAAGGAAGTTGAAGTGATAGACAAAGGCGAGCTCCAGACACTTCCAAAAACAACAGCAGAATGCCCGAAATGCCACCACAAGACAGCCTACTTCTGGCTTGTCCAGACAAGGGCAGGTGACGAGCCTGAAACTAAATTCCTAAAATGCGAGAAATGCGAGCATACATGGAGGGATTATGATTGAGAGAGCAATATGCCAATTTGATACTCAGGATACACATATGGGGTAATAACGTGTGCAAACGAATCCAATGCATTCTTTTTCAAGATTGACACAAATGGGTCCAAATTAGAGGTAAATGCTTCTTTTGCAGATAAACTGGAAATCTTCCTTTCTAATAAACATGCTGCCAACAGACGACCAACAAATCTTAAATCTGGCCCTATTACCTCTCCTTCTTCCAATGCCGGTATCTTATATATTTCTGAAAATAGCCTATTATGGCGAATCTGAAAATCTTTAAGAGCTGATGTTACGGCTTCAAATTTTTCCATTCTTGATGCACTTTCGTTTAATCCAGGTGCATAATCTAAAATTCTTTCATCAAGTGTCCCATCAACTCTAAATGCTTTCTCAAACCCCGGCACCAATAACGAATTTGAGAAAAAATAGCTTGCCAAATACTCTTTTAACTCACTTCTAATGTCATCTTTAAGCCAAATTTTTGCGAGTGAAAAGCCGGGTTCTCTTAGAATTTTTCGAATATCTTCTATTTTGGCATGTTCGCCTATCAATTGATTAACTATATTGTATAATGATGCTGAATTTAATGCCCCCTCGCATGGGCCGGCTTTTGGCGGAACATATTTCATTTTAGCTGTCTTCGTAATATTTATGCTTTTATAAACCTTTCTATTTTTGTTATTATAAAGTGGTGAAATATATTTAAGAAACAACGAAAATTTGCCCATCCATGGAAATCAAATCCATCAAGTTCGTGGCCATCGTCAGACCAAATTCAAGGGAAAGCAGGATTGAAAGCTTTGATGCGGCAGCCAACACTTACAAAATCAGCCTGAAGTCAAAGCCAAAGGACAACAAGGCAAACATTGAGCTGGTAAATCTTCTTTCGAGGCACTTAAAAAAGAGAATTAAAATCTCTTCAGGCCTAAGATCAAGGGAAAAAATTATAGAGACAATGGACTAAACAATAAGTATTTAAAATCTGTCTGAAAAGGAACTTGAAAAAGAGGTTAAAATGCTGTTCTTCAAGCCAAAGCCCAAGTTTGATGAGATACTTCCCCCTCCTCCGCCATCCCCTTCTTTTGAGCAGGAAGAGCCTATATTTGAAGCAGTAAAACAGAAGCCAAAAAAATCTCCTGAATTGCTGGAATTCAGCGCTCTTGTAAAGGAGCTCGACAAGGAGATAGTTAAAAGCCAGAAAGGAAAACCAAAGCTGCAAAAAGGTCTCAAAAAGGGAAAATATGGAGAAGCGAAAGCTTCCAAGGCGGAGAACAGGATTGATGATGCGTTATCTGATGCTGATTTCGAAGTTCCGGAAGATTTGAAAGGGCTTATGCCTGAAGATCATTCAAAGCTGGCAATTCCTGTTGAAGATGAGCTTAATATCGATGGGGTTGGTACAAGCACAAACCAAAAAGTTCTGGAAGATGCAAGGGAAGAAATAAAAGGCGCTATCGAAAAGATAAAGCAAAGGGACAGTCCATCGCTTATCAGAAGGTGGCTTTCCAGAAGGCAGGAAAGCGAAGAGCAGGGCGAAGAAAAAATGGCAGGCCTTCAGGAGAATGGCGTGCAGGCAATTCGGGAAAACATACAAAAGGCGAGGGATGCTTTGGCAAATTTCGACGTGGAAGGCGCAAGAAAAATCTATCTCGATATAATGAGATCATATAATTCTGCCAGCGAAGGGGACAAAGCCAAAGTTTATAATGAAATCAGGGAGCTTTATTTCGAAAGGCAAAGTGCAGAGAAATTAAAACAAGTTTAATAAATGCATATTATTCCCAAAAATCAATGAAAAAATCCTTGTTCATAGTCATTGATGGGATTGACGGCTCAGGAAAGACCGAGATAATAAAGCTGCTTCACAACTATTTGTTCTCAAAAAGCAAGAAATACAGGATCCTGACAACAAGAGAGCCTACTAATGGTGTTTATGGGAAGAGTGTCAGGGAAATGCTTGCAAAGGAAAAAGACCCGCTGAGCAGCAGCAAAAAGCTGATGGAGCTGTTTGTTAAGGACAGGGAAATTCATCTTAAAGAGACTATAGAGCCGTTCTTGAGGAATGTCAAAGGTAATGAGGCAAACATAGTGCTTTGCGACAGGTACTATTATTCTACTATCGCATTTCAGGGCGCGCAGGGGCTTGGCATACAGGAGATTATTGACGCCAATAAGAGCTTCAGGAAGCCCGATATCGCATTCATACTTGATGTGGATCCCATGCTGGCCCTTGAAAGAATCCAATACAGGAAGAAAGAAAAATTTGAAAGGCTCGAGTTCATGAAGAAAATAAGGCAAAATTTCCTGAAGCTTCCTGAATTGCTGGAAGACAACATAAGAGTAATCAACTCGTCAAAGCCGCTGAAGCAGGTTTTTGAAAATGTCAAGAAGGAAACCGGAAGGATTATCAGCTAGGGAGTTTTTCTCTGCTGGCCTTGCTGGTAATATGGCTCCGTCTCAGTTGCCTCATGCGTTTGCTGATGCTGGATTTCCTTTGGCCTATCTCCTGAATGCCTCTTGAATTCTATGTTCCATCTCAGTATAACTGCTGCAGCTATTATTGCTATTGCCAATATAATAGCAGGCGCAACAAGGCTGTATTGGGATATTGTTTGCTGGATTAAGGGAAACTCATGGCATGAAAAGTCAGAGCCGCAGTAAGAGGAGGAGCTGCAGTCATTGTTGCCCCTGCATTCCCTTTGGCTTAGATTAACGAGCCATCCGATAAAAAACGCAGCTATCGCAAGCACGAGCACAATTACAAGCCCGGCCTCTGATTTTCTACCAATCTTCATAGGATAAGCGAATCTGCGCTTATTTTTAAATTTTTTCCTGATAATCACTCAAAAGTAGAAATTAATAAAATTTTCCATTAGTCTGGAAGCTTTTCCTCAATAAGCTTGTCTGGGGTTTCTTCTGCAAAATCCCCGAGCTTTGTGTTTTTCATTATAGTCTTGAACCTTATCGGCTTACTGGTATCTTTTCCCATAATAACACCTCTTTAATCCAAACCTGTGCTTCCAAATCCATCTTCATTTCTTGTTGTTTTGTCAAGCTCCCTTACTTCCTCAAATTCCGCTTCCTCAACCCTGGCAAAAACCATCTGGCCTATTTTCTTGCCTTTTTCTATGCTATACTGCCTGTCGCTTAAGTTGATTACCGGAATTTTTATCTCGCCCCTGTAGCACGAGTCTATTGTGCCAATGCAGTTCACATGGCTTATCCCGTGCTCAATTGCCAGCCCGCTTTTCGGCCTTATCTGCGCCTCATAGCCATAGGGAATTTCAATTTTGATTCCTGTAGGTATCAGCTTCCTTTCCATTGGCTTGAGGACGTGGCCTTCGGCAGCGTACAAGTCAACTCCCGAATCGCCTTTATGAGCATACGCAGGCATTTTGACACCTGCAATTTTTTGGATTTTTATTTTGAGCATCTTAGCCAAAACTTAGTTTTTAAGAAAACTGTATTTTTGAGTCATAGCTTATATTTAAAGAATTCGCAATTAAGAAATATAGTTTTTTTAAGCTATGTTAATCAAGCAATGTTTTGCCAAACTTATTAATTTATAGAGAAATTTAAGCAGCCTTATTTCTTCCTGAAAGAGAGGATTGAGGAAAGGTTATGCTCAATCACCTTTCCATTTGACGCGTCTATCTTCATGTTTAGCGTGTTAAATGACTCTGTTATATATGTTATATTCCATACGTTGCCGAGATTTTCTATATTCTGAAGTATTGCGATGGTTTTCATTGTACGATCCTTTGGATATTTTTTCCCCTGAAACTCTGCAGCCTTTGCAATGGCATTGTCAAACGTCAGCCTTACCTTGCCCAAGTTGATTTCGTTCACTTTTGCCTCTTCCTTCTTGAAGATTTCCTCTTCCGGCCTTATCTTAATGTTATCTCCTGTAATGACAAAAGTAGTTATTTTGTCTTTTTTAGAATCGTAGAATCCCAGCTGCCAGTCATTCATTCCCATTTCCTGAGGAATCTTGAAAGCGTAAGAGAAGTACGTATTTTTGGCCTTTTTTTTCCATTTCCTGAAATCATCGTCTTTCTGCAGCTTTTCCAAGGATGGCTTTAAATCCATATTTTAGCAAAAAATTTTAATAGTATTAAAATTTTTTGATAATAATGGTAACAGCAGACGTCCAGCTTATACTGAAAAAACAGCAGTATGAGATAGTTGGCAATCATTCAAGGGTCAAGGCCTGCCATTGGACAAAGAGCGACTTAAGAGGCGAAGGGGGCTGCTACAAGCACAAGTTCTACGGCATTCAAAGCAGCCAGTGCATCCAGATGACCCCTACTTTTGTCTGCAACAATGCCTGCGTGTTTTGCTGGCGCGATTTAAGATACCATACCCAGCAGGCAATGGAAGAAGGTGTTGACGAGCCTTCAGATATTGTTGAAGGCACCATTGAAGCGCAAAGAAAGCTGCTTTCGGGATTTGGCGGTAATGAAAATACAAGCAAAAAGAAGTTTGAAAAAGCCATGAATCCGCAGCATGTTGCCATTTCCTTGGATGGTGAGCCGACTTTATACCCAAGGCTGCCTGAGTTGATAAAAGAGTATAAGAAAAAGAATTTCTCAACTTTTGTTGTTAGCAATGGATTATTGCCCGAGAGGATTGAGAAATTGATCGAAGAGCCTCCAACCCAGCTTTACATTTCAGTTGATGCACCTAATGAAGAATTGTTCAATATCATCGACAGGCCGATTATCAGGAATGCTTGGCAAGGGCTGTGCAGGACATTAAGCTTATTGCCTAAAATAAAAGAGAAATCAAGAACTGTTTTAAGGCTCACATTGATTAGGGGGTTGAATATGGTTGAGCCTGAGCAGTGGGCTGAAATAATAAGGCTAAGCCAGCCGATGTTCGTTGAAGCCAAGGCATACATGTGGGTCGGAATGTCAAGGGAAAGATTGGAGCAGGCCAATATGCCGCTGCATGAAGAAGTGAAAGAGTTTGCAAAGGAAATTGCTAAATACGCTGATTATAAATTAATAGACGAGCACGAGCCTTCAAGAGTAGTTCTTTTAATGAAAGAAGATTTTGAAGGAAGGGTTATGAAGTTTAAGTAAAGGTTTTTTTTTAATTTAAATGGTTAATAAGAATACGTTAAGAATAGGATTTCAGTTTATTTTTTTTGGTATAGTATCTGCTATACTCCTTATAGTTATAGCTTATGAATTTAAGATTCCTTTGAATATTTACTCATATTTTATGTATTCAATTACTTCTTTAATTTTCTTGATAGGCGTTATTATAGTTATAACGGGTTTAACACAAAATAATTAATCATTATAAATTTTAAATATATGAGGTTAAAATGTTATTAATCTTAAATTAAAATCATCTTCCCAAAAGGGCCTGGGTTGATTAGTTTGGTCTTTCCGATTTTATCCTCTTTACCAAAATTCTCATGCAGATGTCCGCATATATGCAAATCAACCTTATTTCTTTCGATGAATTTTCTTATTGACTTGTTCCCGCAGTAATTCTTTCCAATCCTGTCCAGCCTTGTGCCATATGGTGGGGCGTGGGTTATAAGAATTATTTTTTTATCTTTATTGTCATTGATGATTTTACTGAATCTCTGCTGAATGATTTTCTCGAATTCCCTGTCCCTTATTGAAAACCCCCCGCCTCCGTAGCCGAGAAATAGTAGATTATTTTCAGCATAGGGTTTTTTATGGATAAATATGAGATTTTTGAATGATTTTGAATATTTAGATAATGTGTGCGCATCTTCATGGTTGCCATGTACGATTATTATTTTCTTGCCGATTTTGTTCAATCTCTTCAATATGCTGAATATCCCTCTTTCAAATATGGAAATATCACCTGCGCACACTAATAAATCTGCATTGTAGTATCTTGCTTTCCGCTCTATCTTTTTTAGCAGCATCATGGAGCCATGAGTGTCTGTAAAAGCGAGGATTTTCATTTTTTGAGGAAATTCCGCATATATTTAAATGTAATTGTTACTACTCATAAGAGAAATAAAAGGGAAAGGTTTATAAATATACAAAATATAGTTGACATAAAATGAAAGCAGCATCAATAAGTGAGATTACTAACTACCCTATATTTCGGGGAAGTACCTCTGCAAGAATAAATAAGGATAGATCACTATTTGTTCCAAATACATTTCATATACCTGATAGTGTTTATGTATTAAGAGAGGATAAGACAGATGGATATAAGCATTTGTCATTTGTCCCAGAAGGTTTATGGAATATTGCATATGATATTTTGAGTCAAGCTGGTAGAAATACTTTGGCTGCTTCGAGTTATGATTTAGAGCGCGCACATACTAGAAGAGGCAATCCTAGATTTATATTGCCAGAATATGCCCTTCTTTATTTAGGCATAAAGGAGCCTTTTACAGTAGTTATTATCGGTAATCTGCGCCGTTTTGAGTTATGGAGGCCTGAAGATAACAATAATCGCAACGCTGGAAGTGGGATTACAACTGACGACCTTGAAGAACTTGCTAAACTAGGGTTCTAATTCTGTAAATTATAATAATCCTCCAGCACAACCTGATCAACATTCTCCAAATTCCTGATTACATAAAGCCTCCCCTCCCCTATTTCAACTATCTGCTCTGCCAGCTTCCTTCCTTTCTCGTCAAGATTTATTCCAATTAAGGAGATTGTTATCCCCTTGCTCCTTGCCACTGAAACCTCTTCAAGGGTTGACTTTTCAGGCTCATCCCCTTTTGTCGGCAATGCGTCAGTTATCAATATAAGGTGCTTTGTTATGCTCTCGGACGGAAAAATCTCAACAGCCTTGTGCAAGGTGGAAACTATATCGGTTTCCTTTGAAGCCCTTATCTTTGTTATTTTCTTTATGAGCGCAGTAAAGTCGGATGTGGGCTCTATGACTTCCTTGACTTCAGGTCCGAATACAATCAATCCAACCTTGTCCTTTTCATTTATCGCCTTGTAGGCAAGGGCAATCCCTGCCTTTTTGCATGCATCTATTTTCCTCCCTTTCATAGAGCCTGATGCATCAAGCGCATAAACAATGTATGTCTTGCCTTTGCTTCGCTTCTCATAAACCTGCAAATCTTTATCCTCAAAATAATCATGCCCCCTTCTTATGGCCAATTTCACCGACTTCTTAAGCGCAATGTCCCGGTACCTGTCGCCTTTCTTGAAAATCCTGGAATCTTCCTTTTCGCCATAAATAAATGCTTTCTTGCTTAGTTTCTCTCCTACAATTCCTTTCGGCACAATCCTGTCCAATTCCTCAAAATACAAAACAAGAGAAGCCAATTCAACTCCTTTTTCTGAAATCGAGCTGCCTTTATCAAGAAATCCTTCCTCTTTTAACTCCTCAATTTTCTGCTGAATCTTCTCCTTTAGATGCTTCTGAAATTCTGGAATTCCTATATTCTTCTTTATGTAATCTGGCTCGTATCCTGAAACCAATCTTATTATTGATTCACCATAGATATGCTTCGCTATTGAATAGTTCTTTACAAGCTGCTCAAACATCATGTCAGGGGAAAAAGAAGAAATGCCTTGGCTTATTGCATCGCTTATCAGCTTGCCTTCATCTATGACCTTCCGGTCATTCTCAAGGACAGAATGCATGAACTTGTCCTCAAGCTGCTGGAATGACAGCTTGCCTGTTAATTCCTCTGATTTGCTGAATTCTTTCAGCTGTACCTGCTCGCTACCGTAAATCACCGCTTTCTTGCTCCTGCCCAATCTGATTCTGCCATTTTGTGCCTTCAATGTTCTTGTGGAATTTTTCAATGATATAGTTCTCAACGCTTTCAAGATACCTTACGCTTGGCTTCAGCCTTATCCTGTGCGATAAGACAGAAACAAGAACTTCCTTTATGTCTTCAAACTGAACATTTTTTCTTCCCTTAAGCAGGGCATTAGATTGTGATCTTTCGTAAAGCCCTAAAGATGCCCTTACGCTTGGCTTTTTTTCAAGCTTTTCATCTTCTCTTAACAGCCTTACAAAATATGACATCAAGGTCAAAAGCTCTTCGCTTACATTTGCAATCTTTTTTCCTTTCATCAACACAATCTTCTCTTCTGTTTCAATATCCTCGGGATAATCCATATAGATTATGTCAAACCTGTCCAGCAAAACATCGGATAATTTTTCTGTTGAAGTGTCTTCGGGATTCATTGTCGCAACAAAGATGAAGCTTATGTCAAAATCAACATCATAAGAGCCTATGGTAGCCTTTCTCTCCTCAAGCACCTGCAATAAGGCATTCTGGAGCTTTTCAGGGCACCTGTTTAATTCATCAAAGAACAGAATTCCGTTGTTGGCTTTGAAAATCTTTCCTGGAGTAAATGCTTCCAGACTTAATGGCCCGAACTTAAGCGCTTTTATCGGGTCTATGTCTCCCAATAAGTCTTCAACAGTCAAGTCAGGGCTTCCCTGTATCCTTACGAACCTTTTTATGCCTTCCAGCTTAATGGATTTTTTATTCCTGTTCTCTTTGCATGAAGGGCATATTGGAGCTTTTGGAGTGCAATGATAAGAGCAGCCCAAAATCACATCAATGTCAGGCAGCAATTTTGCAATATTCTTTGCTAGAGTTGTCTTTCCGATTCCCGGAGCTCCGACTATGATGATATGCCTGTTCATCAGCAAAGCCGACTTAATCCCCTGTTTTGCAGCTTCCTGCCCCAAAATGTCTATGAAAGGGTCTTTGTTTTTGAGGAAAATTTCTTTTAGCTGGTCGTTTAGCATTTTTGTTTGTTCAAAAATTTATAGACGGAAAGATAAAGGATATTTGTTTATAAAAGTATGCGTCATAACCTTTGGAGATTATCCCACCTGCTATAGGAATACTTAAATATGGCATAGGTCACAAGCCGATTAAATGAAAAAAACCATAATTTTTGACTTTGATGGAACTATTGCAGACACTTTCTTTATAGCGGAGGAGATAGGCAACAAATATGCTAAAAAATATTCTATCGCCATAAGCTCAAAAGAAGCCAGAGAGCTTGGCTTAAAGACGCTTTTTTTGAAGTTAAAATTCCCATTATGGAGAATTCCTGTGATTCTTGCTGAATTCAAGAGGACAATTGCTTTAAAGCTTGATAAAAAAGTGACGTTATTTGATGGAATGAGGGAAGTGCTGCATCAGCTGTCAAAAAAGCATCAATTGGGAATTGCATCAACAAATTCTGAGGAATCCATAAATCGCTTTTTGGCTAAATACAGAATACTGGAATTATTTAAATTCATAAGTTCCAATAGCTCCATTTTTGGAAAACATAGAGCTTTAAAGAGGTTGTGCAAAAAATATAATCTTCCTTACAAGGATGTTATTTACATCGGGGATGAGGATAGGGATGTGAGGGCAGCTAAAAAGCTAGGCATTAAAGTAATAGCAGTTTCCTGGGGGTATAATTCTAAAAGATTGCTGGAAAAAGAAAAACCTGATTACATTGCAGACAAGCCAAGACAAATATTAAATATCTTGGGTTCTTAAAACACGCGTAATTTAATACATATCGTCAAATCATTCTTACAATCCACACAGCAGCCCCAGCCACAGCCGGTATTATCAAATTATCATCAACCTGCTCTGTTCCTATTTTAATCTCAATTGCCTCAACAATCATCGCTGCAAGTGATGCAACAAGCGCCTCGTGCCATGGAAGAAAGACCAATGCCCCAATAAATCCTGCTGCAAACCCGGCAATTGTTCCCTCAAGGAATTTTGTCTTTGACAATGGATGCTTCAGCTTTCCGTAATGCAGCCCATATAGATGCGATACTGAATCTCCGAGGGCCAATACCATCATTGAAGCCATTGCAACTTCCTTCGGAAACAAAAGCAGTGAAAGATAGCCTCCAATGAAATAGAAAATCATGCCCTTGCCAGGAAAAGTTCCAAGCTCTTTTTTTCTCTCAAGCTTTTGAAGAAGCTCATGAATGACGGGGATTTTTATTTTTCTGTTTAAAAATGAAAGCGCCAAGCCAATAATGATTATAATAAGCATAAGTTTCTTGTCCAAAAATCCGAATTTTAGCAGAGCAACTATCGCCAATCCCAAAAAAATATGAAAAAGCTGCCTGTTCCACTCAAAATCATTCAGTCTCATAGCCTTCCCTTCTCATGCATTTCTAAAAGATGGTCTCCTATGAAATAGCCGAACAATGCCCCGAAAAATATATCGCTGAGGAAATGAAAGCTGAAATAAATTCTGGTAAAGGCAATGAGGAAAGCAAATCCAGTCCAGAAAAGCCAAGCTTTTGGGATGTGCCTGTTCAGCACAGGGAGCAGCGCAAATGCAACCATGGAATGCATGCTGGGAAACGAATAATCTATCATGTGGATGAGCGGATATGTGATATCCCCTACAGGCCTCTGCCTTAAAACAAGCAGCTTGATAATGAAGGCAAGAACAAATGAAGCCAGGAATGCTACCAAGGGCAGATAAAATGCCTTGCTTTTCTTCATGTACAGGATTAAGGTAGGAATAATGAACATTACAAAAAACAGAAAAGCAAAATTTGTCGCTATATTCAGGATGAAATCCAGCGCTGGGTCTTGGGCATTCTTAAACATGGATGCCGCTAGACTGTCTATCCCAGCCAATGCAAAAATCAAAATTCCTGCAACTAAAATTAACAAGCAATTCAATTTCTTCATCATACCACGTCTTCCTTGATATTCCTGTTTGATATGATTTTATTCGGCCAAATCTTGCAGCCTGGATTTATTATCACTTTTTTTGCATTCACATTGTCTGATACTACAGCGCCAAATGCTACACTTATTCTAATCTTTTTATTATTAATTATTGAGAAAGTATTTTTCTTGGAATGAATTTTTCCACTAAAAGTAACATTCTCTCCAATGATGGAATCCCCTACAATAGAGCCTTCCTGAATTATTGAATTGTCCATAATTATCGAGTTTTTGACATTGCCCTTGATTACGCAGTTGTTTCCTATGCTGGAATTCATTATTTTCCCATATACTCTTGAGCCTTTTCCAATAATGTTTTTTCCTTTTCTTAAAATCTTGTCTGCCTTTAGCAAATCCCAAGGATAGCCAACAGGTAGCCACTGGCTTGAATTGACGCAATGAATGTTGTTTTTCTTGGAAATCATCCTTATTGCGTCCGGCATCTCAAATTCATTTCTTTCGGATTTCTTCAGCTGCCTAATATATGCAAAAATTTTCTTGTCCAAAACATAGAATGAAGTGGTTATCAGGTTTGAAACAAATCTTTTTGGCTTCTCGATAATATCAGTTAAGATTCCGCTTTTTTGCAATATGACTCCAAAATCTCCAGGGTTTTTCACTTTAGCAGCCAGTATAGAATATCCATGCTTAATGCATCTCTTGATGTCCTCTTTTGAATAGATATCATCGCCGGCCATCAAAATGAACCTGTTTTTAATATATGGCTCTGCAACAGAAAGCGCATGGGCTGTGCCTAGCTGCTGTTTTTGCTCAATGTACTTTAATTTGATATTCTTATGTTTATATCCAAAATACTGCATAATAAGCTCTTTTTTATATCCAACTACAAGAACAGCCTCATCAGCAATCCCGTTTAGTTTATCAAGATTGTGCTCTAGAATCGGCTTGTTGGCAATCTTGAGCAGCGGCTTTGGCCTTGTGAGTGTCAATGGGTATGTTCTTGTGGATTTTCCAGCTGCCAGTATTACTGCCTGCATTTTATGCAAAATTTATAATCTTAATAGATTTTGATCTTTCCTTCACAAATTCGTCATTAGCTAGGCTTTTCAGAAGCTCTTCAGGCTTGACATATTTCCTTTTCTCTGCTGCATATATTTTTTTGTTCTTAATATAGGTATTTTTGTGGATTTTTTTGAAATGCCCGGCATGATGCTTTATTGCAGCAGGCGGGCCCTCTATCTCAATATTTTCAGGCAAAAGTTCCTTGACAAGCAAAAAATAAAAAGCTGCATCCTTGCTCTTGTCCCATTCCCACCCGGATTTTATCATCTTGAATTCATGATTTTGCAGCTTCTGAAGAAAGTACTCGTAAATCTTCATTAATTTAGATCCGACCACATCGGCTTTCCCTTCCAAGGGTTCTGCATGTACTTCTATGAGCTTGCATGAATTGCTCCTTAATTCAAGGAAGGCTGCCCTTAAGTCTTTTTTTTCAAAAAATTCCTTTGATGGCATTTTCAAAAACTCCCTTGCTGCCTTCTTGAATGCCTCGAACTTTTCAGCGCTTAATGCCGCAGCCGCATTCCTGTCCTTCTGCACAGGGTCTATAACAATCAAAGGCGAGAGCAATTTTGATATATTGACTATCTTAAACACGTCTTTTCCCCTGTAATATTTTGCTGCATCTATTACAACCTTGTCCTGCCATTTTGATGCGTTCTTAACCAATTTCAGGAAGGAACCGTAATAAGCCGTTAATATTTCACAAACATAGCCTGAAAAGCCCCTGATATGGCTCTCTGCCCCATAAACATTATTTGCCTTGCAGAACTGCTTTGTCAGCTTCATCTCATTGACAAGTTTTTTGTGCTTCATGACCCATTTTGAATGCAACGGGCTTACGTCAGTTATGTTTTTTGCCTGCTCTGCCTTGCTGATTTTAAGTATTGGTATTATCTCGAACGTGAACTTTTCTTCTTTTATCTGGAAATAATCCCTTGAGCCGTGGATTCTTGCAACTTTGCCGAACTTTTTCTTCAAGACAGATTCAAGAATATCAGATATTTTGCCGCTTTTGTCCTTGTATCTGCTGTAGTTAAAAAGCGCAAAAATGTCTGCATCAAAAGTCTTGAGCCATGTGCCTTTTGCTCCTGAGCCGCCAAGGACTGCCTTTATTCCTTTTTGGTTTTGATTGATTTTTTTAATAATATGGTTTAGTTTTTCGAATATTTCCTTCTCGTAATTCCTGTCCGGCTGTATATCCTGAAGAGATTCATTTAAGATTTTTTGAATGGCTTTCATAAGAAAAAATTCTAATTTAAGCTTATAAAAATGTTTGGGTTTTCAATTTTAACGTCGCTGTAAGGAAAGTATTAAATAGTTATGATGAAATTGGAATCATATGAATTGGAAAGAACTGCCTAAATGGCTGAAGATGGAATCAGTAATTTTAGCCGTACTGAGCCTGATAGTTCTTTTCGTTGGCGTATATCAGTTAAATTATGAGCTTGGAATGGAATTCTTTATTTCCTTGTTTTTGCCCATTATGGGCGGCCTGATAGCAATCTGGATAGTCTCTTACTCAATATTCAAGAAGTCGTGGAAATTTTTTATTTATTCAGGCGGCTTATTGGCTGTTTTTTGATTCATAATATGGTGGATTACAGACTAAAGGATTTGAGCTAATCTTCATTGCCGCCATTCCCTTCTTTTGCAACCTTCACCACACTGAGCAGCTCGTCATTTGACATTTTTTAAAATTCCCTGCACACCTACTTCCTAAACATCCATTCAACTTCTTTCTCCTTCCACCCAACCTTAAGCAAAGACTTCTTGATTTCATTATCTTCTTTGCCCAGGTTTCTCATTGTTTTTACATAAGAGTTAAGCTGCTGCATTGTTTTTCTGTCAAGCCCAGGCTCCAGCTTCGGTGCTTGGCTTTTTGATTTATAGGTCTTTATTACTGCAACTAAGGTGATGAGCATTACAATCGCCAGTGAGCTGATTATTATCGAGCGCATTAAGTTTTTGTTGTCCTTTCTGATTTCTTTGGCTTCAGGAGCTTGAGGTTGCTGCGGAGTTTGTTGCAGGATTTCAGGCTGTTGTGTTTTTGGATCAGTGATGGGCTGCCCTTGATCAGCCTGAGGGGATGCGCACTGCTGGCTTGTAGATGGCTGCTGTGATGACGTTGAGCATGTCTCGTTCCGCACATACTGTGGCACTTTCACAAACTCGCACTGCCTTATCTGCCAGCTGCTAATGCAGTTGCCCCATGAAGTGCACTGCCAATCCATGTTGCAGACAAATCCCGGGGTTCCACCTCCTCCACCTCCACCACCACCTCCGGAAGAGCCGCCGCCTCCGCCGCCTGAGCTGCCTCCACCCCCTCCAGAGGGAGCAGGGCATGCGCCACAATCACTTTGGCAGGCAGAGCAATCCTCATTAGAGCTGCAATAATTGTCGCCGCAGTAGCTGCCTTCTGCAACAGAATATTCTGAGAAATTTTGAACATCAAACACTATCTGGCTGTTTGCAAAGCTTCTTATTCTGCACTCTGTGCAAATCACTCCATTTTTAAGCACAACAGGATTTGTGATATTGCTTATGTTCATAAGCGTGACAGTTGCTGGAGCATTTAAGCTTCTGAAATATTCTGAATTTACTATAACTTTTAGCGGCTGGAACTGTATAAGAGATTCCATGTCAATCTGCACAAGAGGGGATATATTAGACATGCTGGAGTTGTCACCTATAAAGCTAAACATCCTATTGCCATAATCTATCTGTCCAAAGTTCTGCACACCGATTCTAAAGCCAGTGAAATTTGTCAAGTCCACTGCGCTGAAATTGACTGTAAGCGCAGGGGTAAATTTTCCAAAAATCGGAAGCGGGCACCCATATATGTTGATTTGCATTTTTGATGGGGTATGGCGGCACTTGTCGATATTGTCTGGAACACCGTCATCATCTGAATCAGGCGGTTGGTAGCTGGTAACATTTATCACAACAGGGATTGCTGTCGCATTGTTTCCTGCCGCATCAGTTGCCGCTGCACTAAGCACATGCGAGCCTGCAGTTGCTGTGCTTGCATTCCAAAAAATTCCATAAGGCGTCATTGTCAACATTGGCCCTAAATTTAAGCCATCAATCTTGAACTGGACGCTGGCTATTCCTGATGTAGTCTGGCCCTGAACGATAGGATCTGTGGCACGGGCAGATACAACTATGCCTCCAGAAATATTGTCTCCGGAAACCGGAGCTGTCAAGAAGATTGAAGGAGGAGTTGTATCTGGAGAAGCTGTAACAGCAAAAGAAGCAGTGACCGAGGTAGTAGCGGTTATCTTCAAAGTACAGGCGGGAGCAGTGCCAGCACAGGCTCCTGACCAGCCGCTAAAAACTGATCCAGCAGAAGGATTAGCAACAAAAGTGAGCTGAGTATTTGCAGATACGGAAGAAGGACAGGTTGTCCCTCCGCAGGTAACGATTCCAAAGCCATTTCCCATTGAAGTGACTGTCAAACTGTAGGTTTGAATTAGAGATTCGCCAGTGTATTCATACGCTCCGATATCCCATGCTGAGCCCTGTGGACGGGAGGTGCCAAGGATATCTACATTATATGGTTGGCTAAGGGCAACTCCTTTATCTATTGCTTCTGCATTTGAGGCTAAATAGAAGTTTGTGGGAGCATTTACAAAAGGAGATCTTGCTGCGCTAATTTGGTTAGGTTCCCCTAAAGGAATGTTTTTCCCTGTGTTATTGAAATATAAATTATTTGATGAATTAGTTTTATAGTGCGGGAAATTAAATATACTATTCACATAAATATTATTCTTGTTATCGCTTTTGGTTACGATATCTCCGCTCATAAACGTTTCAGGATTGGTTATACTGTAAAAAATATTGTTGTATACAAGAACATTGTTCTGGCTGACATTGACCCTTCCATAAATAGCTCCTGGCGAAAAAGTGTATCTGTTCTTGTCGGACGACCAAAATAAATTGTCATAGACAAAAATGTTGGAAAATGTTTCTCCATTGGCGCCGAGAAGGGCTACTGCCGCTGTTCCGCTGGTGTCAATGAACTTGTTATATCTTATTGTTATGTTGTTTGATGGCGGCGCAGTGATCTGTATCGCTTGTCCGTGAATTGATGGATCTATTTGATGCATTCTCTCAAGCCTTGAGTATTCGAGAGTAAAGTTGTTAGTATACTGGCCAAGGCTTATTGGATTGCCGCTAAGGTCATGAACCCAAAGGTAACTATAGTACTGATCAGATACGGGCAAAGTGTTCACTGTAAAAACCCCCCTTTGATCAAAGGGAATATCTTCTCCGCACCCTTGGACTTCTATATGGGAGAGATGGATATGCCCTTGATTTTGGGCAATATAGATACCTTGAGCATTTGTGTTGCAATTCTTCATCACCACTTTAATTCCATATCCTGAATTATCCGCGCCTGTAACTCCATCAATATCCAAGTAAGGGCTGCTCACAAACAAAGTGCCGTTAATGGTGACTTGGCCGCCATAAGAGTCAGACCAACCAGTCCCAGTTCCATGAGATGAAGCAGTTGCTTTTTTTATGTATGTCCATGATGTGCTTGTCAATGCGCTTCGAATAGTTGTTGTGTTGAAATTTCCGCCTGCAACATAATAAGTATCGCCCGCCACTAAATTAGCTGGAAAAGAGAAATAAGCATTTGCCCAGTCAGAACCGTCATTTGCTCCTGCAGCTCCTGCTCGGATATAATGAACATTCTGTTTTGCAGAAATAATAGAGCTATTATATTCGTAAGCCCCTATGTCCCAGGCCGAGCCCTGGGGCCTGATAACGCCATCTTTGTCTGAATTAAAATAGGCAGAAGCGTCCATGCCCAAATCTCTCGCAGCAGTGTCACTCGTAGCGAGATGGAAATTGTTATTCCGGTTTCTCGGCAAGGAATAAGAAAGAAATGATGGCGTGCCTGCCCTTGGATGGGCTTGAACATAACTAGAGCTCCAGTTGCCGTTTAAAATAATCAGATTGCCCCCGTCAGAGCCCGGGCTTATAAGGTTGTAGTCAATGTCTGTTTTCTTGCCCGGGTCATTCCACGCTATAACCGCCTTGCCTGAATTTCTTCCTGTGTTGTGGAAAACATTATTCCTGATGACAACATTCGAAACGTTTGTCGTCTTGACGCCCCCATTTATTCCCAGAAAATTCAGGTCGATAAAATTGTTGTTCAAGATGAGTACATTTTTGACAGAAGTTACATTGACAGCTGCCCCGAATTCAATGCCGCGCTCATACAAATTCGGCAAAGGGCTTGAGTCAACTGTAATTATATTATTGTAGATGTAATCTCCTTCCCAGGCCGTATCTTGGAAAGGCTCGATCTTTATGCCGGAGTTGATGAAATTAGCAAAGTAATTGTTGTAGATCTTGTTATAGCTGCCCATGGCCTGGACCCCGTCAGGATGCTGGCCGGGATTTACCGGTCCGGAAACGACCCTCAAAACATTATCATTCATGGTCAAGCCGTTGCGGGATTGCACGCCGTCCGGCCCGCCGTTGCTTCCGGTGAAGTCGCCATTGACCTCGATTGTGTTATGGTGAATCCTGATGTTATCAAAATCAGTTCCAAGGTATTGCACTGCGCGAATTGCGAAATCCCCCCAGATGTCGTGAAGATAGCTGTTTCTAATTTCAGTATTTTGCCCATAAGCATAGATCCCGTTATTCGCATGGTTAATTTCCGTATATTCAATTATAGTATTCGCGGCAGCCCAGATTGCCGTGCCGCTATCCACCTCACGGTTGCCGGTTTGGTTTACGACAAAATTCCTCAATGTCAATTTGGATGAATTGCCGACTTTTCCTGTGAGAAGAGTGTAGCTGCCAATACTGATCCCCTTATTTCTGATATTATCCCCATCTACAATTACCTGGCCATTATGACCAGCGTCCTGGCCGACTGAGATTGTAATCCACGCATTTGCCGTCCCACTATTTGACATCATTGCCAATGTCTCATGGTACACTTTTGAACTCGTGCCGCCTGAAATGTGTAATGTGTCGCCTGCCTTGACTCCACTGGCACCCCAGACTATAGACCCGAAAGATTTCCATGCATTTGCCCATGACGTGCCGTCATTTTTTCCGGTTGCGAGGTTATCAACGTACCAGTTAGCACCGCTAGCGGATGATTCATACGCCCCGATATCCCATGCTGAGCCCTTGGGGCGGGAGGTGCCGGCGAAATCTTTAGCATACTCATAACCGGCAAAAAGAGTTGACGGGAAGACAGAAGAGATACCGCCTCCTTTGTCTATTGCCGCAGAACCCTGTTTGAGGCGGTAGTCTGCTGGAACAGATATTGGGTCGACGAATATTTTTGAAAGGTCAGTGACTTGGATGTTGCCATTGCTCAATGGCGCACTGCTTGGATTGGTAAAAATGTTGTTCGTGTAAGGAAGGGCCGAGCTTCCCGATGGGACCTGGTTGCCGATGATATTGTTCTTGACGACGAAATTTGCCGTACTCTGAAGCAGCAGAGAAGTGCGATTGCTCCCTACTATGACATTATTGAGCAAATTCACAGCCCCTGTCATGTTCCCCCAGTCAGCAACGATGTGGGAATCCAAAAATTTTCCGTCCAGCCGGCCATCAAAAAGATTGTTTATAACCGTCAAATTCTGCGACCGTTCGAATGTCAGCGGCCGCTCCGAATTGAACACCTTATTGTTCGCCACTAGAATATTCTGGCTGTCCTGATATACCGTGATGGAATTCGCGTGCGTCCCGAGTATTTCGGTGATGGTGTTATTGAGTATCTGGCTGTTTGCCGCACCCATAAACCAAATGCCGTTGCGAGACGTCCTCTGTACAAAGTTGTTCCTGACCATGATTCCATTGCCGCCGACAAGAATGCCAATTGCCCGTTGGGCATCGGTGACTTTGTTATTCTCGACAGAAATGTTCATTCCATTTACCTGGATGCCATACCAGTCATTCGATTTCAGCTTGCGAACTTCATTATTACGAATGACGACATTCTCTGGCGTAATCCCGCTGCCGCCATCTACGGCGCGAATGCCAAAGGTGAATTTTTGGACACCAAATCCTTCAATGACGAGATTCTTCACCGAATTGGCATAGATGCCAGCGCTCTGCTTTCGTACGCTGTAGGTATGCCCGCTGATATCTCCTCCCTTGGGCCAGAGGTAGAACCTGCCCGTTGGCTGGTCGTAGCTGTATTCGCGCTCCGCATTAATGACAGAAGGGTGGTTGAGAATGGCATAATAGCTATCGTAGCTTGTGTGGTCGTAAAGATCGCCACCGAGATCTTCATGGGAGATGGTGCGCGTTGCGGGGTTGTACCCGGTGATCTTTTTGATCGACATCACGTTGGGCACGCGCCAGGCAATGACATAGGCGCTGTTCCAAAATGCCGGGTCGCTTTGGGTAAAGTACGTAGGATCAGTAATGGACGTTCGTGTTTGTGTGATGGTTGTGCTTCCTTTTGGAATAACCCTCATGGAATCTCTGCGGTCGTAATTGAATGGGTCAGTAGGATTCGGATCCTGCGCATACCAAAGGAAATTATCGTCTTCATAAAATCCTGTCTCAAATGTGTAGCCGCTGCCGATGTCCGCGTAGTACATGCTGTTCCAGTTGGGATTGCCAGCGCACTGGGCCGAGGACTGGCACTTTTTGAAAGCAGCGGTGATCGGTTCAGAGCCATCTATAACAGCTTTACCGCTTCCCCAGCCATCTCCCTTGAGGGTGATCGGGTTTCCTGTGGCACCAAACGCATATCTGCCGTCCAGCGCAATGCTTCCCTGATACTTCACGCTGCCCTTGAAAAGCACGGTATCTCCGGCAGCGAGAACCTTTGATTTGGGATTTCCAACTGCATTGCTATCGCCAGGCGCATGCTTCCATGGCGCAGATGCCGATAATCCGTTATTGGAATCAGAGCCGGAGTCGTAATCTACATAATAAGTTTTCCAGGTTTCCGGCGGTAATGTAATGGTTACAGAACGGCTTGCGCTCGCCGACACCTTGCCAGCCGCATCCTTGGCCCACGCGTAGAGTGTCTTTGCGCCAGCAGAAGAGAACGTATAGGAAGGAGGGGCCGATGCAGTCCAGCCCGCAGCACTGGCAGCAGGCGCGGTTGCAGTCTCGGTTACAAGGTAGCCGGTCACAGCGACATTATCAGTCGCAGTAAATAAAGAAATTGGAACAGTAAGAGAGTTAGATGTTGACGGAATGCTAAACGAAGTAACTATAGGCGGAGTTGTGTCAACCAGAGGTGTAATGCCAGTATATTCATACGCCCCAATGTCCCAAGCACCAATCCTCGTGTTGCCCGCAAAATCCACACCGTACAATGATCCTAGGGCAACTCCCTTATCTCGTGGATAGCCCGCACCAATCGTGGAGACAATGCGATAATCACGCCCAGCGTAATTTGCGAACACGTTGCTGCTCAGATTCGATATGGAATGAGCGCCCCTCGCCGGCGCATTGCCATAGTTGTAATCATTATCCCCGCCGGGAAAGTCCAGAGTCGTGTACGTCTGAGCAAAGTAGATAAGATTATTTCTGCTTATGCTACTGCTTGCCCAGGAACCTCCATTCCCTACAATAATACCAAGCCAGGAATTTACGACGGTATTGCTGTACAAGCGAATGTTGGTCTGGGGCTTGTATTGAGCAGTAAGTATATTGTTGGTCGACCCAGCGATACTGTCATGCCATAGATTGCCGTATATGTCCCAATTGTCATTAACGGCGTCACCGGCACCGATGAAATCCATCATAATGCCTTCGGCCTGCCATTCCGTTATCTCGTTGAAGCGAAATTTGACATTTGTCAGGCCTATGACAGACATCACACCGGGGTGTACGCTGCCTGATCCCCTGTAGTTCTTCTGAAATTTGTTATGCTCGATGAGCACATTGTTTATGTTGATAAGCAATGCAAGATTGGGATATTTCTCCAGAGTTGAGTAACTGACAGTGAGTCCGCTGCCAGATCCTTGATAACCGTTGTAGTGGATCGCTCTTATTTGCTCTGTCACTCCGGAAATGGTGTTATCTGGCACCGGCCCAGAAAGCAACAAATTCGTCAGGGTGATGCCGCTCCAGTTGCTAGTACCAAGGTAGACGCCGTGTGAAGTCAGCGAGGGATTCACCACAGATATCCCGATGTGGGGCACCCGCCCGTCAAGGGTCCAATAGCTGCGGCTTTCGCTGACAACCCGAACCATCGTGACCGTGGAATCATAGGAGGCGCTCCACCCTGCTGCTGAAGTCGGCACAGGGTCAGTCGCACGAACCCGGTATATCTTGATTGGATTCCCTGCCGTACCGCTTTTGCCAATAGTCAGGACACCGTAGCTGCCTCCGGCGATCCAGATCGTGTCTCCAGCCGAGACGGCGTTCCAATTGATTGCGGTTACGTCGGACCATGCGTTGTTCCAGTCCAAACCATTTCCAGAACCATAAACATTTCCCTTTGGTCGAACATAAAAATTATTGGGAGTGGGAGTAAGTGGAGGAAGAATAGCGACTGTAGCTTTGTTCTCATAAACCGTTAGCTGATTATTATTCCAGCCGATAGAATAGATGTCTGGATCACCATCACTATCCAGATCGGCCACTTGGGTTCCGTCATGATGCTCATCTCCCGTATAGACGACGTGTGAACTCCACGTTCCGCCTATTGTGTCAACATTTTCAAAAACATAAAGTTTGGCGCTAGCGGAATTAGCTAAATTATGCTCTCCCACAACGACATCCAGGTCACCGTCAAAATCCATATCTGCTACGTCCAAACTCATAGGACCTATCACATTAGCGATCACATGTTCAGTCCAAGCGTTAGTAGGATTAAGCGGCTGCTCATACCAAGCAAGCTTTCCAAACACACTGATAGCCTCGTACCCGACTACTGAATCCAGCCGTCCGTCGCGATTAATGTCAGACAGGCGATTGCGATCCGGAGAAGCAGTGGTAGAAAAGAGGGTAAGCGGTGTCCAGCTACTGCCATCATTGTGCAGCCATTGAGTGCCCAACAGCAGATCCAAATCGCCATCACGATCAATGTCGCCGGCCGATAAGTCCTCGTCTTGGGAAGTCGTTGAAATCACTTTCCAGGTCCAGGTAGTCGTCGAGGGGTCGGCAGGCACCGTCAGCATCTGAACCCCGCCTCCGCCGTTATGCCAGGACAGGGCCACTTGAATCGATCCAGCGCTTGAGAACCGGCCTGCGACCGCTCCTTGCAAGAAATCGCCGCTGCCTCCGGTAGCGATGTTGGTCAAGACGGTAAAATTACCCTTGCCGTCGTTACGCGCCCAAGCAAACCGGTTATTGACATCACTGCCAACTCCTTGGGTGCCCAAGAGATCCAGATCGCCGTCAGAATCAAAGTCGTATATCACTGCTATATTATTAAGCGGGGCACCAATGGTCTTTCTTGTCCAGCCACCAGAGAGAGTGCCTGGGTTTTTATACCACCAACCACCCGTCACGAGATCCTTTTTGCCGTCACTGTCTAAATCAGCTGATCGAATAAAAACAGCTCTGGCGGGCTTGGCGACATCCGCCACAGACCGCTGCCAACTATCCAGCGTCGACTTGGAGTTCAAATCGTTTCGCCACATGCGAATAATCGCTGAATCGGGAGCGGCGTCGTTCCAATTGGCGCCAACAATATCGATATCCCCATCATTGCCAATGTCAGCCAGTCGTAAGTTATGTGACCCTGTGTTGACCACCACTTGTTTCGTCCAGGAAAGACCCCCGCCATTATTGCGCCAAACACTCACCTCATCGTTACTGGACTGGTGCATTTCCGCCGTCACCAGATCCAACTTGCCGTCTTTGTCCATGTCTGCGGATTTAAAGGTGTGGGCGTATGAAATCGTGCTACTGATCGCGTGTTCAGTCCATGGCCCAGTTTTGGGATTGATGGACTCATACCACGAAAACCGTCCGCCGCTTTCGGATGGTGCCAGCACGACATCATTGCGGCCGTCTTTGTTGATATCAGCGATATGCACCCCAACATCCAAGGGCCAATTCACATCAATGTTACGTTCTGACCAAGAAGCGCCGTTGCCTAGATTCTCGAGCCAGAACCCGTTATGGGCAATATCGACATCTCCGTCCCCATCGATATCGCCAAGCGCAGTGCCCTCACCTGCTCTAGTGCTTGCAACGACTCGCGTCCAAGAGGTGGGAGTATTTTGGAGCCAGACGTTGGTGGCTCCGCCACCTTTGGGGCGGCTCACAACGTCAAGTTTCCCATCTTTATTCAAATCCGCAAGTTCAACATCATGATTATTGGCGCCGGCTCCCCCGATGTTAACGGGTGTCCAAGCATCAGTGGCCGGGTTACCCAGAGGTCTGGGATTTTTATACCACATCAGGCCTAATCCATTAGGAATGACAACGTCTACATCGCCGTCACCATCAATATCTCCTGTCTCCATATCAGTCGTAAACGCTCCGGAAGCAATGAGACGCTTGGTCCAGCTGGGATACTCATACCAATAAAGGCCGCTTGAACTACTGCCGGCTGCCAGCACATCCACGAACCCGTCTCCATTGATATCGCCAACGGCTTTATTATGAGGGTCAACCGGATTGTTTGCGTCAATGGTGACAGAAGCAAAAGGAATATCGCCAGATGGAGGCAAAGCAAGCGTTGTGGCAGAGGCACTTGCTGATTGTGCTGATACTTTTCCCGCCGCATCCTTGGCCCAGGCATAAAGCGTCTTGGCGCCAGCCGAAGCAAATGTGTAGGAAGCAGGAGCCGAGGCAGTCCAGCCAGTGGCAGTGGCAGCCGGGGCAGTGGCGGTCTCGGTTATGAGATAGCCGGTCACCGCGACATTATCCGTGGCGGTGAAGGCGGTGATGGGGACAGTGAGTGAGGTGGCAGTAGCGGGGATGACAAAGGATCTGACGACTGGCGGGGTGGTATCGGTGGGAGGAGGCGGTGTAAATTGAGCCACCGAAAAATAATCAAAATTCCCAGTGGTCGCCGGATTAGCTCCGGCATTGATAACATAGACACCGGCTTGGTTAACGGTAAATCCGCTTTGGGTAAATGAGCCGGCCGTTGTCCAGGTCATGCCGTTAGTACTGTAGTCAAGTTGGAAGACAGAACCGGTTCTTGTTACGCGAATATAGTTGGAAGAACCCAAAGTAGTTGCGGGCGCTAGGATTACGTTTGATCCAGATCCACCGATGATTCTCCAAACCGATGGCTGTGCTCCTGACCCGCCGTTCCAAAACTCGAAGCGGAGATAGTTAGCGCTGTCCTGGGAGAGCATGATGCCATATGTTTGGTAGGACGCACCTATGTTGACGCCATCAATCTTGGTTTCGTAGACTGCATCTGCATTGTTCACGCTCCGTAGCATTCGCACGCAATTACTGGTTCCCGGCCAGCAGTCATGAGTTGAGCCTGCGGGAACATTAACTTGGAGATGCCCTGGATTTGCCATGAGGGAGAAATTGGAGTTTAGCAGAGGATCGGTAAAAAGCCAGGCTGAATCAAGGGTAGTGCTCCCGAAGTCGTCGAAGAGGGTGAGTGAGGCGTTGTCGGCTAGAGGAGGTATTCCAGAACTGATATATTCATACGCCCCGATGTCCCAGGCGCCATCGGCGCCGCGGGTATTGCCTTCGAGATCTTTATTGATGAACCCGTCATTGGTTAGGGTAGCACCTGCGTTTCGAGCGGCTGAAGTTGACGTGAGATGATAATCCCTTCCCGCATAATTGACGAAAGGCGAACTGCTCCCGCTGCCAACTATATTGTTGCTTTCGCTCGGCAGACCGGGACTGCTGGCATTCCAATAAATGTTATTTCTGCCTTGCGAAGCAGAATGCCAAACCCCATTGTTAGCAGTTCTGACGCTTTGCTGTAAGTCCACCATCGTATTGCCATAAAAATAAACTGGCCCATTTGTTCCGTCTTGTGACTCCAGCACCCTCGCATATCCCGTGCCCGCGTACCAGAGATTTCCATAAACGTACCATGTTCCAGAATTGCCCGAGAGCATCATTATTCCCTCTGTCGCGTAGTCGTGCACCTTGTTGTAGCGAAATATGACATTGCTGGATTGAGAAGTGGCCACAACATTTGGATGACAAGGTACCGTATCAGTGGCATGGGAATTGTAGATTTCGTTGTACTCGAGAATGGCATTATCCGCATTCATCAGCCAGATGTTCGTACAGGCCCCATGAATCTTTGAATATTGTACTTTCAGATTATCCACTAACTCATAAGAAGAGCCGCTCCAAGCCGTCGTTGAAAGAGCGCGATTATCGCCGCCCTGCATACACGGAGTCGAGCCGCATGGGCCGGCCATTTCCATGTTCCTAAGAGTGATGTAGTTTTGCCCTCGTCCGATAAAAACTGCTGTTCCCTCTCTTCCTCCGGTTGCTCTGGTTGCCACTCTTATTCCGCTGTCCACTTGACCATCTACGGTGACGTAGCTTCCGACATTGGGTGAGGTCCAGGAAATGCTCGCAAAAACCACCTGTGAATCATAGGATGAACTCCAGCCCGTGTCTGAGCCGTGAGCAGACTGTGTCGCGCGCTTGATAAATATGCGTCCGGCATCCGTATCGGCATTTCCGCTTTTGCCGACGACCAGACTGCCGTAAGTTCCGCCGGCAATCCAAAGCGTGTCCCCTGGCTGGATCGAGCTCCAAGCAATGCTGCCCACGCTGCCCCATGCGTTTGTCCACGATGACCCGTTGCCCGTGGCACCCGATCGCAAGTACCAGTTCCTAGAAGAAGGCGGAGGCGGTGTTGCTCCACCAGCAAATTCGTATGCGCCCCTGTCCCATACACCGTCGGCGCCGCGGATGTTGCCAAGCAAGTCTGTATTGTACGGAGAAGGTAAGTTGGCGCCCGACCAGGTTGCTGTTCTTAATGTGAAATCGCCGTTAGGCCAATCCATGAATGGATTGGTTGAATTTGCGGACAGTTTGCTGTTAGGACCATCCAAAAGGACAGGTTCTCCAGTACCGCTACTGAAGGAGTACGGATGCGCACATGCTGAATAATAATTGTAACTAGATGCAGCACCAGAAATGAACATATAGTTAGTATAGGAATCATCTTGTCGGTTACAGAACCAATAATTGTTTTTGACATCGTTCCCGCTTCCTGATGCAATGTCAATAGCGCTCCTGCCTTTTATATTGACTATTGAATTCCCGTAAATCTCCCAGTTGGTCGCAGTCCTGGCATTGGAAGCATCATTGGCGACTGTAATGACTCCTGAAACAGACGCCCCCCACGGGTTGCTATTGGAGTGCCAAAATAAGTTGTTGTAGATTTTGAATCCATTTGCTGTATCCGGTCCCTCGATTAAGTCAATGAAAGACGTTCCTTCAATATCCACAAACATATTATTTCTGAATATCACGTTGTCGCTTGACTGGTCACACCAGAGTGCAGCATGCTGCTCTGCCGTAGACCTTTGATTAGACATATAATTGTTCTGAATAATCCAATTGTTGGCGCCGACAACCTGCATTTGGCATCCGAAAACGTGATGGAAATAGGAGTCTTCTATTATGATGTTATTTGTCGTGCCGGTTGTTGCCTTGAGGATCATGGTAAATGTCGTCATGGAAGTCTTCGCTGTACCTTCGTTATATATGTGAGCATTGATGTGTCTGAAAACGATGTTGTTCACGTTTCCTGACAAAACTATAGCGTCAGCGGGCGAACTGGGTTGGACTTCGAAACCATGTCCGGTCTTACCCGACCCAACTACACCATCAAAGGTATAGTAGGGGGTGGAAAACCTGATGCCTGAAAAGGACGCCACGCCGTCGCCATAACTCGATTGCCATCCTGTATTCGTCCCATGATCCGCGAGAGTGGCCTTTTTGATGGTAATGGTTTGTGTCCCAGAAACAGGATCATCAAAGGTGTAGCTACCATAGGAGCCATCAGCGATGTAGTACGTCGCTCCTCGCTGGAGAATGGCTGGAAGAGTATCACAAGCATTTGCTCCCCAGTCAGTGCATGTTGTGCCAGTAGCTCCATCGCGTATGTAGAACGTGCCTGCTGGCGGTGAGAGCGGGGAAGAGCCAGTGTATTCGTATGCTCCTCTATCCCACACACCGTCAGCGCCGCGGATGTTTCCGAATGCATCGAGATTATAAAACTTATTCCCGGTACACGAGTCCAGAGCGCAAACATCTGTTCCAGGATTGCCGCTCAGTGGATTAGCCAGTTTCAAAGACTCTGGAGTCGCTCCATTTATGTTAACGAATGGATTGAGCGTCTCAGTGACCGTGTCGCAATTACCGGGATACAATTTGTTAACGTTTTCGTGAGCGCTTGACTGCATGCTGCAGCTAGTGCCAGTAACAGCGCTGTACCAGTTGTAGTCGTGCGTGCCACCTAACGATGCCACGTTGGCATTGCGAATGATATTGTTGTAAACCAAAAATCCGGAGCGGGCTCCATCTCCGCCAAGCGGTCCAGTAATGCCAGTGACAAAAGCGTTGTTGAAGATGCGCCAATTGGTGCAGGGTCCTGTGTTGCAGTTAATTGGAAAACCATTGCGAAAGACGTTGCCATAGATGCGAATCGAGTCAGATGTTGGATTGGCGTTTTTGACGAATCCGCCGCTGGACGGTGACTCTCCGATATAGTTCCACCGGAAATGCACGTCATCCATGTCCCACAACACCAGTGCCTCGCAGTGCTGATTTACATCTGCTACGCTTTGACCGCAGATGTTCCCCAACCAGTTGTATTGAATTACGTTGCCAGCCCCATTTCGGAAGAGAAATGGCAACCCACCCAAGTTCTCGAAGTAGTTATATTCAAATAGGGAATTGCTGAGTGTGCCAGGAGCGTAAAATGCATGCGCACCAATAGTCGTTGCTTCAGTGTTGCCAGTCTGGGTAAATGAGGAATGCCGGACGATGATATTTGAAACTCCGTCTGGAAGGCTGACGTAAGCGACATTAGTTCCCGCAGGCGAGGAAAACGTAAAGCCATGTCCTGATGTCCACGATCCATGCCCGCCGCCTGTAGCGCCATCAAAAACCCAGTATGAGGTGCTGAACGTCACGGCTCCCCATGCGGCTGTGCCGTCGCCGTAAGAGTCTGACCATCCTGTGCTCGTGCCGTGCTCTGCAACAGTCGCTTTTTTTATGGTAATGGTTTGTGTTCCTGAAACCGGATCGTCGAATGTATATGAACCATAGCTGCCATCAGCGATATAATAGATGGCTCCTCTCTGGAGAGTTGCAGGCAATGCATTGCAGGCATTGGCTCCCCAGTCAGCACAGGTCAAACCAGTCGCGCCGCTTCGGATGTAATAGGTGGCGGTTGGTGGAGCTCCTGTGGCATATTCATACGCTCCGATGTCCCATGCCGTGCCTTGGAGGCGGGAGGTGCCATCTTTGTCATAATTAAACTCGCTTATAACCGTTCCCGCATTAATTGCAGGCGAATTGCTTTTGAGATGAAAATTATCATTGGCCGCATCCACAAACAGCGGGTCTTTGATAATATCCGTTGCTGTTTTGAACCAGGGGTAGTGTTCGGGATAGAGAATGTTGTAGCCGCCGGTCACGGTGGCATTGGTCTCGGCGTCTGCCCAGTAATTGCTGCCGGCATTATAAAAGATATTGTTTTTTACTTCTCCCGTCGCGCCCGCACCGAATCCCACGCCGTGATACTTCACGTCCGCAAACACATTGTTGTAGACCTTGACATCAGTAACAGCATAGACCGACAGCCCCCATGCTAGGGAGTGGGCAAAGACGTTATTTCGTAACGTAAAGTCATAGCTATTGCGGTATTTGGCGGTACTCACCATCAGCCCTTGATCGTAGTTATAGCAGGCATTGTTTTCTATCAGAACGTGCTGGGCATATTCCCCATTGACGTCATACGTCTGGAAACAATCAACGTGCGACGCACCGGTTTCGTTTTCCTGCGTGCCATGGAAAAAATTATTTCTGAAAGTGATATTGCTGCCAAAAAAGCGCGCGTAATCCGCATCCGGACTGCCTGCTTGGGTATACAACCGCTCCACTTCATTGTTTTCTACAAGCACGTTATTACCAACGGCATAAATCCCTGCTCCGGAGTGATAAATGTGGTTGTTGGCTATGTAGGTATTCTGCAGCAGCTTATTCTGGTCCCAGAACGTTAATACCCCCGCGCCGATCAAATCATAAAAATAATTCCCGACAATCTCCACGTTGTTGCTTGACAGCCACACGCCGCCGCCTTTCCACCACGGCGGCGAACCGGTGATATTGAAGCCCTCGATGCGCAGGTAGTTGGCGTTGGTGGTGTCAAATCCCTGCATGATCACGGACTTGAGCGGAGAGGCGATGAAAGTGATCTTCTTGCCGGCGCTGCCGGAATGGCCAGCAGAAAAAGTGACACGCTCGTTGTACGTTCCTGCGCTCACAATGACTGTGTCGCCGGCCTGCACCGTGTTTGCCGCTTTCTGAATGGTTTTCCATGGTTGTGATAAAGTGCCTGGATTAGCATCATTCCCTGCCTGGGCAACATAGTAAATGCGCAAAGTAGAAGGAACATATTCATACGCTCCTCTGTCCCACACACCATCAACGCCGCGGATAGCGTTATCTGGATCAACATCATAGGGTGAAGGCAGAGAAGTTCCCCGATTGGTGGCTGACTTTAAATGGAAATTACCGGTCAAAGGATCCACGTTGCTGCCGCCGGCGAAAGGATCGCCGGATGAAGTCTGGGCATTGGCTTCGCCGGCAGCGCCTTCCGCGTCCTTGTCGCAGGCGGGGTTGCAGCCCTCGGTTCTTCGGTTATCAGAGAAGAAATTGTAATCGTGCGTCCCGGATATGGCGAAAGAGTTCGCAATATTGTTGTACCAGATATTGTTGTAAATTCGGTTATTGGAGCCGGATTGGATCATAATGCCTCCTTGGGAACCCCCGAGCATATTGACGATGTTGTTGTTGTAAAACTCGAGATTATTCATCGTCTGCCGGTTCGTACCGGGCGATGGCTCAAAGTAGTAGTAGATTGGGGTAACGCTCCGCGAGAATATGTTGCCATATACTTTCCAGTTGTTTGAGGTACCTACATTAACTCCGGCGATGACCGCGGTGCCGTCGATCCGATCCCAGAGATTGTGGCGGACGGTTAGGTTGTTGTTGGTGCCGATCGAGGAAATCCCTTCGGCGTGCCAGTTCGCGCAAAAGCCACGCGGATCGGTAGCGCCAGTATTTCTCACATCCGCTATGTAGTTTCGTTCTATGACCGCATTGCTCCACGTTCCGATATGGAATGCTGGCCCGAAGGTTGTGTAAATGGCATTGTCAGAAATAATGATGTTACTTGCTCCATTCGTACCTTTGATGCCATTTATGGGATAGTTGTTGCTGCCAGCATGAATATTGGCATGTTTGATAATAATATTAGAAACGCTCGCACCTAAAGTAACCAGATTGCCATTGTCCCCACAGACATTCGGAGGAGTCCTCGTAACCTCAAAGCCAAAACCTGAAGTAGCCTTGCCGGAATTCCAGGTGCTTGTCCCCCCACCTGTTACGCCATCAAAAACCCAGTAGGAAGTAGTAAAAGTTATACCACTAAAAACAGCAGTTCCGTCGCCATAAGTATTATCCCAGCCGGTGGCAGTTCCATGCTCAGCAATGGTGGCTTTTTTGACGGTAATCGGTTGTGTCCCAGAAACAGGATCATCAAAGGTGTAGCTGCCATAGAAGCCATCAGCGATATAGTACGTCGCTCCTCGCTGGAGAATGGCTGGAAGAGTATCACAAGCGTTTGCTCCCCAATCTGTGCACGTCGTACCAGTTCCGCCATCACGGACATAGAGATTTGCAGTAGGTGTAACAGCCCCAGCTGCCACTACTTTATTTGTTATTGATGAAAGCCTATTATCAAAATAGCCCATAAAGAAGAATATGCCAGCTATCAATATCAATGCAGCCGATATAAAAAAAAATGAACTCGACTCTTTTTCCCCTTTATTAATTTTCATCCATTCTTCATCTAAATGAAAAGTATTTAAATCTTTTTAAACAACATTTTCTTTTGCAATCTTGACAGCACTCACAACTTTGTCATTTTCTTCCAGCTTCATAACCCTAACTCCTTGTGTATTTCTTCCAATAACAGAAATATCAGTTGAAGGGCACCTTATTACAATTCCGTTCCTGCTGACAAAGATTAAATCGTCATTATCTGTTACGTCGCATATTGTGACAACTTTTCCATTTCTTTCGCTGCACTGGATGTTTATCACTCCTGAGCCGCCTCTGCTAATTAGCCTGTATTCTGATATGAGGGTTCTTTTTCCATAGCCGTTCTCAGTCACTGTCAGCAGAGTCTTTTCATCTGATGCAACAACCATTCCTATGACTTCGTCATTATCCCTTAATCTTATTCCTCTGACTCCCTGGGCAGACCTTCCTGTTGACCTAACATCTTTTTCCTCAAATCTTGCTGCATTCCCATTTTTAGTTGCTAAAATTATCTGCTGGTTTCCGTCAGTCAGCTCGACATTGATAAGTTCATCTCCCTGCTCAAGCGTGATTGCAACGATTCCGTTTTTTCTCGGGTTGCTGTAAGCCATAAGCTCTGTTTTCTTTACAGTCCCTTTTTTTGTGGCCATAATAAGATAATGGGTATTGTCAAAAGCCCTGACAGGAACAAATGCATTAACAATTTCATCATTTGAAAGCTGAAGAAGGTTTATTATTGCCTTTCCTCTTGCCTGCCTGCTGGCCTCAGGTATATTGTAGACTTTGAGCCAGTGCACTTTTCCCTTGTTTGTAAAAAAAAGCATGTATGAATGCGTGCTTGCTACAAAAATATCCTTCACAATATCTTCATCTTTTGTAGCTGCCGCAATAACTCCCTTGCCGCCCCTCCTTTGGATTTTGTATGTCTGCAATGGCAGCCTCTTTATGTAGCCTGAATTGGTGATTGTTATAGCCATTTCCTCATCCTTTATCAAATCCTCTGTCTCGAGGTCCGTGCTTTCCTCTTCGATGATTTCTGTTCTTCTTTTGTCATTATATTTCTCTTTCAGTTCGCCAAGCTCCTTTTTTATTATATCCAGAATTTTCTGCGGGTTTGAAAGAATTGACTCAAGCTCCTCAATAAGCTTTAGCAGGCCAGAATGCTCCTGCCTTAACTTTTCCTGCTCAAGCGAAGTCAATCTTTGGAGCCTCATCTCAAGGATTGCATTTGACTGCTCTGATGTGAGATTATAGGATTCTTCCAGGGACTGCTTTGCGGATTCAACTGAGCTGCTGCCCTTTATCAGATTTATTACGTCATTTATGTTTGCAAGGGCAACAAGCAGCCCTTCCAGGATATGCGCCCTTGTCTGTGCCTTGTTAAGATCAAACAATGTCCTCTTTCTTATGACATCTTTTCTGTGCTCTATATAATAGTGAATCAGCTGCTTTATGCTCAGCACTTTTGGCTCATTGTTGACCAATGCAAGCATTATTATCCCGAATGTCGTCTGCATCCTTGTATGCTGGAATAATTGATTAATGACCACATTAGGATCAGCATCTTTTTTCAATTCAACGACAACCCTTATGCCATGCCTGTCGCTTTCGTCCCTTAAATCAGAGATGCCAATAATTTTCTTTTCGCTTACAAGGTCTGCTATCTCCTCAAGAAGCTCTGACTTGTTGACCATAAAAGGTATTTCAGTAACAATTATTGTGCGCCTATTCTTGTCTTCCTCGATGCTTGTTCTAGCCCTTACGAGAATCTTTCCCCTGCCTGTAGAATACGCCTCCCTTATCCCGCTTCTGCCGCATATCAGCGCCCCTGTTGGAAAGTCAGGGCCATGAACAACAGCCAGAATATCTGAAATTTCAACATCAGGCCTGTCTATCTGCATTACCACGGCATCAATTATTTCAACAATATTATGCGGAGGAATGTTTGTTGCCATTCCGACTGCAATTCCTGAGCTGCCGTTGATTAGCAGATTAGGAAGCTTTGAAGGAAGAACGACTGGCTCAGCTGTTGTATTGTCAAAATTTGGAATGAACCTTACTGTCTTCCTGTCGATATCTGCAAGCATTTCTTCTGCAAGTTTTGTCAGGCGGCATTCTGTATACCTCATGGCCGCTGCAGGGTCACCGTCGACAGAATTATGCACAAAAACTCCCGCACTTAAAGGAAAATTGTGATTTCCATCTATCGTTATATCATATACATCAGTAAATTCATTTAAAAACTCGATTCTGGATACTTTATGATTTCCATTGACCTCGCATAAAACTAAATTTATGTCGTTTCCATAATATTTTTCAATTCCTAAGTTATTTTTCTTGATATATGCGCAAATATTCAGAAATTTCTTTTTGCCTGTAAAGTTTGTTAATCTTCTTTTGCTGCTTGCGGCAATTTTATCGTGAATCTGTTTGCGGTATTCTGGAGTCTTCGTTGGATTATTATTTAGCTTATTAAAATCTATATGATGCCTAATTCTGCCAGCAGATCTTGAATAAACGCCATTTTCTAAATTAATTTCGTCCGATAAAACATGTACATAATTCCAAAGGTTTAATTTGGGCTGCAAAATCATTGAATAACCAGAAACATTGGGATCATCTTCTTTAGTAGAAATTCTGAAATATGCCGGCATTAAAGAATCTCCAGCCATTAAATTCTGAGCTTCACGATAAATTCCATCTCTTAGCATAAACTTATGATTTAATGTGCATTTAATTTCTTCCCCATTATCCAAAATGACTTTCATTATTTCTGCGTCTTTTTTTGTCAATCTGGGATTTTTTATTTCAGCTATTTTGATAATTCCTTTTTCGCCAACAGTAAATGTAAAATTCTTTTTTCCTTCTTCATGTTCTCTTATCAGCTCTGCAAAAGATAAGTCTCTTCCGTCTGCTAGCTTGACTTTTGTATCTGATGTAAAGCATCCAAAATTTCCCTGGCCGTCAACTAAAAGATATCGCATTGAAAAGTCTTGGGCTAAGCGAACTAGAGTATCGTAGACTGCAATATCAGAATGGGGATGAAATTTTCCAAGTACTTCTCCTACCACACGCGCACTTTTTTTAAATGGCTGGTTATTTTTTAGCCCTAATTCATTCATTGCAAACAAAACACGTCTATGCACAGGCTTTAAGCCATCCCTTGCATCTGGTAATGCTCTTCCAACAATAACAGACATAGAGTAATCTAAATATGCCTGTTTCATCTCGTCTTGTATGACTCTAGGTATTATTTTTGTGCCTATTTTCTCTTGTGTTTCTTCTGTCATTTTTTGAGAATTTGAAGGAGGTTTTGTCGTCTATAAAACGGGATATTTTGAGATTTATAAGGGTTATGTTTTTACATTATTTACTATATAGAAATTTACAATATAGAAAATAAATTATATCTTGTTAATGATTGACTTGCTGGCAGACATCGCAAAGCCGCAATAAACACATTTCTTTTTCTTTCCGGGCAAATAAATGTCTTTGCTTTGGTATTTCATCTTATTTTTGCATTTTGGGCATTGCAGAAGTAACATTTTAGTTGCTAATTTTGATTTGATTGATCGGAACTTTCTTCCTTTTCCTTGGATTTGGCTTGAATGCCGAGCATCTCATCTACTTTCTGCTCCACTTTTTTTTCCATTTCCGGAGTGAGCTTAATTCCTCTTTTTTCCCTTTTAACATGTGGAGCATTTGGCTTTTCCTGAGGTACTGACATTTGCTCTGCTTGCAGATGAGCTGCATTTTGAATGTCATTTTGCTGCGGCTCCTGGCGCAAGAAATCTTCCTCAAGCTCTCGGTGCCTTATCGCATCTTTTTTCAGCGGATGCTTTTCGCGATGAACATCTTCAACAATTTCCAATTCGCCCATTTTTTCTTTTTCAACAATCAAATTGTTTTTATTTACAAACTCCTCTGTTATGACTTTGCTTTGTTTAGCTTCATAGGTTTCCAAAGGCACTTTGAATTCTTCTCCTGGCTGATCCAATGATTCAATCTCCTTCCTGATTTTCTCATCCTGCTGCTTCAGCTCTTCTGCCTTTTTTCGCTGGTCTTCCTTGATGCCTTCTACTTCCAGCTCTTTTTCTTTTATTGCCTTTGCTATGCTTTCAAAATCCTTGAACTTGTCCCTGAGATTTTCCTCTGTAAGGTCAAAATACTTGAAGAATTTTTCAGTCAGCTTTACTAGATTGGTCCTTCCGCGCTTCTGCCTGGTTATATATCCTGATTTTTCGAGCTCTACTAAGTGGTCGTATGCCTTGTTAGTCCTTATTTTTATAAGGTCTGACTGAAGAATGGGATATTTAAACGCTATTACTGCAAGCGTTTCCATAACGCTTTTTGTAAGCTCGGTTTCTGTAACTATCTTCCTCACAATCGGAATGAAATGGTCTCTTACAGTGAATTTCCAGAAATCGCCTTCTTCAGCAAGCATTAATGAGGACTGCTTCTCGTCATATTCATGCTGAAGCTCTTTCAGAGAGGAAAGAACCTCTTCTTTTCCGGAGCGGCACAGCCTGCTCATTTCATCAAGGCTTATCCTGTGGCCTGTGGAAAAAAGCACCGCTTCCACCTTGCTTTTAACAGGGGGTTTTTTCTGGTCTGCCATAAAATTATAATATTATATTGTTTAACGAATTAAAATCATGCCAGGCTGTAAGTTCCGTTCTCTTTTTTAACCTTATTCTCCTTTACGAGGTTACCAGCAAAAATTTCAAGCTCTTTGCCTGCTACCCCTGTTATTCCGGAAAGCTGCTCCAAAGAGAAGGGGCTCACTTTCAGGCATATAAGTATTGCATTGTGGATAAGGGCATTGAAATTCTGCTTCAGGAATTCATTTTCAGCCTTTTGCTGCTTGACAACCATGTCCACATTGTGGAGCCTTGCCTGAAGGTCATTGAGAAATCCTGACAATTCCGAGTTTTGCATCATTAAGCTCTCTGGCTTGACTACCTCTAAAGAGGAGGGCATATACTCAAAGCAAAAGCTGATGAGCTTGCCAGTTCCTTTTATCACCAAATCAAGCTCTGCAAATTTGCTCCATAGATGCCCTCGCTCAACTGTCTCAGAGGATTCCTCATTCAATACAACAAGCTCAGAATCCTCCCTGATATGCTTAGTGTATTCATTAAGCGAAGCTTCAACATGCTCCTTGGGCTTGCCAAGCACCTCTATAATAGTTCTGCATCTTATATGGGCATTCTGCCCCTGGTTTTCAGCTTCAGCCATGCCCATCCAGAAAACAAATTCGTTTAAAAATGTTTGCCAGATTAAAGAAAAATCACTAAGTTGCCAATTAAACAAAATTTATAAACAAACTTGCGTTTCGCCGGGGAATGAAGATACTTGTTACAGGCGGCAACGGGTTCATAGGGCATGCCTTAGTGAAGCACCTTCTCAATGAGGGAAATAATGTAAAAGTGATAGACATCAAGACGATAAAGTTCAGCCACCCTAACCTGGAGTTTGTAAAGAAATCCGTGCTTGAAGACCTGAGGTGGGATATGCGCGATTGCAGCATGGTGTATCATCTTGCTGCTGAGCTTGGCGTCATCAGCTCTGACAAAAAGCCGCTGAATACGCTGGCAGTCAACATAGACGGGACTGTAAATGTTTTCAGGAGCGCCCTTGGGACAAGTGTCAAAAAAATTGTTTACACCTCTTCTTCTGAAGTGTATGGCGAGGCAAGGGAAATCCCATTAAGGGAAGAAAGCCCAAAAAGCCCTGTCAGCATATATGGCGTTTCTAAGCTGGCTGCTGAAATGTATGCTTACGGATATGTGAAAGAATATGGGATGGATATAAATCCTGTAAGGCTTTTCAACGTTTATGGTCCTGGGCAGGGGTTTGAATGGGTTGTGCCGATTTTTATTCAGAAAGCGTTCAACAACGAGGCTCCTGTTGTATTTGGGGATGGAAGCCAGGTAAGGTGCTTTACGCACATATCTGATATAATCAGCGGCATTGAAACTGTGAGAAAGAAAGGCGCAAAGGGTGAGGCTTACAACATAGCCGGCACTGGCCAGATAACAATGAAAGACTTGGCAGAGATGATAATAAAAGTGTCTGGAAAAAGCCTGAAGCCAAAAATCGCAGGATTCGGCAAAGATACAAGGACAAGGGAGAGAGAAATATTAAGAAGGATTCCTTCAATTGAAAAATTAGAATCTTTGGGATGGTGCCCCAATGTCAGTATTCAAGACGGAATAAGGATGACCTATAAATGGTATGAAAAAAGCATGGGCAATCTTGAATTGTTCTATGAGGATTAGGAAAGCCCCAGCAAAATAAATCCATTAGTTTGATGCACTGGCTTGAACATTCCGGATTTTGACATTGACTGCAGCTTAATGGTTGTTTGGTTAATGCCGAATTTTCTGGCAGTCTGCCCGTCAATCAAAATGTACCTGTACTTGTTGCTCTTCAGCCAGTTGTAATTTTCCTCTGCTGTTTGATTGAACCCGTTTTTCTGATAGTCAGCTACTTCCCTGCACCAATGGCAAATATGCATGTCCATGCCTATAACGGCTCCCGAGTTCGCGAATGTAAAAACATTTGTGTCTTGGGCTATATTATCTCTCATCCACACATAGCCGTTTATTTCATCAAAAGACGTCCAAAAGCCGCCAGCAGGCCAGTTTGGAGAAGTGTTTACAGCATATTTTTGAATTCCTGAAGTATAGAATATAAGGGTTACAAGCAAAACAACAACTGCGGCTTTCAGGATTTTTAATCTGCTGCCAAGGCTCTGCAGCATAAGTATAGGGTATGCTGCCAGCATGCTTACAGCAAATGCAACTATCATCCATATCCTGAAGGTAAATAGCTGCGTCGGAATATCATAAATTCCTGCAAAAGCATAAGCAAGCCAAAGCAAAGATAATGGAACCCATAGCTTCTGATTTTGGATATATTCCTTGTATACAAAGTACAGATAAATTGCCGCAATCAAAATCAGCGACGCAATAAGAAGGTAGACTCCCCAAATCTTGAACGAAAATGAATAAATGTAGTTGTATTTATCAGCATCACGCAGCATCCACTGCTTTATGGCAGGAACTCCCCATTTTGCAATGATATTTTTATCGAGCTTAAAAAAAGAAAAGGAAATTGCAGAAATAAATAAGGAGATTGAGCTTGCAACTGCCAAAGCCAATAAAGAATTATATACAGGCCTTGAAATTGCTCCTTTTTTCTGCTTTAGTATACCATATAATTCCAGCCCGATAAGCAGCAGCGCGGCAAAGCAAAGCAGAAATGCAGCTGTCCCAATCCCTATCGGATTGTTGACCATGTTTTGCTTCTGCGCTATAAAGAAATCATTGAAATCGTAAATCCTGTCGGCAGTTCCAGACTCATTAACAAATGAGTACAAGACCGCATAGGCTGCTGATGCAAAAATTGCCGCTACAACGCCTGCATAATGCACTTGAGGAGGAGAAAGTTTTTTCTTAAGGAAATAATATGCAAATGCCAAAGCCAGCAAAATTATTGCAGCGGCATAGAGATAAGTGCTGCTGAAATAGTCCAGCGGTATGGTTGCCCTGCTTTGTTTGGCTCCAAGGGCTTCCAGAAGATTGAACATTCCCCCATACCTAAAAACCAGGGGAATCCACCAAACTAAAGATAATAAAAACCCTAAAATTCCTGCGCTTATGGTTTCCAAGTGAAACCTCTTATCAGCAACACTTTTTACTGAAAAATATATCATAAGCAGCATGTAAAACTTTATGGCCTGCGTGAATGAAGTGAGTATCAATGCTGATATGGAAACTGATGCTGCAAAGATCCATCTTTTGTCATGCTTAATTTTTTCCAAAAACAAGAAGGACAAAAAGATGAATCCTGGAATGAATGAATGCGCCCATATGAAATGGCTTAGGTATGACGGAATCATAGCCAGCACAATTGTTGAGAATGCTGAAATTACAGAGCTGCTTGTCAGCTCTTTAAAAAAGAGGTAAAAGAAAAGAATGCTTAGGGAAATGACAAGAGCATTGAAAAACTTAAGAGTCCAGTATACAGAGCCGGAGCTTTGGTGGAGCAGCCCAAAAGTGCCGTCATACGCCGGAGGATAAGGATCAAGGTAATGAATTCCCCCATTGGGATTGAAGAATGTTTTTTCTGATGACACGTATTTTGCCCCGACTGCATGCGACCATGAGTCATCATCTTCCAAATAAGGGTATGAAAATGCACCCTTGTAATACATGAAAAAGGAAGCAAGTGCAACAAGCAGCACCAAGAACAGGCTCAAGTCGGATTTTTTAAGTTTAATGCCGGCAATGCTGCCCTTAATGACCTTATAATTTCTGATTAAAAAATAAAATGGGCCAATCAAGCTTATCACAGCGAATAGCCTCCAGTCCACTGGGATGCTTAGTATGCTGAGCACTATGCCGAGAAGCGGGATAAGGCACAGGCCTGCGCCAACCCTTATGATGTTTCTCTCAAAAAAATTTTCAGGCTCCTTCAATAGCTTCAGCAGGGTAAACCCAAGGCCCCATGTATACAGAAAAAATAAAATTAAAGACAGGTACATAATACCGAAAAATAGAAATCTATTTAAATCTTTATCTATTTGTCCGAGGAGAAAAAATGGGCGAAAAGGTCGAGAAAATATACGCAAACGAAGAGCTTCTTGCTGTGGTCGTAAGGCACGATTTTGATGCTCCTAGCCTGAGCTTTGTGACGCCTGACAGCTTCCCATTCCAGCTCGGGGTGCATTTCAGCAAGGCAGGGACCCATGTCAAGCCGCACAGGCACATCCCTTTCAAGGAGCTCAAAAATCTTGCGCCGCAGGAATTCTTTTATCTTGAAAAGGGGAAGGTTGAGGTAGGAATATATCATAAAAATTCCCTGTTCAAAAAAATAGTCATGGACAAAGGCGACATGATAGTCCTAAACTGCGCTCATGAGCTTGTCTTTCTTGAAGATTCCAAGCTTGCAGAGCTGAAGCAGGGGCCTTACAGAGGAAAAGATGCAGAAAAAGAATATATCAGTTAAGCACATCCCGGCTCAATTGTATAGGAAAATCGTTGCCATGATGCCGATATGCTGCGTTGACGGCATTCTCAAATCCGGAAAAAATGTATATCTTTTCAAAAGGTCAAGGGCGCCGGCAAAAAACCAGTGGTGGGCTGTCGGAGGAAGGATATTCAAGTGGGAAACATTTAAAGAAGCCATGCTCAGAAAAGCAAAGGAGGAAATAGGAATTAAAGTTAAAATCACAAAGCAAATCGGGACTTATGAGGCATTTTTTGGCACAGGATACTTTGAATCATCCGGCCAAAAAACCAAAAAAGGCGCACATACAATAAGCGTCTGCTTTGTCATCGAGCCTGAATACAGGATGTTCAGGCTTAAGCCCAACGATGAATATAGCGCATATAAAAGAATCAGCAAAGTCGAAAATAATTTTAATCCTTATATAAAAAGGCTGTTGAACGACAGCGGGGTGTTTAAATGATACCTGTTTGCGAGCCAACTTTAAGGGGAAATGAATTGAAGTATGTCATTGAATGCGTCAAATCCGGATGGATATCTTCATCTGGAAGATTCATAAAAGAGTTTGAAGAAAAATTCAGCAGCTACTGCAAAGTTCCTTATGGAATCAGCTGCTCCAATGGCACTGCTGCCCTCCACCTCGCCATCGAGTCCATGGGGATAGGCCACGGAGATGAAGTCATAATACCAACATTCACAATGATTGCTTCGTGCAACGCTGTGATCTACTCAGGAGCAAAGCCGGTTTTGGTTGATTCTGAATTTGGAACATGGAACATTGACATCGGCAAAATTGAAGAAAAAATAACCAAAAAAACAAAAGCTATAATGGTTGTGCATACTTACGGGCATCCTGTTGACATGGATAAGCTGAAAAAAATTTCTTCAAAATATGATTTGCCAATAATCGAGGATGCTGCCGAAGCCCACGGGGCGGAGTACAAGGGTAAAAAAACAGGCAGCCTTGGAGACATAGCATGCTTCAGCTTTTATGGAAACAAAATCTTAGTAAGCGGAGAAGGCGGAATGGTCGTCACAAGCAACAAAAAATGGGCCGAGAATGCGAGAAAGCTGCGCAACCATTATTTTGGCGAGCCTAGATTCCTGCACCAGAAAATAGGCTATAATTACAGGATGACAAATATACAGGCTGCAATCGGGCTGGCGCAGCTTGAGAGAGTTGAGGAGCTTGTATCGGCAAGGAGAAAAAATGCGCAAATCTACAATAGAATGCTCAGGAATACCAAAGGAATAACTGCGCCTCCTGAAGCCGAATGGGCAAAAAATGTTTATTGGATGTATGGAATACTCGTGCAAAGGGAGTTTGGATTGGGAAAGAAAGAGCTTGTCGCCCATCTTGAAAAATCCGGGGTTGAAACTAGGAATTTTTTTATTGGGATGCACAAGCAGCCTGCCTATAAGGGGGCAGACAAAAGGTTTCCGAACATTGGCGGAAAGTACCCATGTTCAGATGAGCTTGAGGAGAAGGGATTTTATCTGCCTTCTTCCAGCCACCTGACCAAAGAGCAGATAAGATTTATTGTTGATTGCATAAAATTAAAGTCAGTTAAAAATGAAAAATAGAAAACGTGTCTCTGTTGTATTTCCTTCCTATAATGAAAGCGCGAATATCGGAGAGGCCATCAAGAGGACCTATAGTGCCCTTGGAGATGAGTTATTTGAAATAATAGTGGTAGATGACAACAGCCCAGATGAGACATGGAAAATAGTGGAAAAAATGAAAAAATACAGGGCAAAAGTGATAAGAAGGGCTGATGAAAGGGGCCTTGCATCTGCATTGGCAAGAGGGGTTGGAAAATCAAGAGGAGATATTGTTGTATGGCTTGACTGCGACTTGGGAATCCCGCCTGAGGAAATTCCAAAGCTTCTGGAAAAATTAGACGGTTGTGATATAGTCATAGGGTCGCGCTATGTGAAAGGAGGCAGAGATGCAAGGGCCAAATGGAGGGTCTTCCTTAGCGATTTAATAAACCTATTTGCCTCATTTGTGCTGGGAAAATATATCAAAGACCACACATCAGGATTTGCAGCCGCTAAAAGGAACGTGTTTAAGAGGGTGAAATTTCCAAAGGAAGGCTTTGGCGAATATTTTATTGAGCTGATGTACAGATGCCATAAAAAGGGGCTTAGGATTGCCGAGGTTGGATATGTTTACAGCCAAAGAAAAGGCGGAACCTCAAAAACCGATGGCAATATTCTTACGCTTCTCAAGTATGGGATGCAGTATGGGCTAAAAATAATTAAATTCAGATTTACGATATAAACATATTTAAATAATGTTTCAGGACTCTTTATGTTATATGGACCAGGATACTGTTGCGATTGAGAATTTGCAGATTATTGCAAGAAAGACCTGCAGGGTATGTGGCTTTGATAGGCTGGAGCCTGTATTTTCAATAGGCATGCAGTATGTAAACAATTTTGTCAAGAGAGAGGGCATAGGAAAAGGAATCAAGGCGCCTTTGGAGCTGGTTTTATGCAACAACTGCTCGCTGCTGCAGCTAAGGCATACTGCGCCGCAGGAGCTTATGTATGCAAGGTTTTACTGGTACAGGTCCGGTGTCACAGATACAATGAAAAGGGCTCTGAAGGAAATTGTTGATACTGTGTCTAAGATGGCAAATCTTGGCAAAGGGGATGTTGCGCTTGACATTGGCGCAAATGACGGAACTCTTTTGAGCTTTTACGGAAAAGGAATTACAAGAGTCGGCTGCGAGCCTGCAAACAACCTCATTGATTCTTTGAAGAAGAACTGCGAATATGTAATTCATGATTTCTGGGCTTATGATGCTTATCAAAAGCTTGACGTTCCAAAAGCAAAAGTTGTAACAGCACTTGGGATGTTTTATGATATGGAAGATCCAAATCAGTTTGTCGCTGATGCTGCTAAAGCAATGGCGAATAATGGAATTTTTGTTGCACAGCTCATGTGCCTCAAGAACATGCTTGAGAAAAATGACGTAGGAAATCTATGCCACGAGCATCTTGAGTTTTACTCCTTGGAATCTTTGAAATACCTTTTTGAGAAAAATGGCATGGAAATTTTCAGGATAGAGGAAAATGACATAAATGGCGGATCTTACAGGCTGTATGCAAGGCACTTTAAGAGCGGAAGCATTGCATTTGATGAGAAGTTCACAAAAAAGGATTACATGGATTTTTTTGAAAGAATTGAGGGCAACAAAAAAAAATGCGTTGAATTCATAAGGCAGGAAGTTAAAAAAGGCAAAAAGGTTTATGTATACGGAGCTTCTACAAAAGGCAACACAATCCTGCAATATTACGGATTAGATAACAATATCATAGAAGGCGCTGCTGACAAAAGCCCTGAAAAATGGGGAAGGTACACAATCGGCACATGGATTCCAATAATGAGCGAAGATGAGGCAAGAAAAGATGCTGATTATTTTTTGGTTTTGCCCTATGCCTTTCTGAATGAGTTTTTAGAAAGGGAAAGGGAATGGAGAGCAAAGGGAGGCAAGTTTATTGTCCCGATTCCGGAGTTTAGGGTGATTTAAGACTTCATGAACCGCAAAAAATTAGTTATAGAGAAATTTGATTAATTTTATAAATAGGCAGTAAATAGCAGTCTAAAGGTGTATTGGTAATGCCACAAAAAAAAGCCCTTGTTTTGGGTATAACCGGCCAAGTTGAAGCAGCAGGGCAGACGGTTCATATCTAGCAGAGCTTTTGCTCGGCAAGGGTTATGAAGTCCATGGCCTGATAAGAAGGTCAGCCACAGGGAACAAGAAGAATATACTTGGCATTCTAAATAAGATTACATTGCATAAGGGAGACCTTGCAGATGCTACATCTCTGTACAGGGTTATAAATTCTGTAAGGCCGCAGGAGGTATATAATTTCGCAGACCAGGACCATGTAAGCTGGAGCTATGACTCTATTGACTATACGTCTGACATTACAGGGGCTGCTGTGGGCAGGATTCTTGAAATAATAAAGCAGGTTGACGGCAAAATAAAATTCTTCCAGCCGGTCTCGTCAAACATGTTCGGCAAGGCGCGCATTCCGCAAACCGAAGAATCCTACTTCAGACCGCAGAGCATGTACGGCTGCGCCAAGGCATACGCATTTCTCCTGGCAAGGTATTACAGAGAGGTTTTTGGGCTTTTTGCCTCGACAGCAATCTTCTACAACCATGAATCTCCAAGAAGAAGCGAGGAATATGTAACCAGAAAGATTACAAAAGCAGCCGCAAGGATATCGAAAGGCCTGCAGAAAAAGCTGTATTTAGGCGACATAAGCATAAAAATAGATTTTGGATATGCAAAAGACTATGTTGAGGCTGCCTGGAGCATCATGCAGCAGAAAAAGCCTGATGAATTTATCATCTGCACAGGGGAAACCTATTCAATAAGGGAATTCGCAGAAGAGGCATTCAAATGCGTTGGGCTTAATGCCAAAAAATACATAGGGATTGATCCAAAGCTTTTGAGGCCAGGCAAGACAGACACTTTAACAGGGGATTTTTCAAAAGCTAGCAAAGCGTTTGGCTACAGGCCCAAGACCAAGCTTAAAGAACTGGTTAAGATCATGGTAGAGCATGACGTGAAGGAGTTGGAGAAAGAGATTAAATCTGGAAGTTAGGGGTATTAAAAATCAGATCAAAACATCCCCAAATCTTTTCTTCTAAGGCTTTTCATTGCACCCCATGTTGAATACATAAATTGCTCATTTGGCATCATTTGCCCTTTTAAGACAGATTGGACTTCATCAAAGCTTAGTAACGCCAATTCTCTGTGTTTAGTTTTATCTACTTTGCTTTTCCAATATCCTGATCTAAAATGACTGTCGCCTAGATTTACTTTGACAATGTATGTAATATCAAATTCTCCTGTGTTAATGTGTCCATGAAACCCTACTGGAATTATACTTTCTATTTCCCCTCCCCTTATGCCGAGTTCTTCTTCAGCTAATCTTTCAAGATCTAATTGAGGATCTATTGAGCTTGGCTTCTCAATTTCCCAAGGACTTATTAATACATATCCTGCAATAGAATCAAAAAATCCATTATAAGCCCTGTCGTTTCTTTTTCCAATTACTGCTGAGCCATTTGCTGTTATTACCAATCCTGCAGTTCCTATTGCCTGCTGAAAATAAGCCCATGGGTCATTAAAGTGCCGGATGCCTAACTGCTTTAAGCGCTCATTCATCTCTGGGCTTTGGGCACCTCTCTCTAAATCAGCGTTAAATGCAGGATAGCTCGTTAAGCCAACATATACATGAATCAAATTTCCTTCAATTCTTGCCCGATCAAAACTAGGCCTTGTTTCATCACCATATTCAGGATGTCGCAGATTTATCTGGCCAGTATCGGCAAGGTGCTGGCGATATTTTAAGGCATCCTCATAAGACATTCTTTTTTGCCTACCGCCCAAATGGAAATTTGCTGGTGACCTTCCCCTGCGAAAGCTTAATGTGCGCTTTTCCACGGCACTTCTGTCAAGGGGAATATGGTCCTTTGTTTCAATGACAATATGCTCGATTGTATCTCTCATTTTTGTTATTGAAAGAGCGTGTGCTTTTTAAATTTTTCGTTACTAAAAAGTAGATATATAATTTGAGCGCGTGGAAATCGTAACGTCATAACCGCAAAGCTCTCAATATTTTTTTATAATCAGTTAGTCTTCTTAAAGCAGCATCAGGCTTCGCATTCCTCAATTTGCCCAAGCTGTCAGAGCCGGTAGCAACCCCGACAGTAAACGCTTTTGCATATTTTCCCGCTTCTATGTCATAAATCGTGTCGCCAATCACAATCACATTTTCAAAATTAAATTTTTTCCTTGCCCTGGAAATGGTATCCTTGACTATCTGCTTCCTTGATTTTCCGCCATCATCATACCCTATGATGCTAAAAAAATGCGCCAGCCTGGATTTTTTAAGTATAAGCATTGCATTTTCTTTTATGTTTCCTGTAACAACTCCAATGAACTCCTTATTTTTTGCCATGCTGTCCAGTAACTCACGAACTCCTTTAATCGGCTTTATGTGCCTTATTTCCCTGATGGAACTGAAAAGGGCATTGCCATGCTCTTTCTTCATTTTTTCAGCCAGATGGCTATCATACTTAAGCCCAATTTCCTTGAATATCTCCTTATGGAGCTCCTTTTCAGTCATTCCGAAAGTTGATATAATCACTTTGTCCGGAACTTTTATTCCGTTGGACAAGTATATTTTCTTATAGGATTCCAGATGCAGCCTGTTAATGTCTACAAGAGTCCCGTCAATGTCAAAAAGCCAGAGATTTTTCATTCTTAATGCGTACTCATAATATTAATATACTTGGTCTTATATTTATCTGTTATGGGATGTGTTTTTTGCGGATTTGCTTCCGGCAAAAGAAAGGCAAACAAAAATAGGTATCCATTTATTCCTATTCACAAGAGCAAGAATATCATGTCTTTCCTTTCTATAGACTTTCCAGCGCACGAGGACGGTCATACTGTAATTATCCCCAGAAAGCACTTTAGGTATGTAGAGCATATCCCAAAAAATATATTGAATGAACTGGCTGGGCATGCCGCACTTATCTCAAAAATGATAAGAAAGTCCCATAAAGGCTGCAACATACTTGTCAATAACGGCAAATGTGCAGGCCAGTACATTAATCACGCCCATTTTCACGTTATTCCGCGAGATCCCAATGACGGCATAAAGATTGGGAGATGGAAAAGAAAGGAAATTTCAAGAAAAAGGTTTGAATCGCTATCAAAAAAATTTATGGAAGACTTGAAGGAAACCCAAAGATAATTTTATAAATAAGACGATAATCTTTCCAGAATTGGCTCCATGGCAGCTTACAAAAAAAAACCTGGAATTCTGGTTACGGGCGCAAGCGGCTTCATTGGAAGGCATCTTGTTGCAGAATTGTCCGAGATCCACAGCAGAAGAGATATTCTCTGCCTTGTTCATGAAAATTCATCCTCCTTCCTGGAAATAACCGGAAGGGACAATCTTAAAAAATTAGGCTTGTCTTATATGCCGGTAGACTTAATGGATAAGTCCACATTAAAGAAAGTCCCAAAAAATCCAAGGATTGTCTATCATCTGGCTTCCATAACAGACACTTCAGTAAAGGATCACAGCGTCAATGATGTCGGCACCAAAAATCTGATTGAAGCGATAGGGTCATTAAATAAAAGCACTCATTTTCTATATACCAGCTCGATTGCAGTAACAGATAACAGGAAGGACTACTCTCACCCAATCAATGAGAACAGCCCATTCGATGAGCCTGCCAATGAGTACGGGCGCAGAAAGCTGCTTACTGAAAAGTATTTGATCAAGAAATGCAAAGAAATGGGATTTAGACTGTCTATAATGAGGGTGCCTGCTGTATACGGCATAGGTGCAAGGACCGGCGGATTGTTTGACGGGACCCACAAGATGGTCATCAATGGCTCGTTCATTACAAGGCTGAACTGGCCGGGGAAGATGAGCATCGCGAATGTGAATGATTTGGTAAGATTTTTGATAATGGTGTCTGGCAAAAAGAGTAGGGGCGGTCATTACGAAATTTATACGCCGTCATCAGAGGCAATAACATTTGCTGACATAAGCAGGATAATTCACAGAGCATACGTAATACCATACAGGCCAATCAAGCTCCCAAATTTATTTTGGAGGGCCTGCTCAATCATCGCTGCAAAAAAACAGTTTATCCAGCATTTTGTCCCGCATAAAGCATATAACAGGATTTGGCAGGCTAGCATTCTTGTGAACAATGAATACTGGAATGTCCCAAAGGGCCCTGGAAAATTTCCTGACTGGAAGCCAATAAGTTTTGAAGAGTACTATAAAGAGCTGGTTAAATAAAGGATATTAATATGGAAGTTTCCCACTTCCGATACATTTATATATTTTTATCTGATGTCTTCCGGGGCTAATGAACTTCAAAAATAAAAATATTTTGGTATCTGGCGGCGCTGGCTTTATAGGCTCAACGCTGGTAAGGGAACTTCTTGGCGAGGGCTCAAATGTCATAATTCTTGATAATTTCACGAGCGGGGATGTAGCGAATATAGAAGAAGTCAAGGATGAGCTGACTGTAATCAACGGCGACATAAGGGACAAAAATCTCTCCAAGCTCCTAAGCAAGCACGGAATAGAGTATATCTTTAATCTTGCTGCATTTCCCTTTATTCCGGAATCATACGACAAGCCAGAGGAATTTTTTGATGTAGATGCAAGAGGCGTTCTTAACATGATGCTCGCCTCCAAAGAAGCAGGCGTGAGGAGAATCATACAATATTCAACGTCGGAGGTTTACGGCACGGCAAAATACGTTCCAATGGATGAAAACCATCCTACTTTCCCGTGCTCAACCTATGCCGTCAGTAAGCTTGCAGCTGACAGGCTTTGCTATACACTTCACCATGAGCAAGAGATTCCGGTGATTATTCTCAGGCAGTTCAACGTTTACGGCCCAAGAATAACGCAGCCGTATGTAATTGCGGAGCTAATTAAGCAGTTGTCAAAAAGCAGCAGGCTAAAGCTTGGAAACATAAATGCAAGAAGAGACATGACTTATGTCACGGATGCTGCCAGAGGCGCGATAGAACTCATGAAGTGTAACGATGCTGTAGGCGAAGTTGTGAACATGGGCTCCGGAAAAGACTGGAGCATAAAGGAGATGGCAGAAATCGCAGGATCCTTAATGGGATACAGTTCGGTGGATATAGAGGTTATCAACAGGCGCCTAAGGCCATTGGATGTTGAAAGGCTGCAGGCAGATTATTCTAAAATGAACAGATTGACCGGATGGAAGCCGACAACTGGCTTTCAGGAAGGACTGAAAAAGACGATAGACTGGTTTAAGGGAAATGGAAGCCAGTGGATATGGGAAAGAAAATTCATTGATGAAGAGCATATGTGGAAGTGGAAGAACAATGACAAAGAATGATGTTTCTTATTTTATATCATAAATAAATATTGAATGCCCTATTCTTTCTATTGGTTCATATTTCTTGAGCCAATCATAGCAGGTTTTGTTAAAGAGGTGCACGTTTTGAAGGTTAGTTACGCTGATTGCAACCATCCCTTTTCTTTCAGAGCAGTCTTCAGAGACATTTGTTTGGTTAGCGACAATATGGGAATAGTTGTTTTGCCAAGGCTGAAATGAAGGGGAAGGCATATATTCATAACTTATGCCATAGTCTTTTGGGTCAACAGAGCCCCAGTAGCTAAGCTTGATTTTATTTATATTGTGCTCTTTAAGGTACTCCTTTAGCTCCAATAAATCCTGGCCTTGATCCAGGTTGGCCCCAACAACTATGTTTTGCACATTGCTGCCCACTATAATAGTGGTGTAAGACAAATAGTAAGGCTGGGATAAAACAGCCGAGATAAAATAAGAGAAAAGCAGGAGGAAGATAACCAGATTGAAAACAAATTTTTTCTTGATAGTGAAATTAATTATGCTTCCAGCCAATACAAAAATTAAAGGGTAAGCTACCAGAATGTGCCGAACCCCTGAAAACTTGTTAATCACAGAGAAGAAGAGCAGTATCAGCACTATTGGAAGCATCAGGAAAACACCAGCTGATTTGGCGTGTTCCTTTTTTCTCCAAAAATATACAAGCATAATTAGTATAATCAGCAAAGACAGGTGGGTCTTAAGGGAAAGGGTCAAAAGCCCCATATACCACACATTCTTTTCAGTAATCCTGCCAAAAACGAAATTGCTCTTCTCCTGAACAGCTTGGTATGGTAAATAGATGTACATTCCAACAAGGCTCGGCATTGGCATCTTAATCCTTTCATATGCAAAAAGTACGGGCTTGGATACTAATGGAATATTGATGATCTTTTCCCTGGCTTTTTCAGAAAAATATTTTGGCATGAGATGATCATATATTGTGCCGAACTGGAATAAATAAAATGGCCACATTACAAAAAATGCGATAAGAATGATTATAACAAATCTTTTTAGAAAAATCCTTAAATCAAGTTTATGGCGGTAAGCAGCAAATATTCCTATTAATAAAAATAATGGCAGCAATATAATTGCAGTCTCCTTAGAGAGCATGGCCAATGCAAAAAATAGCCCGCACATAACAACATTTTTCTGAAACCTGTTGTTTGCAAACTTCCAGAAATAATAAATCGAGATGAACATCATCGCTGCAACCGCAAAATCCGTTGTAGCCAGCCCGGAATAAGCTATAATTGACGGGTTAAAAGAGTATAGGAATAGGGCAAGCGTGCCGCTTTTTGCTCCGAACAGCTCAGTTGCCCATTTTAGCACATATGCTCCCAATATTACAGACAAAATTATAAAAGGCAGCCTAGATAACAGCAATATGAGGTTTGTATTGTATCCCGAATTAAAGAGAATATCATGCCCTATCTGCCAGCAGAGCTTGTTGCCATCGCCACCCTGCAGTATATTTTTATCAAATTTTAATGGCAAAAGAAACAAGCTGTTGAGATAATAGGATAATGGGGGGTGATCGGAAAAAATTGAATATTTAGTGCTGAGTGTGCTTAATATAGCCCTTCCCTGCCCAACAAAACAAAGCTCGTCCCATACAACTGAATTATGGAACATTCCAATCAATATTTGCATTATTAAGGACGTAAGAAGCGCTGCTATCACTATTAGCTGAAATTTTGAAAATTTTTTAAAAAGCATTTTCGACTTATTAGAAAATCAGTAACATATTTAAATATATCACTATTCTGCAAAAGGCATGAAAGTAGCAGTTACGATACCAGCTTTTAATGAAGAAAAAAGCATCAAACGCGTGGTTGAAAGCATTAAGAAAGCAATGAATTCTGGCAGGTATAACTATAAAATTTTGGTTGTTGATGATGGAAGCAAAGACAAGACCGCAAGTGTAGCCAAAAAATCAGGGGCTGTTGTTTATTCTCATCCGAAGAACTACGGGCTTGCAGAGACTTTCAGGACAGAGATTGAAAAGGCTTTGGAGCTTGGAGCTGATGTTATTGTGCATATCGACGCTGACATGCAATACAGGGCTGAAGAAATCCCGAAGCTCCTTGAAGAAATCAAAAGGGGCAGTGACCTTGTGCTGGGAAGCAGGTTCAAGGGCAGGATTGAGTACATGCCTTTCATCAAAAGAATTGGAAACATGGCATTTTCAAAGGCGATCTCCCAGATTGCAGGAATCCGGATAAGCGATGCCCAGACCGGCTTTAGGGCATTTACAAAAAAAGTCGCGCAGCTTCCCATAACATCCAACCACACTTATACCCAGGAGCAGATAATAAGGGCCGTGAAAGCAAAATTCAGAATTGAGGAAGTGCCTGTTTATTTTGCAAAAAGGGACGGAAAAAGCAGGCTGATATCAAGCCCGTTTGGCTATGCAATCCGGGCATGGATCAACATCATAAGGACGTACAGGGATTATGAACCGCTGAGATTTTTTGGCAGCATCGGATCAATAATATTCGGCCTTGGCTTCTTAATCGGGCTTTATCTTGCCTATCTTCATTTTACCACGGGAATAGTGGGCCATTTTGCGCTCATGATGCTGGACATACTTATCTTAAGCATTGGACTGCAAATAATAATATTTGGGTTTATAGCGGATATGAGCAGGAAATAGTAAAAAATTTATTGCCAATTAGCTATTTCATCAATAGAACAGACAGAAGCTTGTCCAATGCCTGTAACAATAATTTTCGCTCCGGATTCTAACATATTTTTAATTCTATTTTGTTCCGTAACGGCTTTACTATAATCATCAAATGGAATAGATATATTGTAAAAAGGCCTCACTGGATTGTCTTTCAATAATTCGACAATCTGCACTACATAGTCGCCATTTTTTCGCCGTAATCTTAATTTGGCTGGAGCTAATCCGCGTGGGAAATTAACTTGTGCTGGAATGAACTGTTCATTAAAATAGGTTTCATTTTTACTTATGACGCTCATTTATATCACCCTAAGGCAGGTTAAACTCATCTTATTTAAAAATATTCCCAACAAAGCTTCGTTTGCCAAAAGCTTTTTAAATCAATAATCTGAATATGGGTATATATGAAAATCCTGGTCCTTACAAGCAGATACACAGCAACCCGAGACATCATAGAAGAGGATTTTGGAAGACAAGTCAGGCTATTTGAAGCTTTAAAAAAAATAGGTCACGACATTGACTTTTTCTGCGCTGATTATAAAAAATTTGAAGGCAAAGACATAAAGCTTCACGGAATAAATGTTTATATCAGGCCGTTTGGCATGAGGCACCTCTTTAGCTTTATAAAACATCTAAATGAAAAGCTAAAAGGCAAAAAATATGATTTACTCATTGCAACAAGCGATCCATTATGGGGCGTTTTTGGCTATCATTTTGCGAAAAAATACAATATTAAATTCCTTTATGACCTGCACGACAATTATGAAACATACCTGACCTATAAAATTCCATTTTTTGGGCTGCTTGACAGAAAAGCTATAAGAAAAGCGGATATTATCACAATGGTAAGCAATTCATTAAAAAATAAGATCAGCAGCATTAGAAAAAAGAATGTCTTTGTAATTGAGAATGGCGCTGATTTAAAATTATTTAAGCCAAGAGACAAAATTACTTCAAGAAAAAAATTAAATCTTCCATTAAATGCCAAAATAATCGCATACACAGGGACGCTGCAGAAGATGCAGGGCATCCATTTATTGATTGAAGCATTTGAAGATTTAAGAAACGATTTTAAAGATTTATATCTCGTCCTTGCAGGAAAAATAAGGGAGGTAAAAGGAGAGGAGCTGGAATTAGGCAGAACAGGAATAATCTGGCTGAAAGAGCTGAATCAAAACGGCGTGGTTGATTTAATAAATGCTGCTGACGTAGCGGTTATACCAAACACAGAAAATGAGTTCACAAAATACTGCTTTCCATACAAATTAATTGAGTACATGGCCTGCAATGCAAGAATTGCTGCAACTAAAGTAGGAGATGTTGCCTATGTCGCCCCTAAAGAGAGCCTTTGCGAGCCAGATGATGCGGATTCGCTAAAGCATAAAATTAAATCAATCTTAAAATCATCAAAAAAGGCCAATTACAGGAAAATTGCAGGAAGATATTCCTGGGACAGGATTGCGAAGAAACTGGATAAAATAATTAGTGGTTAGCCATTTTGCGCCAAAATCATAACATTAGTGGCTCTTTTGCTGTTGAACAATAAGTCAATCAAAAAGAGTTTGTTGAAAATCCTCAAAAACAGCACGTAAAATGGCAATTTCTTTTCCTTGCCTGCATTCCTGCTTGATTTGTCGCTGAATGGAAGGTACGCATAAAAATACCACAGCCACAGGAAGGGAAAATTGAAATACTTGGTTTTAACTATATTAAAACCTTGTTGCCTTAATTTGCCTGTCAAGTCTTCAACATAATATCTTCTTACATGACCTGACCTATTGTCAAAATTAGTTCTGTACTTTTCGTTGATTGGCACGGTTATGAGCAAAAATCCGTTTTTATTCAGTATTCTGCCCGCATTTCTTATTGCACCAATATCATCTTGAATGTGCTCAATCACTTCAATTGCCATCACTAAATCGTATTTCTTCCTGGTTTCCAGCTTCAGTACGTCTTTTGAGAAGAAATTGACATTTTTGGTTTGATTGTATTGTTTTGCTAACTGGATTGCGTTCCTGTCCAAGTCAAAAGCATCAACTTTAAACCCGTTTTCACCTAATTTTTTTGACAAATTCCCTACGCCGCATCCAATCTCGCATATATTATTTATTTTGTTATTTTGAGAAATTTTCTTGATTGTAGAGTATACTAGAAAATTTCTCACGTAGTGGGTTGGCTCAATTTCGTCAATCAAAAGCTTCTGCTCCCCCCATTCCCTGTAGGCTTTCATAATATTTTAGCATATAGACTGGAAAACTTTTCAGCAACAATATCCCATGAATAATTTTTTCTTATATGATTCATCGCATTCTTTTTCAGTTTCTGCTGCAGTTTTTTATCTTTTAATAATTTAACAATTGCTTTTGCCAATTCTTCCAGATTTTTCTCCTCAACAAGCAACCCGGTTTCATTATTTTTTATGATGTCTGGAATTCCGCCAACATTTGTTCCAACAACGCATGTTCCTGATGCAATCGCTTCCAGAAATACTATTCCAAGCCCTTCTGTGTCGCCGCCTTTGGCAACTATAGAAGGCCCGACAAAAATATCTGCTGTTGCATAATACTTTGGCAGATCCTGGTTTATCACCTTGCCAGCAAATATTACATTTCTATTTAATTTCAGCTCATTAGTCAGATTTTCCAGTCTTTCCTTTTCAGGGCCGTCTCCGACTATCAGCAGCTTTGAGTTAGGCAGCTTTTCTAAAACCATAGGAATTGCCCTTATAAGGTATTCTGTTCCTTTCTTCTCCGCAAGCCTGCCAACAAATAATATGAAACTGCCATTTATTCCATATTTCTCCCTTATTTTTGCATCCTTATTTTTTGGGCTGAAGCTCCTCAAATCCACTCCCATCGGGATTATCTCAATATCCCTGCCGTAAATGCCTAAAACAGAGTTTTTTGTGAAGGTGCTGTTGGCAGTCATGCAGTCCGCATTCTTTATTGAGAATGCTCCTACACTTTTCAAAAGCCTTTTTCTTAGGGGAAATATGTCTCCGGCATGTGCGGTTGCTATATAATGGATTCTGCAGAATTTCTTGATGACTGCTGCCAGGAAACCCTGGGGGATGAGCCAATGTGCATGAATAATGTCAATTTTTTCTCTCTTGATTATCTCTATTATATGAAGAAGCTCAAAAAAGAGCAGGAAAGGGACCTGGACTCTTGCAAGCATGTTTTTTTTAATGTTTTCTAGAATTCCCCCCTCATAGCATAGTTTCTGGTATTTTAAAGGCCAGAAATAAGGGAACCTGTAAATCTGCATGCCGCCAGTTGTTTCAAACTTTTTGGCGCCAGGATAATGTGGCGCAAGAACGATTATGTTATATCCTTTCTTAGCCAATAGCCTGCTCAATTCAAAAACAAAACCAGGCTCTGTGTCGTTTGGCCACCTTGGGAATGTTGTGGCTGCCACTAGAACATTTTTCATATGAAACCGCATTAGTGAATACTATATAAAAACCTTTTTAAACCTAGTTCTGATAGCAAAAGCATGGCAACTGCCAGGAGAATAAGCAGCAATATGGCTGCATTGAGCTTTGCTGAATTAGTCTCAAAACTGCTGCAGTTTGCAATCATGGTTTACGCTGCCAGGCAGCTTGACAAGGAATCATTTGGTGTTTTCAGTTTCGCGCTTGCCTTCTCGTTCATTGCTGTAATTTTTGCAGACTTGGGCATTAACACATACCTTATAAGGGAGATTGCAAGGGACAAAAAGAGGGCAGCAAAATATTATGGAAGCGCTTTTTTGGTAAAAACAGGCTTGGCAATAGCTACTTTTTTCCTTATATTTGCAGTGCTTTGGCTCCTTGGCTACCCACAGCAATCAAGGATTGTAGCTTATCTTGTGTGGCTGTTTGCAATCTTATCCTCATTTACCGACCTTTCATATTCTGTTTTCAGGTCTTTTGAAAGGATGGGCTATGATTCTTTTATAAAAATACTAAGGATGGTGATTTTGACTGCATTGACATTTTACGTGCTCTCCAATGGCTATGGAGTGGTGGCATTCAGCCTGTCATTTGTTGTGACGGAGATTGCCATTTTCCTTGTCTCCTTGTCATTGGTGTTTTCAAGATTCATAAAGCCGGTATTTGGATTCAGCTTCAGCTCTGCAAAATCCCTTCTGAAAAGCTCAATTCCTTTCGGGCTTGCCATAGTATTCGGAAGCGTCTATTTCTACATAAGCAGCGTGATGCTCTCAAAAATAAAGGGGAATGTTGAAGTCGCCAGCTTTGGCGCAGCGTACAACCTGGTGCTTGCACTGCTTTTTGTTCCCGCAATATACACAACCGCAGTCTATCCGGTGATGTCGAGGTATTTTGGAAAGGATGATGTATCTTTGAAGTTTATTTTCATAAAATCATGGAAATACCTCTACATGATAGGGCTTCCGATCTCATTCGGGATTTTCCTGCTGGCTGACAGCATAATATCAATATTGTACGGAACAAAGTATGCATCCTCGGCACTTGCACTGAAGATAGTTGCCTGGTTTGTATTCATCAAGTTTGTAAACTATCTGCTTGGGATAACTCTTTATTCCATCAATGCCCAAAATGGAAGGATGAGCGCTCAGGGGGTGACTGCTGTGTTTAATGTCATATTGAACTTTGCATTGATACCCTATTATGGATTTGTCGGCGCTGCAATTGCAACATTGGCCACTGAAATTTTCCTTTTTGTTGTTTATTATTATTACACTTCAAAATATTTCTTCAGGCACAATTTCCTTGCTGATATTCCGAAGCCTTTGATAGCTTCGCTAATAATGAGCCTGATTATAATATATTCAAATCTGAATATTTTTTTTATAGTTCCGCTATCAATGTTAGTATATTTTACAGCGCTGCTGCTGCTTAAGGCGTTCGACAAAGAGGATATTGGCTTATTGCGGAGAGTAATTGGAAATGAAGCTGCATGATTTTCAGCTGATAAGGGAAAAAATTGAAAGGAATGAAGAGCTAAGCGCAGATGCAGTAACTTTTATCCAGAATGAGCTGCATGACCTGCTGAATTCCTTCCTGAACGGCGGCTTTTCAGGAAAAGGGTTTATTTTATACCCACTAATCAAGGACGTTTCTGCTGAAAACAGGAAAAGACTGAGCAATATCATTTTTCTGCTGAGCCATATTGACAGCAAGAGGTTTTCACACTTAAAGCTTAATAAAAATATCAGCAGGGCAAAGCTTGCAGAAGCTCTTTGCCACATATACAAAAACTTTGAGTTCGGGGGAAAGGCAGTTTCATCCAAAAATAAAAAGCCAGTAAAAGATTTCCTTTTGGAGGATTACAGGCGGGAGGACTGGGACTATCTAAAGCCGATTGAAAGCATAAAAGAAGCTGCTGAATCACATATTAAAGAGTATGCTCTTGGGTTTTACATTCACGGCAGCTTTGCCACCAATGACTACATCAAGGGCTGGAGCGATGTGGATACAATGCTTGTGCTGAAGGAAAGCGCTTTTGATGACTCAAAAAATCTTCTCAGGATTAGCGATGTCTTGTACAGCCTAAGGAAGGAATACCTCCATATTGATGCATTGCAGCACCATGGAACTATGGTTATTACGGAGTATGACCTGGATTTTTATCCTGAAACATTTTTGCCGGTCGATGCATTAAGCTGCTCCAAATCCCTTCTTGGACACGATAAATCAATAAGGTTCAGAATAAGAAATTCCCAGCAGGATGCATTCTCAAAGCTATCATGGATTAACAGCTATTTTAATGGGTTGGATGAAAAAAAGCTGAAAAATCCATATGAGATGAAGTTTGCTGTTTCCCTTATAACTTTGTTTCCGTCATTATATCTTCAGGCAAAAGGCAAGTCCGTGTACAAGAAATACTCATTTGCAATTGCAGAAAAGGATTTTTCAGATAGTGAATGGAAAGCAGTAAAGCATGCAGAAAGCATAAGGGGCAATTGGAAACTGGACGGCGCTGTTCCTTTCCTTAAGCTCATGTCAAAAATCAATCCTGTTCCTGCCTATCTGCTGAACAGCAGGTATTTGGGGATGGCTAAAGCTATAAATGAGAGCATAGATAAAAAATTGATAATAAACGGGATGAGGGGGCTGATGCAAAAAGCAATGCAGAAGCTGAAGGCGGAAAAATGACTTTGCATGCTGAAGATTTTGAATTTTATAATTTTCCAAAGAAGATTGCAATTGAGGAGTATAATGAATTAATTCAGAGCCTGTCTAAAAAATTATCAAAATCCGGCGCAGTGCATTCCTTATACACATGGGGCAATATAAGCGGCCCGGGGATTTCGGACCTTGACATCATGGTTGTGCTGAAAAAAGGAAAGAGACTCTCTTTAAGGCATTCCGGCATATACTGGATGGGCAGAAAGGCAAGATATATTCTTGTGCACCCTTTTATTGTGATTGGCGAAGAAATTGCGCAGCATGCCAGATTCATATATCCAGATGCGAAGTTCAAAAAAATATTCGGAAAATACATCAAATTTGAAGAACCATCAAAAATCAAAGATGTAAGAACTGCATTGCTGAATGACATAATAATAAGGCACCTGCCAAGGGATTTTCTGGCTATTGCGCATTCCGGGAAAATAGATGCGAGGGTTGCGCTTCTAAGGCTGAATTCATTAAATTACAGCTTAAGATTATGTTCACAAGTGACAGGAAATCGGATAAAAGGCGCTGCAGATTATGAAAACAGAATTTTGGAATTAAGGAATGATTGGTTTAATCTTGATGTGCAGAAGCAAAAGGAAGAGATTGTTGTGATGATAAGCAATGCAATTGGCGTTTCAGCCGAGATTATTAACGGATTCAATCTTTATCTGGAAAAGAATGGGAGTACTGCAGTAGATGATTCAATAAGCAAAGTCACTTATTCCGGAAATAAAAACAAGACAATTTTTAAAAGAGGCTGGAAAAAAGCAGATGCTGCAGAATTATCTGAAGATTATGTAAGGCTCCCAATCAATCTTGCTGCCCAACTTGTCTGCTACAGCGGGCAGAAAGGCCCCATAAGCCGATATATTAGGAATAACCTGCACCCAAATAAAACAAGATACAGACTCAGGTATTCAGATATTGCAATGAGGCGCATCAAAGTTATCAACTCACAGGCAGAAATAGCAGAGCATCTTCATTTTCCTGCTTTCTTTGACTTTGGATACAGGCCGAACAAAAGCTTGCTGCACAAAGTTGCATCAGTGGCAAGGAGACTTGCTGGATTAAAAAAATCTTAATTCCCTTTCATAAACCATTTTATCGTCTTCATCAGCCCTTCCCTCAATTCGACTTTCGGCTGCCACTTCAGCTCTTTCTTTGCCTTGGTTATATCAGGGCACCTTACATGGGGATCATCCTGGGGCAGCGGCTTAAAGGCAATCTTGCTTTTGCTTTTTGCCAGCTTTTTTATTAACTCTGCAAATTCAAGGATTGTATGTTCTTCGGGGTTGCCTATATTTACCGGCTCATTCAAGGGAGATGCCATAAGCCTATAAATTCCTTCAATCAAATCGCTAACATAGCAAAAGCTTCTTGTCTGGTTGCCGCTGCCGTAAACTGTTATTGGCGCATTTTTTAATGCCTGGTTTATGAAATTTGGCACGACTCTTCCGTCTTCTTTCCGCATTTTCGGGCCGAAGGTGTTGAATATGCGGACAATTTTTGTGTCTAGCCCGTGTATTCTGTGGTATGCCATTGTCAACGCTTCTGAAAATCTTTTGGATTCGTCGTAGCATGCTCTTATCCCTGTAGGATTAACATTTCCCCAGTAAGTCTCGGGCTGCGGATTGACAAGAGGATCTCCATAGACTTCTGAAGTCGAGGCAAGAAGATATTTCGCCTTTTTTGCGAGAGCCAGCCCGATGGTATTATGCGTCCCAAGACTGCCTGCCTTTAAAGTCTGGATTGGAATCTTCTGGTAATCAATAGGGCTTGCAGGGCTTGCAAAGTGCAAAACAAAATCCAAGTCATCGTTTATTGAGATATGCCTGCTGACGTCGTGATTTATATATTGGAAATTGGCATTGCCCCTTAAATGCCCTATATTTCTTATGTCTCCCGTAACTACGTTGTCCATTGCGATAACTTTAAAACCTTTTTCCAAAAGAAATTCGCAAAGATGGCTGCCTATAAATCCTGCACCCCCTGTGATAAGAACTGATTTCATTTTGCCTATTTGCCCCTGTAATATTTATCTGCCTTTGTCAGCTGCTCTATGCTTCCAATGTCATACCATTCCTTATCTGTTATATAAGAATGCACATTTTCCCTTTTATGGAGCCATTCTATGAAAGAGCCTGTCTTATCAGGATTGTTTCCCTGGGCAATGTACTTTCTTATCAATTCTATTGTTTTTCTTGGAAAGATATAAATTCCTGTTGATGCCAGAGTTGATTTTGGCGAATTTGGCTTTTCCTCGAAATTAACAACAAGATTGTTTGCGCCAACTTCCACTATTCCGTATTGTCTGGCAAGTGTCAAGTCTCCCACATCATAGAGTACTACGACGCTTGATTTTTTCTTTTTGAAATAGTTATGGGCATCTTCCAGGGACATTTCAAACAGATTATCTCCTGCAACAACCAGGATATCATCATCAATTCTCTGTTTATTTATTGTATAGTGTATGTCTCCCAATGCCCCAAGCCTGTCATCATTGCTGGCTGTTCCGTCGCTTATTATTTCTATAGGGATTCTTGCATCGAAGCTTTTAAGCCACTGGTTAAAATGATTTTCGAACTTATCATTCGTCACAACATACACCTTGTTCAGCCCCTTTATGCCCTCAAGATTTTTTATTATATGCTGTATTATTGGCTTGTCACCTATATTGAGCAGGGGCTTTGGAGTGTTCTCTGTTAAGGGATACAGGCGCGTTGCATATCCTGCAGCAAGTATCACAGCTTCCACTTATACCACCTCCTTCCTGCCTATGCTTATGTACGAAAACCCCTCTTTCTTCATTACATCCGGGCTGTAGATGTTCCTGCCGTCAATTATCAGAGGGTGCCTCATCAAGTGTTTTATCTTCTTTAAGTCCAGCTCCAAGAAGTCTTTCCATTCTGTAAGAATGAGCAGTGCATCGGATTCCTTTGCAACATCGTACGGGCTGTCACAGTAATCTATATTTTCCAGTTCCAGCTTGGATTTTTCCATAGCCTTTGGATCATAAGCCTTGATTATTGCCCCTTCTTCCTGAAGCCTGCTTATTATCTCAAGCGACGGGGCCAGCCTCATGTCGTCTGTATTTGGCTTGAAAGCAAGGCCTAAAACGCCTATTGTCTTTCCTTTTACAATCCATAGTGCCCTCTCTATCTTATTTATGAAATGCTTTTTCTGCATATCATTTATTTCCTGCACTGCCTTCAGCAGCCTGAAGTCGTAACCCAGCTTTTCTGATATTTTTATAAAAGCGTCAACATCCTTTGGAAAGCATGATCCTCCATAGCCTATTCCGGCATTTAAGAATTGCCTTCCTATCCTCATGTCCAAGCCCATTCCTTCAGCTACCTTCTCAACATCAGCCCCAGCCAGCTCACAGACATTAGCTATTGCATTAATGAACGATATTTTTGTTGCCAGAAAAGAGTTTGAGGCATGCTTTATGATTTCGGCGCTTTTTATGTCTGTAAATATTATTGGCGCTTTCAGCGGCGCATACAGCTTTTCCATCATTTGCCTTGATTTTTGGCTCTCGCACCCAACTACAATCCTGTCAGGGTTCATGAAGTCGCTTACAGCGCTGCCTTCCCTTAAAAATTCCGGATTGCTTGCAACATCGAAATCAGCATTATGCATATTATGGGATTTTATTGTTTTTGCTACCATCTCTCCTGTCTGAACCGGAACCGTGCTTTTTTCAACTATAAGCTTATAAGAGTCCATGACTTCCGCGATAGTTCTTGCTGCATTCTCGACATAGCTCAGATCCGCTTCGCCGTTGGCTTTTGGAGGTGTGCCTACACAAATGAAAACTACTTCGGCCTCTTTAACAGAGTTCCCAATGTCAAGTGTAAACCTCAGTTTTCCGCTTGCCTTGTTGCGGACAACCATCTCCTCAAGCCCGGGCTCGTAGATCGGCATAATGCCGTTGTTTAGCTTGCCTATCTTTTCCTCGTCAATATCAATGCAGGCAACGTCATTTCCAAGCTCAGCAAGGCATACTCCCGTGACTAACCCTACGTATCCCGTCCCTATTACAGCTATTTTCATAGCTGCCTAAAATGCAAACTTATTTAAATATCTTACCTTTATCCTACTTTATACTACCAATGGTCAAGACAAAAATATCCATAACGATCAATGAAAAGACATTGCAGGGCATAGACTCGATCATAGATAATGTCTATATAAGGAACAGGTCGCAAGCTATAGAGCACCTCGCAAAAAATGCCCTTGGAGAAAATAAAAGCGCCATTATCCTGCTTGGGGGCAGTGAAGATAACCTGAAAATATCAAGGAATGAGTATAGGCCAACTGCCGCAACGAAAAACAGCACGCTAATAGAGCTGGGGATCAGGAAGCTAAGGGAAAATGGCTTTAAAACAATTTTTATTGTTGCGAGGCACAATCTGCTTACAAGGCTGTTTGAAATGCTAAAGGATGGCTCTGATTACGGTGTAAAAATAACTTATATCGAGGAAAAGCACTCCTATGGCACAGCAGACTCCATTAAGCTCCTGAAAGGCAGGATTAATACAAATTTCCTAGTTGTTTATGGGGACATCATTTTCAATAAGATAAGCATAGACGAGCTTTGGAATGACCATGTAAAGCAAAGCGCAATTGCAACCATTATGCTCACCACCTCTTCCCAGCCAAGCGAAAAAGGGACTGTGAGGGTCGAAGGCAACAAGGTCCTTACTTTTACCCAAAAACCGAAGAAATCCGACATTTACCTTGTATTCTCACCCATTTTTGTCGCAGAGCCTCAAATTTTTGAGTATTCCGGAAATAGCCTTGAGTTTAATGTTTTCCCGCAGCTTGCTGAAAAGGGACTGCTTAACGGCCATCTTAGCTCAGAGAAGGAGATCCACATCCACAGCAAAAAAGACCTGGAGAAATTGAAGTAGGCTTTAGTAACTTTTTTAAACAAAATTTGAATTCTTATTCATATGCGGGGATGCCGGAGCGGCCAAATCCTTGAAAAAGGGAGGCTAGACGGGATAGTGTTCGGCGTTCAAGGCGCTAAACATCCATACTCAAGTTTGGAAAAGAGTAATGAAGCCAAAAGCTGATGAAGTACTTATGAGCCATCTATTGGCTTAGTGCCTTCGCAGGTTCGAATCCTGCTCCCCGCATTTATATTATTAATGAACTGCATTCGGCCTTCCCCTAAATTTTATATATTAAATATTATGATATAAATCAAGTTAAACAATGTCAAAAGAAACTAAGATAAAAGTTGAAGCTGAAGTTATTACAAATAAGAATGTTTCTAGCGGTATTGGCAAGGGATTCGGAATAACTATCGGCATTTTTTTAGGATTGTTGGTAATTGGATTATTTTTTGGAATTTTAATCTCTAGCAATGCTTCTACAAAAAGTAATTATAAAAATGTAGAATATGCTCCCAATCAGGTTTTTACTCAAACTTACAAAGAACCTGACCAACAAAGAAAAATAGTTCAGGAAAATCCCGGCACATTAACTAATAAGATAATGGAGCAAAAGGAGGAATTTAAATTTTCCCCGAATAGTTTTGTTGCAACACAAAATGGAATATCAATTTCTCTAGATAATTATACTTTTGTAAAAAAAGGTGATGACTGGGGTAAGATAGTGGATATGACTGTTACTGTACTCAACAAAGGAAATGACCCAATTAATCCGAAAGCTCTTGTAGTATTACATGACGATAATGATAAAAAAGATGAATGGATTCAACCTAAGGCTGAGATTAATTTTGATACGTGGAGTTTGGCTGTAGGTGATCATATAACAAAAAAAGTTACAACAAATATAGCGTTTAATGAAATCAATTTAACAAAGAGACTTACTTTAGTTCTTACAGGTAAATACGATTTTGATAATAGTGCCCTTGTTGCTCTTGATAAAGATATTAAATTTAATTAGCTTAAATTAATTCCCCACAAACCTTTTTAAATCGTGTTCTTATTTCCAGCTTAATGGTTGAAATCTGCACTGTCGGCGGCTATAATGAAGTAGGGAGAAATTCAACCGCTATAAAAATCGGAGATGAAGTTTATATCCTTGACCTCGGAATCCATCTTGAAAATTACATCAAATACACTCAAGATGAAGATATTGTCAGCATCAATCCGCAGGAGCTTATGGACAACGGCGCTGTTCCTAATATTTCCGCAATAAGCGACTGGAAAAGCAATGTGAAGATGCTGCTTCCAACACACGCACATCTTGACCATATAGGGGCACTGCCTTACCTTGCAAATAACTTCAAAGCGCCTATAATGTGCACTCCTTTCACCGCAGAGGTTTTGAACGGCATTCTTACAGAAGATAAGATAAAATTAAACAATAAGATAAAAAGTATGTCTGCTAACTCATCATTTCAAACGTCTAACAATGTAAGGATTGAATTTGTCCATATGACTCATTCTACTCCGCATACTGTAATGATTGCACTGCACACTAAAGAAGGAATTATCCTTTACGCAAATGACTTCAAGTTTGACCTGTTTCCGACTTTAGGCAAGAAGCCGAATTTCAAAAGACTGGAGGAACTTGGCAAAGAGAATGTGCTTGCATTGGTCTGCGACTCGACTTATGCCGCTGATGCCAGGAAGATGCCGTCAGAATTTATTGCGAAGCAGATGCTGAATGAAGTGATGCTCGGGATTGAATCAAAGCACAAGCATGTTGTTGTGACAACTTTCTCCTCCCATATCGCAAGGCTGAATTCCATTGTAGAATTCGGGAAGAAGATGAACAGGAAAATTGTCTTCATGGGGCGTTCTATGGCCAAATATGTCCGCGCAGCAGAAGCGACAGGGATTGCAAAATTCACCAACAGGGTTGAGGTTTTGAAATTCAGCGGGCAGATAAAAAGAAAGCTTAAAAAAATCGCAAAAGAAAGGGGTAAATACCTTATGGTTGCCACAGGCCATCAAGGTGAGCCAAGTTCGACCCTTTCAAAGATGATGAATGGGGAGATGAAATTCAATTTTATGCCTGAGGACCATATTATTTTCTCCTGCAAGACTATCCCGACGCCAACCAACATTGAGAATAGGAAGAGATTGGAGGCTGATTTGAGAAATTACAATGTCAGGATATTCAAGGACATCCACCAGAGCGGGCATGCTGCGAGGGAAGACTTAAGGGATTTGATAAATCTGGTAAAGCCAAAGCACATCATTCCGGCTCATGGAAATCCGGACATGCTTTCTGCACTGGCTGATTTGGCTGGCGAAATGGGCTACAACAAGGGGGAGAACGTCCATTTGATGAAAGACGGCGAAAGGATAAGGCTGTAATTACCCACCTTTACCAAGCATTCTTTCTTTTTCCTCTTTATCTCTTCTTTTAGCTTCAATCTCTTTCCTATAATATAAAGCCAGCTCTAAATTTTCTTCTTCCTCAGCCCTTCTGAGCTTGTCCTCGTGAAGCTCTATCTGCTCTGCGAGAGAATCTATTCCTTTCTTAAGCCTATTTTTTCTGTTTGTCATATTCTTGATTCAATTAAATCAGCCTCTCTTATAAGAATATCCAAAAGTTTTTCGGCAATGTTAATTTTTATTTTTATGGACTTATTTGATTTTTTATCTCTCACTGACCTATAAGCTAAATAACAACGCTCAAACTCCTGATTTGGAATTTCATTTTTTAAAATCCATGCATTGAAATTTTTATTTGAAAATCTTTCCTTGTGCAATATACATTTCATTATAAAAACACCCCTCAATCTCAAAATTATAGAATAAATCGCAGAATAAGACTTTATAAATTCACCATCTAATTTATCAAGTTCCAAAAGATCTTTGCTGCTTTTTATCTGCTCTTTGGTTTCAATAATGTATCCTTTAAAATTTTTATTTTCTATCTTTATATTCTTTAGCTCTTCAAGGACGTGGCCGTTGACCAATGGCTCTGCTTCCTGAACCATTTGGTAGTACACCACAGGGTGCTTCTCAACTGCTTTCTTGAATTTTTCAAGAGGAAAAACAGTTAGTTCAATATTTGGCTCATTTATGCTTATTTTCAGCTCTTTATTGGTTAAAATCATTATATCAATATCGGACTCTTTTGTTGCTTCATGCCTTGCGTAAGATCCGTAGATGAAAACAGAGAGAATATCCTTTAAATAAGGCTCAAGCAAATGAATTACTCTTTCCTTTAAATCAAGCTTCGGCTTTTGCGGAAGTATGACTACAACTTCCTGCCCCAGCCAGCTCTTGGGAACCCATACGGCTCCTCCGTTGCCTGACTGGACAACTCTCTTTATTATCTGTTCTTTTACTGCCAGCTGCTTGAATTCCATTGTATAGACATTGTATAGACATAAGTATTTAAAGGTTTTGGTTCAATATTTAATGAATGATAAAAATAATGAATTGAGGATTAAACTAACAGATATGCTTAAAACCACAAATATTATAAATTAACCAGAATACCCTTTACATTAGGGGGGTTTTTAACATGAGACTTACTCTTGCAGAGCCAAGCTACCTAAAGGAAAGCATATCCATAATTTCTGACTTAGTCAATGAAGCAAGGTTCAAGATAACACCTAATGCAATCGAACTTGTTGCAATGGACCCTGCAAATGTGGCAATGGTCGTTTTCAAGCTTCTGAGCAGCTGCTTTACAGAGTATGATGTGAAAAAAGACATTGAAATTGCGATTAATTTGAGCAATTTGAAGCAGATATTGAGAAGGGCTTCTCCAAAAGACATGCTGACTCTTGAGCTTGATGCTGACAACAGACTAAAGATAGAGCTGAAGAGCAATACAAATAGGACATTCAACCTACCGCTAATAGACATAGAGGAAAAAGAGCAGAAAGTGCCTGACCTAAAATTTCCTGTATCTGTCAAGACTTCATCCAGTGTCCTTAACGAGGCAATAGCAGATGTTGATGTTGTAGGAGAAAGCGTTGCTTTCATAGCTGAGCCCAAGAAATTCACACTTCTTGCAGAAGGCGATTTAAATCAGGCAAAGATTGAGGTCAAGGAAGATGAGATTACGAAGATAAGCACGAGCAGCGACGACAAGGTAAAGGCAAAGTACAGCATTGAATACTTAAAAAAGATGATAAACGGCTCAAAGCTAAGCGAGGACGTGATTATAAATTTCAACAAAGATTATCCCTTAAAGCTAGATTATAAGACTGTTGACAAAGTAATGCTTTCTTTTATTCTGGCTCCAAGGGTTGAAAATGATTAAGAATCACAATATCCTATTTTTTTATAAATTTTGTTGGATATAATAGCCAAGTGAATAAAATGTATCTTGACAAACTTACTGATGATATTTTTTTTAAGAAATATCAGGAAGATCAGAGAGTCAGAGATATAGTAGACAAAAAGCAGATGGAACATGGCGTGCATGCGAGCCAGACAAAGACTCCAGATGAAAATAAAGCCAAGGCTGCAATGCTAGCTGCCAAGAGAAAGGCTTATGGTCTTATTTATCCCCCGACAAGAGCAGACAATGGTTATGCACTGGCAGCAGTACTTGCCGGAATTGCCTTTTTATCCGGAGTTTATATTCCATAGCCTACCGCTAATTTTATAAATAACTATCCTAAAAACCAAGGCATGGATAAAATAAAGGAATTCTTGATTGGATGGGCAGCTGACTTTGTCAAAAACAAAGATTCGATATCAAAGAAAATCGAGAAAATAGAAAACGGCAAGGAAGGCTTTGACTTGTATGTGAAGTACAAGGACAGGGACCAGTACTTTATAATCAGCCCGGCAATTAAGGATATAGAACAAATAATTAGAAGAATCAACAACAATTCCCATTTCAGCATTGTGGTGTTGAATTCAAAAGATAATTTTGACATTGTATTAAAGAACTGGAATACACTGACAGGATTCAAATTTCTCAGCATAATTTTCGTAAACCCGTTCTCGGAAAGCGACAAGAAATGGATAGTATTCCCGCATACCCATCATAAAATCTGCGATGAGGCCTCTCTGGAAGCAGGACTAAAATCAATGTTTCAGATGGTAGACCAAATACACGAGCAGCAGCTGGTTGCAAAGATTACAGGCTGAAAAGCACTACCTGGCCCATAAAGCCCGAGAATATCGGAATAAGCAGGTTGTCATCGAGCTCATCAACCAAAGTTTCTACTATCGTTGCAACAGACGCCATCGTGAGTATAACATAGATATTGTCAAGCACCAGCACACCGACAACGATGTTGGTTATAAGCTCTCCAAGGAATCCAGCCCAAGTCTTGTTCCTGTAAATCAGTGTGGACCCATACCTTTTTCCTACAAGAGCAGCAACCATATCCCCGAAAGTGGTCATAAGCAGTGCTGCCAAAGCAATTTTGTAGTCAAACACTGCAAGGGAGATTATTGTTGCCGAAAGAAAGTATATAACACCGTACATCCTGTTTTGCTCTTTTGGCCTGATAAGCCTGGCAAAGAAAGGGATTCTCCAGTTCAGTTCAAGCCTTAAGTATTCCAGGATGAGGAAAATTATAAGCAATGCAACAAGAAAAAGCAGCCCAACTTGTCTTGCAAGCACTGGTGTGTAGCCTGCGCTCACCAACCTGTCTTGAATCAGGAAAAACGCCGCGAGCACTATGAGGATTGTTATGTGCACTATCTTCCGGCCGATTTCGTGGACAAATTCCAAAGCCATGCATCTTATTTGTACGGGCGGGTATAAATAAGTTTCTAAAGAGTACGGCTGCCGGGAATCGCGCATGCCAAATGCGCTCATTTGGCACAATTCGAACCCGGGTATCAAGCTTTCTCCTTATGCGGGCTTGAGCGAAGCGAAACCCGCAGATGCTAACTGGCTACAGTTATTGGGAAGCTCGAATCTTAACCACTGGATCACAGCCGTATGGAAAGAAAGAATAAATAATAATATTTATATATTTCTCTATAAAAAGTTTACTTATAAGGTGATAATTATAGAAAAGAATACAGATATAAAAATCAAGTGTTACAAATGCGGCAATGAATACCTTATGGACATTATGCGCATTGACAAAAATGGCAGGAATCTTGTTTGCAGGAATTGCCTTGAGAGAAAGCCTGCTCAAAAGCAGCAGCTCGCGGCACAGTCAGCGGCAAAAAAGCAGGAAGAAGGGATAAAAGAGCATTTTTGCAAGAAATGCAAATACAGCTTCAAGAGGGCAAAGCATCTTGGAGTAAAAACATGCCCTTATTGCGGCTCAAAATCCCTGATGATAAAGGGCAGCGCTGCAAGAATAATAGCGGATGCAGCCAAGATAAAAGGTGATTTCTGATGGGAATGCAAGAGGTTATGGCTGCATGCAGGAAATGCGGCAATAAATTACCATCCTCGTCGCTAAAGCTTGACCTTGACGAAGGCAGAATGATCTGCCCAGAATGCATAAAAAGCAAGAAGATGCACAAGGAGATAGAGAAGGAGCTGCATAAAGAGCTTCCAAAGGAAAATATAGCTTATGGATCTGCAACAGTATTCCAAAGCAATGAAGAAAAATCATCAAAAATAGCCCATAAATGCTCATCCTGCGGCTACAAGTTCAAGATAGACCCAGAAACCTGCAAGCCAAAGAGCTGCCCTTACTGCAATGCAAGGGTTATGGGGTTTTGAGGCAGATTTCTTTTGGACTTCATATTTTATAAAAAAAGAACTAAATCTTTTTATCATTAGCAGTTATTTCTATTTTTTATGTACGATTCAAGCAACGGCAGAACTTGTTATTTAAATTTTGGAAGCACGGGATTATATCGCGATTATATCGCTTGGAATTCAGTAAAGGACTTCTTACTTCTGTAAAAGTTGTTGGTGAAGCAGGTGAGGATACGGCTTATTACATCAACCAAAAAAATAAGATTACCCAAGCCACTGAATGCCCTCAATTTAAAACACCGCCAGTGGAAATTTCCATTGCCCAAGTCAAAGACCCAATTGTTTCAGGAGCCTTGTCAGGAAAGACTATCAACGAACTTTTGGACGAATTTGATGGATCTCTGTTGGACCCGGAAGTTAAGCCAAAAGGAGAAGTAAGAGATAATATAGTTTTTTCAATCTAATATACCCATTTATTCCTTCTTCTCTTCGCTTCCCTCATAGGAAGGAACAGCTGCCTTGCTGATTATCATTATGTCGCCAATGGACTTGACCAATTGATGGGGCACTATAACTCCTTTTGCTGAGCCAAGCACCTTATTAAGGAAAGAATTCTTTGTGGCCCTTACCCTCCACCCAAAAACCTTATTGGAAGTAAGGATGGACTCCTCAACATCGCCAAAGTACTCGCCGTTGTCGGTAAAAACCCTCATGTCATAAGTCTCGCTTATCTTTTTCATCTTCAGCATCAAAATCACCTTTACTTTTTGAAAAAAATTTTAACTGTCAAAGTTGAAATTTTTTTCCTGATATATAAATCTTTTGGAAGGGTTTTTAAAATGCCTTTGTTTCTTATAACCAATGAGGTACAAAAATCTTGTGTTTTTAGGTACATCCCATATAGCAAAGCAGAGCCTCGATGAAGTCAAAAAGGCCATTGAGGGGGAAAAGCCCGATATAGTGGCCTTGGAGCTGGACAGGAAAAGAATGGTTGCCTTGATGCAGGAAGGGCCAAGGAAGATAGACTGGAAAAACATAGGAAGGGTTGGTCTTAAGGGATTCCTGTTTTCATTGTTTGGGGCGTGGGCAGAGAAAAAGCTCGGAAAGCTTGTCGGGGTTGCGCCTGGCTCTGAGATGAGGCAGGCAATAAGGATTGCCAAAAAGAGCGGCATTAAAATTGCTCTTGTGGACCAGGACATAGAGATAACACTGCAAAGGCTGACAGGGGCATTCACCTTGAAGGAAAAATGGAACTTTTTTGCTGATATTTTTAAGGCGCTATTCAAAAGAAAAATGGAGCTTGAGTTTGATCTTGCAACAGTTCCTGACAAAAAGGTCATAAAAAAGCTGACAAGCCGGTTAAAGGAGAGGTATCCAAGCCTTTATAGGGTGCTGATAGGGGAAAGGAATTTGGCTATTGCAGAAAACATAGCTAGTCTTATGGATTCCAGCCAAAACAAGAAAATCCTGGTTATTCTGGGTGCTGGGCACGTAGAGGAAGTCCTGGATTTGATAAAGAAAAAAGAAGGGAGCATAAGTTTCAGCTTTAGGGTAGGCTGATGAGGCTGCAAAACCGGCTCGATTGCAAGTTCCATTCTTAACACGCAAAACCTGTGTTATCCCATAATTATTTTCCTTCGTCAAATTAATCCGTTTCATTTATTTCCTCATTTTGCGCAGGAAAGCCTGCCAAGGCGTCTCGAGCCTTGAAAAGTCAAGGCTCATGTGGGGTCTTACGTTATTGTACCAATG
>JACOUX010000058.1 GCA_016177615.1 Candidatus Woesearchaeota archaeon | reverse complement strand
TTCAGAATTTTTGTTATCATTATTTGTTAATTTCTCAGTATAACGACACTTAGGAAAACGATTGCAAGCGAGAAATTTGCCGTAAATCGAGCTCCTCAAGACAATATCGCCTTCATTGCACTTTGGGCATTTTCTTTTTACCTCACCTTTTGCAATTGCCTTTGCCTGCTTTCCAGCTTCGCCTTCAACAAGTTTCGTAGGGCATTTTGGATTTAAGCAGAATTCCATCGGCTGCTTGGCTTTTTTAATAGCAAGAACTTTCGGATAGCCGCAGACTTCGCAATCTTTTTTTGCGGGCTTAATCAATGCATTTTTCGGTATCGAGAAAATAGTTTTGCATTCAGGATATTTATTGCAGGATGCGAACGCCCCAAACTTGCCCCTTCTAATTGTTATGTTGCCGACCTTGCATACAGGACACACACCCAAAAATGCCATCTCATCCTGCGTCTCCCTGTTGGCTTTTGAAAGCTCTGTCCCGATTTCCTTTTGGTGCTTTTTTAAGTCTGCAACAACTTTGGTAATGGCGTCTTTTGCATCTTCAAGAATAACCTCTTTTTTCTGCTGGCCTTCCCTTATTTTTTCCATCTCCAGCTCAAAATGCCTTGTTAGCTCCTCGTCAACTATTTTCGGGCAGTATTTTTCAAGCGTTTCTATCGTCGAAATGCCAAGCTCTGTCGCTTCAATCGCTTTTCCATATACGTAGCCTCTCTGGAACAGGGTGTCAATGATCTCCGATCTTGTGGCCTTTGTGCCCAGGTTTCTCCTCTCTAGCTCTTTTATTATAGAAGCGGGAGTGTACCTTTTTGGATGCTGCGTTTCTTTTGCGAACAGCTCAATCCTCTCGACATTTATCCTGTCGCCTTCCTTGGCGTTTGGCAGCTCGATTTCCTCCAGGTTGACATAAGGGGAATAAAATTCATGCCAACCCTTCTCAATGGTTCTGGTGCCTTTTGCGATGAAAATCTCTTCGCTGCAGTTAATGGCCATTATCATTGTTTCCCTTTTTGCTGGCTCTGCGAATGTTGCAAGAAGCCTTTTTGCAGCCAGATCGTAAATTTTATTCTCTTTTTCGCTCAAGCCCTCCGGGGCAATTCCGGTTGGGTAGATTGCAGGATGCGCAGGATCTGTTTTCTTGCCGTTATTAGGAAAAAGTTTTGAGAGGCTTAGCAGTTTTTTTACTAAGTCTGTATAATGTTTCTGCTTTGACAAGGCCCTCAAAACTTTTTCAAATCCGATTGATGGAGGCAGCTGCTGGCTTGATGTCCTGGGATATGAAATGATTCCTGAAGTGTAAAGCTCCTGGCCGATTTCCAAGGTCTCCTTGGGCTGAATCCCAAAGCACCTGTAAGCCTCGACCTGCAACGAAGTCAGGTCAAAAGGAAATGGTGGAGCTTGATTGAATTGTTTCCTGTCCAACTTGTCTATTCTTGCATCCTTCTGGTTTTTTGTCTTTTGGATAGTCTTGTCAGCCTTTTCCTTTTCCCAGAATTTGTCTTCCTTGTGCCATGCCTCGATAACCTGTGATTTATAATCCCCAACCAGCTGTATCTGCCAGAACGGCTTTGGAACAAATGCCTTGATTTCCTTTTCCCTGTCAACGATTATTTTTAGCGCAGGGCCTTGCACTCTTCCTGTTGACATCAGCTTGAAAGTGCCGGTTGACTTGATTGCTGCGGTAAGGGCTCTGCTGTAATTCACCCCGTTGAAAAAATCTAAAAAGTGACGGGCTTCTCCTGATTCCGCCTGCCCCCATTCTATGTGTTTTGATTTATTATTGTAAGATTCCCTTAGCTCGTCTTTAGTCAATGTCGAGAATTTCATCCTATTGGCGTCTTTTTGGTTGCAGATATATCTGACAACATTTAATCCTATCACTTCACCCTCCTGGTCAAAATCTGTTGCAACAGTAAACTCATTTGCACCTTTGGATAACTTTTTAATCGCGTTTAGGTACTTTTTTGTAAATGCAGAACTTCTTGTTGTTTCAGAAACAGGTTTCCATTCAATATCAAACACCGGAAATGTCCATCCTTTCTTTTCTTTCTCAGCTAAGCCGTACAAATGACCTACAGCACAGGCAACAACAATATCTTTTTTGCCATGAGTGACTTTGTAATATGGAACTCCCTGAACATTTTCCTTTATTGGCTTTCCGTCTGCAAGAGCTTCAGCTATCTTATTTGCAGCTGCCGGCTTTTCAGTTATTATCAGTTCATACATAAATTCACAAGAATTAAGGAGATTATATAAAAAAGTTGTGAAAATACATTAATTGCCTATTTTGATATTGTTTTTTATCTCCTTCAAAACATTAACCGCGCTCAAAACAGCAAGATAACTTGTCCTTGGATTCCTGCTCGGAAGGTTCTGTGTTGTTGTTTTTATGATTCCAAACTCACCGGTGCATTCAATTTCATGCGTGTTGAATTTTGTATTTGGATCAGCGACAATTTTCACTTTAATGTTCTTGAACTTGGAAGCAAGATATAGGGTAGCAGCAACATTGATGTTCTGCGGAAAGCCTTCAACAGCTTCTTTAAGTTTTCCTTCAAAGATTATTTTTTTCTCATTAATATTTTTTAAATCAATATTATTTTTACTGATATAAGGCGCGCCTTCAAGGCTTTTGGCTGATTTTGTTGTCGTCAATGATAAAGAAATAATTTTGCCAGCAGCTGACTTTATCGCATCTAGGCCTGAGATTGCGCCAGAGGGCAAAATTACTTGGCAATTTTTTATTTTTTCCAGCAAGGCCATATTTCCTATCAAGCCGCCAGTGCTCATTATCAGCAGCTTTTTGCCATGATTATCAATATTTTTATTTGATAATATTACCTTGACAATGTCTTTTTTTGCTGATTCGACAATGAAATCAGATTTTTCTATAAGTTCGCCGATTTCCATAATTACAGCGTTATTGCTCTTAAGGTTTTTCGCTAGCAATTCGGCTTTATTTCTGTCTATATCATTCAGCCCTATTAGCTTGAATTCCTTATTTTCATCAATAAATGATGCTATCTCGCCTCCAATGAATCCGCAGCCGATTATTCCAATTTTCATTTTATCTCCAAGGACATGTTCAATGATTTTCCGGGATTTGTCAGGCATCCAATTGAGATTATGTCAGCTCCGCAATCCGCATATTCTGCCAGGTTGCCTGGATTGATGTTTCCGGACGCCTCAAATAAAATTTTATCATATAGGTTTTGCCCATGTAATTCGCCTATTATAGACTTGACTTTATCTGGAGGTATTTTATCAAGCATTATGGCAAAAAGTATTTTATTATTTTTTTGAAGTATTTTTTTAATCGAAGCAGCAGCCAGTAATGCCTGTTTTTTATCTTCCACCTCAATTTCTATATATTCTGTGCTTTTAGAATTGTTTATTGCCCTTTCAATATCATAATCCACAATCCTCAAATGATTGTCTTTTACTATGATTCCATCATTGAGGTTTAGCCTGTGTGTCAGGCCTCCGCCAGCGCTGACAGCTTTTTTATCCAATATACTCCATAAGGTTTTTCTAGTTGCTGCAATTTTAATTTTCCCGTTTAATTTTTTATCTAATTGGCTTGTAAATGTCGCAATGCCGCTCATTCTTTGCAACAAGTTTAATGATGCTCTTTCTCTTTGAAGAATTTTTTTGGCATTTCCATCAAGTTCTATCAAAATGTCGCCAACTTTTATTTTGTCTTCGTCATTTTTTAGGAATTTTATATTTAAATCATTGTTTAGTAAGCCAAATTCTTCTGAGCCAGCAAATATTCCGTCTTCTTTGGCAACAATATCAGCAGAAATAGTCTTGTTATGCTCAACCAGGGAATTAGTGGATAAATCGCCGCTATCAATATCGGTAATCAGCAGCAAAGATAAAAATTTATTTGCAAAATTCCTGTATTTCTTGTTCTTGATGCTTAGCTTCTTGCTTCTGTCCCAGAACTCAAGAGCCAGCTTCTGCCTGTTGAGCATTTTAAGAAGAACTTTTTGAGACTGCAAGCATCCTGTCTATGGCTTTTCGCGCGCCATTTATTATGTGGTCAGGAAGCGCTATCTCATGCACATTCTGCACTAGCGATCTTACGACAAGAGGCATTGCGGTAGACTTCATGTAGGGGCAAATGTTGCAGAATGACAGGAAATTCTTTTCTGGAACATCTTCCCTCAATTTTTCAGTCATGCCGCATTCTGTCACAATAATGAAATTCTTTGAGCCGTCAGATTTTGCGAATTTTGCCATGCCGCCTGTGCCGCAGATATGGTCTGAAACCTTCAACAATTCCTCTTTGCATTCGGGATGTGATATTATCTTTGCATCAGGATACCTGCTCTTGAAGTCCAAAAGCATGTCCGCATCAAGCTTGTCGTGAACAAAGCAGTAGCCGTCCCACAAGATTACTTCTTTGTTAGTATGTTGCTGTACATATTTTCCGAGATTCTTGTCAGGCAGGAATATTATCTTTTTTTGCGGCAGAGAGTTAACAACTTCAATTGCATTTGCAGAAGTGCAGCATATGTCTGACATTGCCTTTATCTCCGCGCTGGTATTTACATAGCTGACTACAGCTGCACCCGGATGCATTTCTTTTGCTTCCCTGAGCTTTTCGATAGTAGCCATATCCGCCAAAGAGCATCCTGCATCCAGATTTGGCAAAAGAACGGTTTTTTTGGGATTAAGCACTTTTGCTGTTTCTGCCATGAATTTAACGCCGCAGAATAATATCACATCAGCATCAGTTTCAGCAGCCTTTACAGACAGCCCAAGAGAGTCTCCCATGTAGTCTGCTATCCTATACATCTCTGGCCTCTGGTAATTATGAACCAGAATTACGGCATTCCTTTGCCCTTTAAGCTCCTTGACAAGCTCCACCATCTTGTCCATGTCAGTCATCGGAGCCATGAGTTTTTGTTCCATAATTCATGTTCACTAAACTTAATTTAAATAATTACTTAAACAGGCAACGATGCAGAATTATATGGCAAATAGCGGCAAATATTGCCTATAAATAGAAAAATATATTAAGTATGATTATTTACTTTCCCGTATGTATCTGGTAACCTCGAATAAAAACAGGGAATCTCTAGAGTTGGCAAAAATTGTACTTTCTTACCTTAAACAAAATAAGATGAAGGCAGCTTCAGACAGCGAGCTAAAGCTCGATTTTGAAATGATATTTGCAATAGGCGATGACCGTTTCCTGCTTGAAACATTCAGGAAGCTGGGCAAAAACCAAAAGCCGGTCCTGCCAATCGCGTCAAGCCAGAGTTTTTTTGCGCAGGTTAATTCTTTGAACATTAAGCATTACTTAAATTTATTAAAAAAAAATAAGTTTGAGCTTTACAAACGGTCAAGGCTTGAGGCAAAATTTGACAAGTCCAGCAGCCCGATAGCATTGAACGACATAGGATTATTTTCCTCGAAAAGCGCTTCATTGCTGAGGTACACTCTTTATCTTAATAACGAGATTTTCTGGAAGGAGACGGGAGACGGGCTGATAATTTCCACACCAACAGGGAGTACCGGCTATTCTTTGTCAGCCGGTGGACCGATAATAGTTGGGGAGCCGAATATATTTTCTGTAACTCCCATATCTTCTCTTGAAAAACATAGCCCTGCAATTGTTTCGGATTCAGCAAAAATCAGGATTTCAGATATTGAAGGCGACAGGCCGCTGCTTATAATAGACGGGGAAATCAGGATGCCGGTAAAATCCAATGAACTAATTATAGAGAGATCCCAGCATGATGCAAACTTCGTGATATTTTCAAAGGAGCATCAGCTTGAAAGCAAGCTGAAGAAAAGGACATTGCATCTCGACATGGGTAAAATTAAAGGCCTTCCTGCGAGCTCAAAGCTTTTGTACAGGATTCTGATGCACGAAGGCAATATGACCCAGAAGGAGCTCGTAAATGCCTCTGCGCTGCCGGAGAGAACTGCAAGATATGCATTGGCTCTTTTGGTCAGCAAAGGGCTTGTAAGCACGCAGACTCATTTTACGGACGCAAGGCAAACTGTTTACGGGGTTTGATTCAGCATATTATCTTCAAGAGTGCTGTTAATTTTTTCAATTGTCTTTTTTCCTATTGACTTGATTTTTTTAAAATCGTTTTTATTTGCATTTGCAATATTTTTCATGCAGCCAAACTCAGTCATGAGAATCTTGAATTTTTTTTGGCTTATTCCAAAAAAATTGGCTGCGCAGTGAATCTTATCTTGTTTTAATTCTGCCTTTTTATAGCCAAAATTTTTCCTGAAGTAAAGCTTTCTAATAATGCCGGCAGTAGCTTCCTCATCTTTTGAAAATATCAGCTTCACATCAAAATCAAGAGTGACATTGAACATTTCAGAATATAAATAATCAATATTATTCACATAGCTGAAATCAAAAAATCCCTCCACCAAAAGATAATTTTCTGAGTAGTATCTGCTCATATTTTCCATCTGCGCCGATAATCTATTGCTTTTTAGCGACGAGAAAAAATCCGATAAAGTTTTCCGCTCAATCACAACATCTGAGAAAGAGTAATCTCCAAATTTCAGCTTTATTACTTTGACATCTATATTTGGCTTTAATATATTTAAAATTTCATTTGGCTCATGGCAGTCTACTAGCAGCATTGTAAAGTTAACGAAAACTGAAATGATGCGCCGCGGCTGGGAGTTTCACCCAATTTATAGGATTTGAACCCAGATGCTGTTTCCAGCAGAAGGGTCTCAACCTTCCGCTCCTCCGGATTGAGCGACCGCGGCATGAAAAGGTTTAAATATTAGCATTGTATCATTAACTTTGAAGGGTCTCAACTTCTCGCTCGCTCTGATTGAGCGGCTTTTTATTTTTACATAAATGTGTACTGCTTATCCTTTATATACTTCACAGCGCCATGTCCAGTGTCCAGTGGTTGTCTGGAATATATTTTGGAGAATATGAAATCAAAATCAATAAGATTATAAATTCTTGATTAAGTATTTGTTTTATGTTTAAATTCAGCTTCAGAATAAGGCACAAGAACTGCTCGGAAACTGCGCTGAGCATAAAGTTTCCCAAATATCACATTACGGTTTTTGACATCCAGTCGAGAAACAGAAGAGAAAAGCAATACTTATACAGTATAACGGGAAATGAAAAATATTTTGATGAAATTACAGCTTATCTCAAAAAATTAAAAAATTATAAGCTTGTAAAAGAAGTGGAGCGCAATAAAGAAAGTCTGGTCCTGCTGGTCATACTGGACCAAAAAAGCTACATACAAAACATAATACAAAAGTATAACTCCTTTTTCATTGATCTGCATACGGTCTATGAAGGATATGAATACTGGCATGTCGGAATTTTTGACAGGAATTTGATAGAGCCAATGAGAAAAGATCTTAAGAAAATGGGCGACTTAGAAGCGCTTTATATCGGGGAAGTGGATTTTGCGCATACTTTGCTTTCAGAACAACAGAAGAAAATTTTCAATTTCGCTTTTGAAAATGGGTATTACGAAATTCCAAGAAAAACAACAATAGCTAAAATATCAAAGGCTCTTAAACTAAACCATGCCACTGCCGGAGAGCATCTTCTGAAGGCTGAAAATAAAATAATAACTTCCATGGCCAGGAAGGTTTGAATTCTACATACCAGACATATCTGGTACAAATTTAATATCTGACAATTTTATTGTAATTATCTAGTAGTTACATTTAAGGATTTCAATGAGCTAGGCATACCTCTACATGCCAATTTTGAAAATGGACCTTGAAGGCAGGATTAATGGCAGGGAAAACAATGAGATTGGCCTAGATGGCAAAATTGGCAAAAATTCCACCAGCTTTGGCTCGGCATTAAGAAAGATTTCATTTTGGGAATGGGTAAAAATCGCGGCAGTAAATAGTGCATCAGCTGCTTTAAGCGGTGGGCTTCTTGGCTATGGCGCATTAAATGTCATTACAACCACTGCCTCTTTCCTTACTGCAAACTACCTTTTAAACCGGAAGAAAGGATTCACAAAAAAGAGCATTCAGACTGACTTAAATCTAGGCGGGCCTTACACATATGTAACCTACAAGCTTTTTGAGATTTTGAACAGGATTACAAACCCGATTCTTTGGGCAGGATCATATGCATTATCCTTAATACCGTTTACTGCAGTTACAAATGCAATAAAATACCATATTGGGGAGTATTCTCCTTTAAGCTACATAAAAGGATTATTCAAAGGCGAGCCCATTAAAGACTTGAAATATATTGCCAAAGAATCAGTGACAGAATCGGTAAAGAGCGGAACACAGGCAGCAAAATGGCTTACTTTGCCGGTTGCATTATCACATTACTTGCTGCCGCAGGAATTGCTGATTGCTTTTCTTTACCCAATAAGGGCTGCTTATAGGTATATCATAGGAAGGAAACCTAAAGATGAGGTAGGGAATTTTGCCACTTCTATGCGATATGCTATGCCTCAATCAACTTAAATTGACCAATAAACTTAAATTCATTGCAGCAATCCTTTATTTATGTTTGACGAAGCTATCAGTAAAATCCTCGAGTTCATAGATGAAAAGTCAATTTTTACAGAAACCTATCCAAAATTCTCAGGCGAAGGATATCGGGCACATAAAATTGATATTAAAAACTTTCATGAGATTAAAAAATCACATACGGGCAAAAAAATTGCTTTTATAGACGGCGGAAATGCTGAAATAATAAAGTCTGCCAATTTTTCATTAAGTTTAACAAGATGCTGTTATGCCATTTACGAGGGAAATAAAAAATTAAAATCAAAAAGGTTTGAATTTTTTACATTTACAATGGCAGTTAATGATGATAACAAAATTCATTACAAGGCCGCATTTTTCAATCTTGATGACGCTCTTGGATTGAAAGAAACTTCCTTTAGCTCATTGGACCATACAATGATGCTTGGTGTTAACAGGGCAGAAATAAGCACTGTTGCGAATGCGATAAGAAGATTTGCGGAGCTAAGAGCTGCGAAAATAATTGCTGATGGAGAGCTTGCAGATATTATTGTCCTTGACGGAAACCTGCAGGCGACTTTAACAAATGAAAATAAGTATCTGGAAGATTTGCATGAATCCTGCGAGAAGAATAAGGTTATACTAACCGCTTTAAGCAAAATTAATTCCTTGTTCACAGAAAACGGGAATCTTTTAAGCGCGGTATTGGCAAGTGTAAGTCCGCTGCAATCCTGGTTTTACTGCCCTATTGCTGACATTGAAAATAAAAACCACAAGGCAGAGATGTTTTTCGTAAAATTCCATGAAAAGTCAAGACATGTTTTCAGGTTTGAAATCTTCAACATACAGAAAATGAAGGCAGAGGAGACAATTAACGAACTGGCAGGCAACTGCACTGATCCGATTTTTGTCGGCTATCCTTACGGGTTGGTTGAAGCTGACAGGATCGCAAGGGTCAGCAACCAGGAAAAAGAGTCCCTGAAGACAATGCTTTTGGTCAAGCTGAAAAGCAGGAACATTGAGAAATATCTTAATTCTGTGAATGTGCATGAGATACTGGATAGGATAAGTTTTTGAAATTAGGCTTTTGGCTTTCATTATGATTTAAATACAGGGCCGAATTCCGAATAACAATGAAGGTATACCAAAAAGCTGGCATCTATGGGCTACTCCTTGTGATGCTTCAATTTACTTCAGTGAATCAGAACCAGCCCAGACACCAACACGAATACAAAATAGGAAGTGGAGATTCTAGTGAACCGATAATTGATCTTCTTGGTGGCCTTTCAAAAAAACCACGCCAAATTTTCGGAAAAGTAATGCACAAGATAAAAGAAGATTCAAGATACATTGTTGGAATTGAAACCCCGAATGATAGGCTAATGTCCTTGGTTTTTGAAGAATCAACTCTAAAGGAAAATTATCGCCCTGATATTCTTGATGCCTTTATTGACCAAGGCGGCTATATCTCAGTCTTGCTTGACAAGGCGCAGTCCGAATGGGACGGAATTATTTATGTCAATGCAAAACAGCAGATCATTGTAAGTGCAAAAGAGACAAGTTTGGAAGAATTGACAAGAATTGAATTGCAGAAAAGTATCAGAAATTAAAAAAAACAACAAACTATTTAAACTTCTCAATTCAAAAACAGCCTATGTACGATGTAATAACAGTAGGCTCTGCTACTGTTGATGTTTTTGCAAAGACCGCTTTCTCTGAACTGATCAAGATAATTGACCCAAAGGGAGAAACTGACTTGCTGGCTTTTCCATCAGGCTCAAAAATACTGATTAACGAGCTGGAATTCACGACAGGCGGAGGGGGGACAAACACTGCTGTGGCTTTGTCAAGGCTGGGCCACAAGGTTGCTTTTCTCGGAAAACTTGGGGATGGCACAAATTCCGATTTTATACACAAAGAGCTGGTCAAGGAAAAAATAGACCTTCTTTGCGCGCATGGCAAGGGGCATGCAGGATATTCAGTCATTTTGGACACCCTGGAGCACGACAGGACAATTCTGACCCATAAGGGAATAAATGACGAGTTAAAAATTCGAGATGTGCCATTAAAGAAGCTGAGGACAAAATGGTTCTACTTCAGCTCAATGATGAACGAGTCGTTCAAGACGCAGGAAAAGCTCGCAAAATTCGCTGAGAAAAATGGCATTAAAATTGCTTTCAACCCAAGCACTTACCTTGCTCAAAAAGGAAAAAAATACCTTGAGAAAATCCTAGACACAACAGAGCTATTGGTTTTAAACAAAGAGGAGGCCGCATTGCTCGTTGGCAAAGGAACTTTTAATGAAATGCTGTCAGAATTAAAGAAGCTTGGCCCTAAAATCGTTGTCATAACTGACGGCAGGCATCCTTTTTATGCAATGGACGATAAGGTCTTTTATACAATCTCACCTTCTCCTGTAAAAATATTAGATACAACTGGCGCAGGAGACGCGTTCGCAGCCTCATTGCTGAGTGGATTGGTAAGGAAAAAAGGCATGGAGTTTTCTTTAATGCTTGGGGTTACAAACGCCCAGTCTGTAATCCAGCATTACGGTGCCAAGAATGTTTTATTGAGCTATAGCCAGGCATTAAGGCAGATGAAAAAAATAAGAATAAAAGTCGCAAAGAAAAAAATCTAATACCCATATTTTCCTTTTAAGGGGACAAAAATAAAATTGCCCATTTTTTCCTCGGCCAGCTTTCCGTTTTTCTTTGTTCCCTTTATCATTAGCTGCTCATTCATATCGCCTACGGGCGCGACAATAATTCCGTTTTCTTTTAGCTGGTTTATTAGCGGATTCGGAATTTTTGGGCAGGCCGCAGTAATCACTATCTTATCATAAGGCGCCTCATTTTCATATCCTTCAGAGCCGTCATGCTCAATTATTTTAATATTCTTAATCTTTAATTTTTTTATATTCTTCTGCGCCAGCTTGGCAAGTTCAGGAATTATCTCAGTACTTACCAACTTGCCTTTATTGCCTATCAGGCAGGATATTATTGCTGCATGGTATCCGGAGCCGGTGCCTACTTCAAGAATCTTGTCGCCTTCTTTTATTTCAAGAGCCTCAGTCATGATAACAACAGTGCTTGGCTGCGAGATTGTCTGGCCTTTGCCTATTGATACCGGATAGTCTCCGTAGGCTTCATCCATCTTGTCTTCAGGCACAAATATCTCTCTTGGGATTTTTTTGAATGCCCCTATCACTCTTTTGTCTTTCACGATGCCTGAAGAAGTCCATTTTTCTATAAGCTGTTCTTTTGGCAGCATATGGGATAACCTATCTTCGGAGAATAAAAATTTTGTTATATTCTTCTAAGTAATGAGCCATTCAATCCACTTTATAGTGCCAGGTTGGAGTAGAATGCAATGTGGTCCATAGAAGTTTTTCGAGAATCACTAAAAACTAACTTTGATTGGGGTAAGCACCAGCAAAATATACTTTTCCGTTTTTGTCTATAATAAACATCAATATTGAATTCAAGTTAAGAGTTTTTTTCTCCTTTATTCCACTTCCACAATTTGTTGTTCCTGTTTGCTCGTTCACTGCGGGTTGTTCCAAAGGGTCATTGCAGATTATCTTCTCTTTTGTTCCAGTCCCAGAAGATAATACTGTAGCAACATATTTTTCAGAATCGTTGCCAGTCCAAAAATATCCAGCACAACAGCCCCTTAACTTAACATCAGAACGGTCAAATTGCCAGTCATCTCCTACTGAATCTATTATTCTTCTGAAAGAAGCATATCTTTCATTTTCAATTGCATTTGGGTGACTACTATAAAATTCAATGACCCCATTCATAATTTTTTCAGAATTTGAAACAAGCAGTTCTTTTGCATCTTGTTCTGAAGATAAGACTTTAATTCCATCAAATACTTGTGGAGCAGCCATTACATAATCTCCGCCAGTAATTTTTGGTTGACTTACACAACCGCTAATTAGTATAATAAAGAATAATACAAAGATAAGTTTAATAAGTTTTAGTTCCATCCTATAATTTTTATTTAGAGTCTATTTAAATGTTTGTATAACTTTGGACTAATTTGAATCTAAGCGCCCCTCGAAAAATTGTGTATAATCGGCGCTAATGCTCAGGATTTTAACAAAATAATCCAAAAATTTATTGTATTCTTTTTTTAATGAACTATTGTGAGCGTAGCGAACAGATTAAAATTGAATATACTATCTTAATTATTCTTCAACAGAAACCAGGACATCATTTCCTTCAACCTTGACCTGGTAAGCTGCAACCTTGGCAGATGGCATTACAGGCGAAATTCCCGTTTTCACATTAAACCTCCATCCGTGCCACGGGCATGTCACGACATCCCCCTCCAAATACCCCTCCCCCAAAGGGCCGCCTCTGTGCAGGCACGTGTTGCTGATGGCAAAGAATTCCCCGTCCACATTGAACAGCGCAACATCTGTTCCGCTTACATTTATGACTTTGTTTTCCCCCGGCTTAAGGTCTGATGTGCTGGCAACTTTTGTGAAATTCGGCATTTGGCTCACCTAATACAAGGATTAAGACAAAATTATATAAATGTTTTTGTTGATAGGCTTACTTTAACCTTCATAAACATGCAAAATAATAAATTTTCAAAGTTTTCTATATTCCATACTTATTTATTTTATTATTGAATCGACTATTGCCAATGACAGGAAGAATAAAACTTAAGCTTAACGCAAGCCAAAATTATAAAATCACAACCTTTATATTCTTACATTCATATAAGTTTAACTGAAAGAGAGGTGCATAGTTTGGACAAAAAAAACAGGTTGATTCTCTGGTTTGATGAACTTGGCATTGAAGATGTTCCCTTAGTCGGGGGGAAAAATGCTTCTCTTGGGGAAATGTACAGGAACCTGACAAAGAAAGGAGTCAGGATCCCGAACGGGTTTGCTGTCACTGCAGCCGCTTACAACTATCTCCTTGAAAAGTCAAAGATAAAAGACGACATAAAACGAATTCTTGGAGGCTTAAACACTTCCAATATGAAGAACCTGTCAGAAAGGGGGAAGAAAGCAAGGGAAACAATACTGAAAGCAGAATTCCCAAAAGACCTCAAGGATGAAATTTGCGCATCATATAAAAAATTGTGCAAGGAGTATGGAGCAAACACGGATGTAGCTGTAAGAAGCTCTGCAACAGCAGAAGATCTCGAAGATGCCTCATTTGCGGGGCAGCAGGAGACCTATCTCAATATAAGGGGGGAAAAGCAACTGCTGGAAGCATGCAAGAAATGTTTTGCCTCATTGTTCACGAACAGGGCGATTTCCTACAGGGTTGACAAGCATTTCAGCCATTTCAGGGTTGCATTGTCAATTGGCGTTCAAAAAATGGTGAGAAGCGACAAGGCATGCTCCGGAGTGATGTTTTCTATCGATACGGAAACCGGATTCAAAGATGCAGTTCTGATAAATGGATCTTACGGGCTTGGAGAGAACATTGTTCTTGGCGCCGTTAATCCCGACCAATATTATGTCTTCAAACCAACTTTAAAAAAAGGATTCAAGCCGATCCTGAGCAAGAAACTTGGAAGCAAAAAAATAAAAATGGTTTATACCAATGAACCATCTAAGCCCACTAAAAATGTTGAAGTAAGCCACAAAGATAAGTATAGTTTTGTATTGAATGACAAAGAAATTCTGAAGCTCGCTAAGTGGGCGTGCATTATCGAAGACTATTATTCTGCAAAAGCTAAAAAGTTCAAGCCAATGGACATGGAATGGGCAAAGGACGGAGTTACGGAGGAATTATTTATCGTTCAGGCAAGGCCCGAGACTGTCCAAAGCCAGAAGAACTTCAACATTCTTGAGGAGTATTCATTGAAAGAAAAGGGTTTCATAATTGCAAGCGGATTGGCAGTTGGGACTAAAATAGGGGTTGGAAAAGCTCACGTAATAAAAAGCGCAAGCGAAATCGGAAATTTTAAGCAAGGAGAAATTTTGATAACTGAGAAAACGGACCCTGACTGGGAACCGATTATGAAAATGGCGTCTGCAATTGTAACAAACAGGGGGGGGAGGACAGCCCATGCTGCAATTGTGGCTCGTGAGCTCGGAATCCCCGCAATTGTCGGCACTGAAAACGGGACAGAAACAGTCAAGACAGGAACTGACGTTACGGTGTGCTGCTCAGAAGGCGAAGTCGGCAAGGTTTACAGGGGAAAATTAAAGTTTGAAATCAGGAAGGTTGATTTGAAAAAGTTAAGAAGGCCGAAAACACAGATTATGATGAATGTCGGCAATCCAGATCAGGCATTTGAATTCTCTTTTATACCTAATGACGGGGTTGGGCTGGCAAGGGAAGAGTTTATTATCAATTCTTATATCAAATTCCATCCATTGGCGCTTTTGCATTTTGATAAATTAAAAGACAAAAAAGTGACGGAGATAATAAATGATCTTACTGATGCTTACAAAAGCAAAGTGGATTTTTTTGTCGAGAAACTGGCTCAAGGGGTAGGTATGATTGGAGCTGCGTTCTATCCTAAACCGGTGATTGTGAGGATGTCGGACTTCAAGTCCAATGAATATGCAAACTTAATTGGAGGAACAGATTTTGAGCCAAAGGAAGAAAATCCAATGATTGGCTGGAGGGGCGCGTCAAGATATTATATGGGAAACTATCGGGAGGCATTTGGATTGGAATGCAGGGCAATGAAAAAAGCAAGAGATGAAATGGGGTTGACAAACATCAAACTGATGATTCCATTCTGCAGGACTGTTGACGAGGGAAAGGCAGTGATTGCTGAGATGAAAAAATATGGGTTGGAAAGAGGCAAGAACGGATTAGAAATTTACGTGATGTGCGAGATTCCTTCAAACGTCATTTTGGCTGATGATTTTGGAAAAATATTTGATGGGTTTTCCATCGGCTCAAATGACTTGACACAGTTGACGCTTGGATTGGACAGGGATTCTGAGCTTGTTTCCAGGCTTTATGATGAGAGAAATCCTGCTGTGAAAAGGATGATTTGGGAAGCCATACATAAATGCAGGAAAAATAAAGTTAAGATTGGAATCTGCGGGCAATCGCCTTCAGATTTTCCGAATTTTGCTCAATTCCTAGTTAGGTGCGGAATAGATAGTATTTCTCTAAATCCTGATACGGTTATTAAAACAACTATAAAGATTTTAGATGCAGAGCGCCAGCTGAGCAGAAAGCATGAGCACTGACCACTGGACATGGACGCCTAAAATATTTAAAGCTAATTTTTCCAGCTTTGTGTAAAAAGTCTCCTTAAAGTCGGTTTTGGCATCAGCTCGCATGTTAAAAAGAGGTTTATAGCCAAAATTCCCATTGTAATTTCCTTTTGGCTGGAAGCTTGAGTAAATGATGCTCGCAAATTAAGATGCCAAAACTTACTTTTTACACAAAGCCAATTTTTCCGCAAGCTTTATAAATAGCCTGCAACTTCCATTTGCAATGGGAACTAATCCTTCTTTAGACAAATCGCTATGATTTGCCATTGTTTTGGGCTAAAGAGGGATTACTATGCCTTTTAGACGCTATTTGCCCTGGTAGTGTAATCCGGCTATCATGAAGCCCTGTCGCGGCTTCGATTCGGGTTCAAAATATGCGCTCTAAATTCAAAAGATTTGACGCTTGAAAGTCCCGACCAGGGCGCTTTTTATAATCATGGGCCGGTAGCTCAGCCTGGTAATTGCCTAGCAATTGGGCAATAGAGCACCTGTCGCAAAGGCCTGATTCAGGTCGGGTGAAACTTTTAATCAGGTGGTCGCGAGTCCGAATGATTTCAGGAAGTCTCGTCCGGCCCATCACAATCAAATAAAACATGAAAAAGCCAAAATTTAAGGTTGATAAGCACATACTAACGCCAAAACACGCCAAGCTTGGTGAAAGGGAAAAGGCACAGCTGCTTGAAAAATACCATGTCTCTTCTAAAGAGCTGCCAAAAATAATGAAGACAGACTCAGCTATAAAAGAGCTTGGTGCTGCAATAGGGGACGTAATAAAAATCACAAGGAAAAGCCCTACAGCCGGAGAATCTGTTTTTTACAGGGTGGTGACTGATGTATAAGTATGGGAGGATGCTGATCCAAAAATATTTTGAGGAGCAAAGCTTTGTTGACTCCGACATAGAGTCATTTAATAACTTCATTGACAAGGAGCTTTTGAATGTCATAGAGGAAAACAAGGAGATAGTTCCAACAATAATCCCCCATAATATTGACGAATTCAAGATAAGGCTGGACAAAATCTGGGTGGAGAAGCCAAAGATGATAGAGGCAGACGGGTCCAGCAGGAACATATTTCCGATGGAGGCAAGGCTGAGGAAAATCACTTATTCTGCACCAACATGGATCACGGTAAGCGCGCACATTAACGGGGTGCAGCGGGAGAGCTTTGACACGCAAATAGGAAACCTTCCGATAATGCTAAAGAGCAAGTGGTGCCATCTTTACAAGCTGCCAAAAGAAGAAGTAATTGCAAAGGGCGAGGACCCTGACGAGCCGGGCGGCTATTTCATCATCAACGGCACAGAAAAGGTGCTGATAACCATTGAGGACCTTGCCTCAAACAGGTTTTTGGTGGAAAAGGATGCAACAGGCCCGAGCGAGACTGTCGGAAAGTTATTCTCTGAATTTGGCTCGTTCAAGATTCCGCATACTGTAGAGAAGCTGAAAGACGGCCTTTTTTACATCAGCTTTACCAGAGTGAAGAAGATACCGGTTATTGTAGTAATAAAAGCCCTCGGCTTGCTTAAAGACGAGGAAATAACGAAATTTGTCTCGGCTGAGAGGCAGTTTGACGAGGTCATAGTGAACCTCATGGAGTTTGTGGCAATAAAAAACGAGGAGGATTCCCTTGATTATATCGCGAAGAAAATAGGGATCACCCAGTCAAAAGAGGTCAGGATAGAAAGGACCAAGGAAATTCTTGACAAGTATTTGCTGCCGCACCTTGGCATTAGGCCGGAAGACAGGATAATGAAGGCTTACAATCTCTGCAAAATGCTGAAGAAATATATTCTTGTTCATAACGGCGAGCTTGAAGTTGATGACAAGGACCATTACATGAATAAAAGGCTCAAGATGAGCGGCGACCTTCTGGCTGACTTGCTGAGGCTGAATCTCAAGGTTTTGATAGGAGACCTTCTTTATAATTTCCAGAGAATTGTAAAAAGGGGCAAATTCCCTTCGATAAAGGTGATAATAAGGGACAAGCTCCTTACTCAAAGGATATATTCCAGCATGGCTACCGGGGTTTGGGTAGGTGGCAGAAAAGGAATAAGCCAGCGAATTCAAAGGCTGAACTATCTGGAGACTTTATCGCACCTGCAAAGGGTTGTTAGTCCTCTAAGCGCGTCGCAGGAAAATTTCGAGGCAAGGGAGCTGCATCCAACCCATCTTGGAAGGCTGTGCCCTATTGAAACGCCCGAAGGCACGAATATTGGCTTAAGAAAAAATCTTGCATTGCTGTGCACAATATCGGGTGAAACAAGCGAAGACGACGTTTATAAGTCGTTAAAATCAATGGGGCTGAAGGGAATAAAGCATGAGGCATGATTAGAATGGCAGTCGAAGTGTATCTCAACAGCAAGCTTGTAGGGACTATTGACAATCCAATAGAATTCGTGCAAAGAATAAAGGAAGAGAGAAGAAAAGGCTCTGTAACAAATAATCTTAATGTTTATTACAAGGAGCGTGCAAACGAAATACAGCTCGAAAGCTCAAAGGGAAGGGCAAGAAGGCCGCTGATAATAGTTAAGGACGGCATTCCACTTTTGACGGAAAAGCACATAAAGCAGCTGGAGAAAAATGAGATTTCGTGGTCTGACCTTGTGAAGCAGGGGATTATTGAGTATCTGGATGCTGCTGAAGAGGAGAACTCCTTAATTGCATTTTTTGAAAGTGAATTGACGCCGGAGCACACGCATCTTGAGATAACCCCACTGGCAATGCTGGGCTATTGCACTTCGCTTGTACCATATGGAAATTTCAACCAGTCAACAAGGCTTAATGCAGGATCCAAGAACCAAAAGCAGGCTCTGGGCTTTTATGCCTCTAATTTTTCTGTTAGGATGGATATGGATGTGAATTTGCTTCACTATCCTCAAATGCCTATTGTCAACACAATAATGCATGACATCTCTGACTATAATAAGCATCCTGCTGGGCAAAATATTATTGTTGCGATAATGAGCTATAAAGGATACAATATGGAAGATGCAATAATCCTAAACAAAGGCTCCATAGAAAGGGGCTTCGGAAGATCAACATACTACAGGCCGTCAATAGCAGAAGAGCTTAGATATGCCGGCGGCCTTATAGACCAGGTTTGCATCCCAGATAAGGATGTTAAAGGCTACAAGACAGAAAAAGACTACAGGTTTCTCGAGGATGATGGCATCATTTATCCGGAAGCAAAAGTCAGGGAAGGTGATGTGGTTATAGGAAAGACCTCTCCGCCAAGATTCCTAAGCTCAATGGAGGAGTATAGTTTGGCGTCAAGCACGAGAAGGGAAAGCTCCATTAACCTGAAGCATGGCGAAGAGGGAATTATAGATTTCGTGCTTGTCACTGAAAATGAAGAGGGCAATAAGCTCATCCAAGTTAGGGTAAGGGATGAGAGAGTCCCAGAGATAGGCGATAAGTTCACCAGCAGGCATGGGCAGAAAGGCATTGTTGGTTTAATCGTGCCTCAAAGCGACATGCCGTTTTCTGCGCACGGCATTGTTCCTGATTTGATATTCTCACCACATGGGATACCTTCAAGAATGACCATAGCGCATTTGATTGAGATGGTTGCTGGAAAGGTCGGAGCTCTTGCAGGAAGGTACATCAACGGCACAACTTTTGATGCCGAGCCCGAAGAAAGGCTGAGAAAAGAGCTGCTTTCCCTTGGATTCAGGGAAAGCGGTATGGAGACATTGTATAATGGGCAGACAGGCGAGCAATACAATGCAAAAATCTACATCGGTAACATGTACTATTTGAAATTAAAGCACATGGTTGCCAATAAGCTGCATTCAAGAGCCAGAGGCCCGATACAGCTTTTGACAAGGCAGCCCACAGAGGGCCGCGCAAAAGAAGGGGGCCTAAGATTGGGGGAAATGGAAAAGGATACTTTTGTGGCCCATGGGGCATCATTGCTGCTGAAAGAAAGGTTTGACTCAGACAAGACCGTAGTTCCAGTATGCGAAAGCTGCGGAATAATAGCAATCAAGGACAACTACAAGAACAAGTCTTATTGCACAGTATGCGGAGAGAATGTGGAAGTGAATGAAATTGAGATAAGCTATGCTTTCAAGCTCATGCTTGATGAGTTCAAATCACTAGGGGTGTATCCGAAGCTCCAGCTGGAAAGCAAATACTGAGCATAAATCATGGAAGGCCAGCATAAAATCAAAAAAATCAATTAAAAATAAAAAATGTCAGATCTAATTTCAGAATACGAAGGCAAGCTTCCGGGCATAATGCTCACGGAAATAAGGGAAAATTTGCCAAAAGGGGCTAGCGATTCGAAAATAAGGAAAATACTCGAGTCAGCTTACAATGAATACAAGCATGCAAGAGTCAGTCCAGGAGAATCTGTTGGGTTGGTATCGGCTGAGTCTATTGGGGAACCAGGGACGCAGATGACCCTCAACACTTTCCATTTCGCCGGAGTTGCAGAAATGAATGTCACCTTGGGGCTGCCAAGGATAATAGAGATTCTCGACGGCAGAAAAGAGCTTGAAAACCCGATGATGGAGATATACCTAAAAAAGCCGTATGCTGCTGGCAAGAGGGTAGAGGAGCTGAGGCAGCTGGCATTGCAGATAAAGGAAACGACATTAAAGGATATTGCAGCAGAGTTTGTGATAAGCATAGCTGATTTTACTATAGAGGTCAGGCTTAACAAGGAAAAGATGAAGGAGATAGAAGTTACAAGTGGAAAGGTAGTCGACGCAATTTCAAAGCAGCTGAAAGGGTACAACCTAAGGGACAACAAGGATTCAATCATACTCAAGGCAAGGGGCAAAGAAGACTCCTTTAACGAATCATACAAGACCAAGGAGAAAATCAAAGGCATCACGATAAAAGGCATCAAGGGGATAAAGCAGGTGCTTCCTGTTAAAAGGGAGGAAGAATTCGTCATTATAACAGCAGGGTCAAACCTTTCTGAGGTGCTGCAGCTGGAAGAAGTTGATTCCTATAGGACGACAACAAACAACATATTTGAAATTGAGCAGGTGCTTGGGATTGAGGCTGCGCGCCAGTCTATTGTGAATGAGATATTCAAGGTTATTGAAAGCCAGGGCCTTAACGTGGATGTAAGGCATATAATGCTTGTTGCTGACACTATGTGCGTTGGCGGCACCGTTAAAGGAATTACAAGATATGGAGTAGTAAGCGAAAAATCAAGCGTTTTGGCAAGAGCCTCATTTGAAACGCCGATAAAGCATATAATAAATGCCGCGCTTGTTGGCGAGGTTGATAACCTTGATTCGGTAGTGGAAAACGTAATGATTAACCAGCCCATACCGATAGGGACAGGGCTTCCGAGCCTGGGCGTAAAGCCGCAAAAGCAGGCAAAAGAGAAATAAAACAACCCTTCCGCGAGTTGACGGCGGGAAACTTTTACCGAAAAAGTTTCATCAAAAAATGTACCATCTTCGATGGCACAAAAATAATAAATCGGCGAGGTGTTGCGTTATGTCAGAAAAGCAACACCGAGCATAAGAGTTTGCCGTAGGCGGATTGAAAAATTTCAATAAAAAAATGCCAATAATTGAAAAATTAACTCATCGTGAAAAACAAAAACTGAAGCAACTGATTCATAATGTACTCCACTCAACAAAATTAGATAATACAGTAACAGAGATTATAATTGAACAAAGAAAAAAGCTAAATTTGGATAAATTTGGAAGATGCTATAATTAATAAATACGAAGTTGAAATAAAATTAAAGATTAGAAATATAGAAATGAAAAATAAATTAGGAAATTATTTAATGCAACATATATAAATAAAAAACAAATCACAAACCAAAATGGCAGAAAAGGAAAAAACTGCAGAAACAGAAACTGAAGAAAAAGCCAAGCAGGAGCTGGAGGCAGTGAAACAGGCTGTTGAAGGCAAAGAGGAAAAAGCCGAGAGAATAGAAGAAGAGCAGTACATCTACAAGCAGGTCAGAAGCATAATCTTTTCAGTGCTAAGCCCGAAAATGATAAAGAAAATGGCATCTGCAAAAATAGTGACGCCTGAGCTTTATGATAAGGAAGGATATCCTGTTGACGGAGGCTTAATGGACATAAGGCTTGGTGTTATTGACCCTGGGCTGAGGTGCAAGACCTGCGGCAGCAAGCTGAAAGAGTGCATCGGCCATTTTGGCTATATAGAGTTCGCAAGGCCTATAGTCCACATCAAGTTCGTGAATATAATAACAACTTTGCTGAAGTGCACATGCAGGGAGTGCGGCAGGATCCTAATTCCCGACAGCAAAATCAGCAAGAACAAGGAAATCCTGGATCAGGTCGAAAAAGAAAACAGCGTTGAAGAGAGAAGGCAGAAAGTCAAGGACATCATTGCAGGGCTGAAAACCACAAACAAGTGCCCGCACTGCAAAGCCAAGCAGAGGAAAATAACGCTGGAAAAGCCGACAACATTTTTGGAAGATGACAAAAGGATAAGCCCTATTGAAGTAAGGGCAAGGCTTGAGAAGATTCCTGATTTGGACTGCGAGATCTTTGGGCTGAAGGTGCCTCATGTCAGGCCGGAATGGATGATTCTTACTGTGCTGCCTATCCCTCCGGTTACAATGAGGCCAAGCATAACCCTTGAGAGCGGAGAAAGAAGCGAAGATGACCTCACCCACAAGCTTGGCGACATTGTCAGGATCAACCAGAGGCTGTTCGAGAACATAAATGCAGGCGCACCGGAAATAATAGTTGAGGATTTATGGGATTTGCTGCAATACCATGTCACGACATTCTTTGACAACAACATTGCCCAGCTGCCGCCTGCAAGGCATAGGAGCGGGCAGCCGCTGAAAACTTTGACTGAAAGGATAAAAAGCAAGGAGGGAAGAATAAGGCATAACCTTGCCGGAAAAAGGACTAATTTCTCTGCAAGAACTGTTATAAGCCCGGATCCGATGCTGGAGCTTTTTGAGGTTGGAGTCCCATTTGTAATAGCCAGCAAGCTGACTGTGCCGGAGAGGATAAATGAATGGAATGCCGGATATCTAAAGAAATTTGTCGAGAACGGACCTGAGAAATACCCGGGCGCAAACTACATCATCAGGCCTGACGGCAAGAAAAAGAAGATAACAGATGAGACCAAAGAAGCTTCGCTTGAGGAGCTTCAGCCAGGGTATGTTGTGGAAAGGCATCTTCTTGACGGAGATGTTGCTATATTCAACAGGCAGCCTTCACTTCACAGGATGAGCATGATGTGCCATAGGGTCAGGGTGCTTCCGGGGAGGACATTAAGGCTGAACCCAAGCGTATGCACCCCTTACAACGCTGACTTTGACGGGGACGAGATGAACCTCCACATACCGCAGACAGAAGAGGCAAGAGCTGAAGCTGAGATTTTGATGGAAGTCCAGACCCAGCTTGTCTCACTGAGATATGGCTTAAGCATTATCGGATGCACGCAGGACTCCATCTCAGGAAACTATATGCTTACAAAAGATGGCCTTGTGAAAAGGGAAGATGCAATAGACCTGTTAGCCGCAGTCGGCATAACAGACTTTTCCAAGCTGCCACGAAAATCTATTGTCAGCGGCAAGGAAATTTTCAGCGTTTTGCTGCCTGACAATTTCTACTATGAAGGGCATTCCAGGCTGTGCGACAGGTCAAAAGACAAGTGCAGCAAGGAAGTGCATGTTGTTATAGAAGAAGGAAAATTAGTTGCAGGCGTAATGGACAGAAACTCATTGGGCGAAGAATCGGGCTTGATGCTCAGGAGCCTGCACCAAAAATACGGCAATGACTTCAGCATTGACTTATTGGGCAAGATATTCAGGCTTGGAATAGAGTATTTGCTGAGAGTCGGGTTCACATCTGCCTTGTCAGACACAGATTTGCCTGAATCAGCCAGGCTGAAGATAAAAAACGACCTTGATGCTGCCAGGAAGGAAGTTGAAAACCTGATTGCTTTATCGAAAGATGGCAAATTAGAAGCTTTCCCGGGCAAGACCCAGCAGGAAACTCTGGAGTTAAGGATACTTGAAGTCTTGAACAAAGCCAGAAATGAGACAGGAAAGACAGTTGCAAACTTCGCGGACAAAAGCACGCATACCATGATAATGGCGGAAAGCGGAGCAAGGGGCAATCTCCTTAATCTGGCGCAAATGGCTGCCTGCGTCGGCCAGCAGGCCATGAGGGGAAAAAGAATCGAGAAAGGCTATGAAGGCAGGACATTATCCCACTTCAAGAGGGGGGATTTAAGCTCTGATGCCCACGGCTTCATAAGCAACGGCTTCAAGAACGGCTTATCCCCGACAGAATTTTTCTTCGGCTCAATGACCGGAAGGGACTCATTGATGGACACTGCACTAAGAACCCCAAAAAGCGGATACTTGTACAGGAGGCTCGCGAATGCGATGCAGGACCTCAAAGTAGAGTACGACGAGACTGTAAGGGATGCTTCAAGGAAGATAATACAGTTTGAATATGGGGAAGATGGCATTGACGTCTCAAAATCAGAGAATGGGTCAATTAATGTCAAGAGAATAATAGACTCATTTCAATAAAATGGCTGGCAAAATAATTTCCAGCGAGATAAAGAAGCTGGCAAAAGCGGGGAATATCATAATAGGCTCAGATAGAGCGATAAAGAGCTTGAAGAGCGGCAATGTCCAAAAAATTTTGCTTTGCTCCAACTGCCCTGCAGGCCTGGAAAAGGATGCTGGATATTATGCAGGCATCAATGGAGCAGAAGTGATAAAGCTTTCATATCAAAACGATGAGCTTGGAGTAATCTGCAAAAAGCCTTTTCCCATCTCAATTTTGGCTGTTCTTAAAGGTGCAAAATAAGTGAAAAGGATTAAGTATGATTCTGAGGTAATGAAGCTGATGTCTTTTTTTGAGTCAGTTACAGGAGCTAAAATAAAGGACTGTATCGCAAATGAAAAAATCACCTTTGTTGTGGCAGAAAATGATATGGGAAAGGCGATAGGAAAAAATGGCGCCAATATAAGAAAGATGGAAAAGATGACCGGAAAGAGGATAAGGCTGGTTGAATTCAGCAGCGGTGTCGTCCAGTTTGTCAAGAACATGCTTTATCCTATGAATGGCATTGGTGCCAGGCTTGAAGGCAATATCGTGATTATCGATGGAAAAAATGCAGCCATAAAGGCAACGCTGATAGGAAGGGAAAGGCGGAACATCAACCATATTAATGAAATTGTAAAGAGATATTTTGACGTGGAAGAAGTCAAGGTTGGCTGAGCGCAAGATTTAAAAATCTGTCAAAATACCAAACCAGAATGGGAAGCAAGTCAAAAGGGTTATTTTCGGGCAAGAGGCTGAAGGAGAGGAGAAGCTCAGGCAGGTGGCATTACAGGCCATATATCAAGAGAGTGTTAAGGCTGAAAGAGCGCTCTGACCCTCTCGAGGGGGCTTCCCAGGCAAAAGGAATTGTTTTGGAAAAAGTGCAGCTTGAGGCGAAGCAGCCCAATAGTGCGATGAGAAAGTGCGTTCGCGTGCAGCTGATCAAGAACAACAGGCAGGTTACGGCATTTTGCCCAAGGGATGGCGCGACAAAGATGATAGACGAGCATGACGAAGTCATCATAGAATGCATCGGCGGCTCAATGGGCGGAGCAAAAGGCGATATCCCCGGAGTAAGGTGGCAGGTAATAAAAGTTAATGATCAAAGCTTGGACGCGCTTTTGAAAGGAAGAATAGAGAAAGCTAGAAAGTAAAGTTTATTTTCATTTATACCGATTAATTAAAATTTCAATATTAAAAAATAATAAATCAAAAATAAAATGTCAAACATTAAGGCATTCAACAAATGGGGCACAGAAGGTATCAAGGTAGATGATGCAGGCTTGCAGCCTTTGATCACTCTTGAGCCAAGGATAGTCCCGAAGACCGGCGCAAGGTATGCAGGAAACAAGTTTCACAAGAGCAGGGTCTTCATAGTCGAGAGGCTCATAAACAAGCTCATGGTTCCCGGACATAAAAGCAAGAAGCACTACAAGACGAGCTACCATATCACAGGAAAGGCAGGGGGTGCATACCACAGGACTTTCAACACCAAGAAATCAATTGTAAGCAGCCTGGCTGAAGAAATCATCAGCGCATACAGGCTCAGCAGCGCCTCAAACGCGATTACAAGGAAGCTGGAGATAGAGAGGCAGGCGGATAGCTCTAGATAAAAATTCTAAAAAAGTTAATTTCAGAAAATTCACATCTAAGCAAGAATCTGCTGAATTCTCTTTACAAATTTGCCGGCATCTTCAAATATCTGATATGACTCTTGCTCTGAATATTCTACATTAACATCGTATTGCGCATGCTTTCTTGTCTCGCGGCCGCCTTCAATGTAGTTTATGTAAACATGCTTTAAGGTCTTAACAAAATCAAATTCCAATTCTTCATCCGTAGCATAATGTTTTGCCAAGCTTGTTATCGTGGCAATGTGAGAAGTGCATTTTATCTTTTTCTTAGCTATAGCTGCAGTGGCAGCATGGTACATTGAATAATAAGATATTATGATAAACCAATGATAGAGATTTTTGTAATTTTCCGGAAGCCCTATCCCAAGCTTCAGCTCTGGATTTTCAATGAGATTCTTTACAGCCCTTGCCAGCAAATAATCATCTTTGGATCTTTGCAGGTATTTGTCAGATTTTCTGGACTCTTCAAAGCTGTTTTCTATGATTTCTTTGGCTTCTTTCAGCCGCTTATATTCGTCGCTGTATGCCTTCAACTTCGCACTGTTTTCTTTATTCAAGTATCTCACCTACCATTTTCCAATAATTTTCATACCCTTCAAGTACTATACCATCCTTTAAAACTTCCTTTCCGACATTTATTTCTTCTTTGCCATTTAGCATGTTTTTAAACATATGGTAATCAATTATGAATGATTGGATTTGCAGGAATTCTTTTGTGCCAAATGCCATTATGTCAACTTTTATCTTATTTATCAACAGCCTGTTTTTCTTGGAATCCGCCCCCAATATCACTAATATATCTATGTCGCTTTTTTCTTGCTGCATTTGCCTTGCCTGGCTTCCAAAAAGAACTACCGATAATATTTCTCTGTAACCTCTAAGGATTTCTATCAGGCCGCTTAATGTCCTCAATTTTTTGTTTTGCCCGACAATTTCCTGGGCTATCATAACTGAAATTCTTGCCAATTCTGATATAGCCAGCATGTTTTTGAAATTCAGAGAAACCAGCTTGTAATTTCCGACTTCTTCGATATTTATGATTTTATCGCCGTGCAGCTTGTCGATTGTAGAGTGCAAAGAGCCATAAGACAAGCCAAGGTCATTCCTTATTGCATTAATTGTTACATTCCGGCCCATAGATCTGCTTAGGTAGGAGAGCACCTTGTCTTTGTAATCTGACTCCTTTGGCACGAAAACAAGAATAGCCCGCTTTTCCTTGCCATTCCCCTTAATAACTGCTTTTTTCATTTTTTGAGTATCTTTTTTTTAGATATTAGTATCTATAAATAAGATATTATATAAAACTTTCGGTGATTGAAGGTTAAAATTGAGCTTGGGCCGAAAAGATTGCAAATCCTATGAATAAGCAGCGCCTCAAACGCTATCGGAAAAAAGCAGAAGATAAAAATTATATTCATCTTTATTTAAACACTTCTAAAATAAAGGCTACACAAAAACGTAACATTTTTATACTATTTGTTACATTCTATCGTAGCATTATGGAGATAGAGAAGCTAAATGAATGGAATCCCTGGTGGGAAAACCCAAAATTGCTTGAAGACCTAAAAGGCAA
>JACOUX010000055.1 GCA_016177615.1 Candidatus Woesearchaeota archaeon | reverse complement strand
GGCTTTTTTTTCATACCTTACACTATAGCCATGCTTGTTGCCGGAATGCCCCTGCTCTTGCTTGAATTCTCGGCAGGGCAGTTTTTCAGAAAGAGCACGGTTGACTCGTTTGCTTCCATCAGAAAGTGGCTTGGAGGCATAGGCTGGCTTATGGCGTTCAACGCTTTTATACTGATGGGCATTTACGCAGTCACTTTTTCATGGCACATAATTTATATTTTTGTGTCATTTGGGCTGCAGTGGAAGTCCAATCCATCGTCATATTTTTTCAGCAACGTCGTTCAGTCATCAGGCGGGCTGCACCAATTTTATTACCTCTCGCTGCCGGTTTTTATTGCCCTTATAATTGCATGGCTTATCATCTTTTTTTATATAAGGGACGGGTTCGAAAGCATAAAAAAGTGCTTTTTGGCCTCGGCAGCCGCTCTTGGAATCCTGCTGGTTTTTTTCCTTGCTTACTCGCTATTTTTGGACAATTCTCTGGAAGGGATTCACCTGTTCCTAAAACCGGATTTTTTGGGAATTTTCAAGCTTGACGCATGGATTGCTGCCTTTTCACTTGCAATATCCTCATTAGGGCTCGCTTTCGGGGCAATGCACGCATTCGCGAGAAGAAGTGAAAAGGGATTTTTGCTTGGAAGCTGTATATTTACAGCTGCTTTTGAGCTAATTGCCGGCATTGCAGTCGGATTTATAATTTTTGGAATGCTTGGATTTTTGGGCACCAGCCAGCCCGGCATATATAATGCCGAAAATTTTTCCTCGGTCTCGGCTTTCACGATTCTTTCCAGGGCCCTGCCATATTTCTATAAGCCGACCATCTTGAGCATGATGTTCTTTGCACTTTTTGGGCTTTTCATCCTGCTTGGGGCTGCATCGCTTGCTTATTCCCTGGTGCATTTGCTTTCACAGAAGCTAAACACGAAAAAAAGAAATGCCGCAATTATAGTTGCTGGCCTAGGCTTCTTAATTGGGCTTCTGTTTGCCATAAAGCCTGGAATTTACATAATGGACATAGTCAGCCATTTTGCCTATTATAATGTCCTTATTGCCGTGCTGCTTGAAACAATCGCGATAGGGTGGCTTTTCGAATCAGAAAAAATTGCTGATTTTATAAACAGCAGGTCATTGCTGAAAATAGGCGGGCTTTGGGAGTTTTGGATAAAGTACCCAATTCCGGCCATAGTTATCGGGCTGATTCTTCTCCAGCTAAGCTCGGATTTGCTGAGCAGCTACAATAATTATCCTGCGTGGGCTTTGCTTGTCTTTGGGCTTGGAACAGTCCTTGTCCCTTTGCTGCTTGCATTTTTGATGCCGCAGAGGATTCTGGGCAGGAGATAATAAAGTTTATAATCGGAAAGAATTTCCTGTGAAAAATGCGTGCAGACGTTGGGCATATCACTGGAAAAAAACATGGAATTGTGAGGGAGTTTGCTCCTTTTGTATCAGACCTTGAGGCATTGGCTGAAGTTGAGGGAGTTGGAGTTGGAAAATTTGCTGAAGTTGGGCATAGGGCAAAACCTTCTATGTACCATATACAATATTATAATCCAACTACCAGAATAATTAAAGTAAGGGCTACAGGCAATGGATTTAGTCAGGAGTTTTTTGTAATGGTTAGGGCCTATGCTAATGGCACATTCAGCACTACATAAGACATTATAAAACCTAATAAACAAATCATAAAAAATTAAATAAAAATGGACATTTTTTCGATTATACTGATCATATTGGGGCTTGCGCTGTTTGAAATAATAATCAGCGTGGACAATGCCATAATAAATGCGGAAGTCCTTGGCACGATGTCCAAGAAAGCAAGGAAATGGTTTTTGTTCTGGGGCATAATAATAGCAGTCTTTCTTGTCAGGGGGCTTTTGCCGTGGCTGATTTTGTGGATGAGCAGCCCGTCCCTTGGGTTCTTTGGCTCTTTTACTGCTTCTTTCAGCGCAGACCCTGATGTCGCCAAAGTGATTGAGGAATCTGCACCTATACTGCTTGTAGGAGGCGGTACTTTCCTCGTTTTCCTATTTTTCCACTGGCTATTCCTTGAGCAGAAGAATTATGGATTAATAGGCGAGGAGGCAATACACAGGCATGGCGTCTGGTTTTTTGCAGTTGTCTCTGTTTTCCTGTCAATTATAGTGTGGCAGGCAATAAAAATAAGGCCGTGGATGGCTTTTGGCGCGGTTGTCGGGTCAACCGCTTTCTTCATAACCCACGGCTTCAAGGAGAATGCCGAGCAGGCAGAAAAGCAGATGCTCGAAGGCTCTGGAAACATGACCGACATCAGCAAGATTTTTTATCTTGAGGTTATAGACGCGACATTCTCCATTGACGGAATTCTTGGCGCATTTGCATTTACATTTGTGCTGCCCCTTATACTCATTGGGAATGGAATAGGCGCATTAGTTGTAAGGCAGCTCACGATAAGCAATGTTGACAGGGTCAAGAGATACAAATACCTGAAGAATGGCGCAATGTATTCGATACTTGCCTTGGGAATTATCATGCTGCTTGACAGCTTTGGAGCCCATATACCAGCCTGGTTTTCTCCAGTCATAACATTCGGAATAATAGGATACTTCTTCTGGAAGTCTTTGAGAGAATTAAAAACCAATAAAATTAAAAAGAAGTTATAAAACTAAATTAAATAAAAATGAAAAGGGCAATTTTATTGTCAATCCTGATTTTATTAATCTTGAGCGGCTGCGCCAAAAAACAAGATGCAAGGCAGGCCTGCTGCAGCCAGTGCAGAGATGCCGTTAACAAGATGTTTGAAGAGCAGCCCCAGATTGCAATGCCGCCGGACAGCGTTGACTGCACTTATTTCAAGGACGGAAAACACCAGTTAACCAAAGAATGCACAGAATATTTTGATGAAAACCAGATAGCTATTTCGGAATGCTGATTGTATCCCTATTTCTTGATTTTCTTTATGAAAAGATATAAAAACACGCTAATTCATCCTGTTAATATGGAAAAGTCCAACCTTACAATAGAAGAAATGGCTGCTTTCTGCAAGAGAAAGGGATTTGTATATCCAAATTCAGAGATTTACGGAGGCATTTCAGGATTCTACGACTTCGGTCATTTGGGAGTCGAGCTGAAAAACAACATCAAGAAGGAATGGTGGAAAACTTTTGTCCAGCAGAGGGATGATGTTGTGGGTATTGACGGAAGCGTCATAAACAACCCCATGGTGTGGAAGGCTTCAGGCCATGTTGACGGATTTACAGACATTATCGTGGACTGCAGCAAGTGCAGCGCCAGGTTCAGGGCAGACCAGCTGGTAGAGGACAAGCTCAAAATCCAGACTGCAGGAATTCAAATGGGAGAGCTTGCAAAGAAAATAAAGGAAAACAAGGTCAAATGCCAGCGCTGCGGAAGCGATTTGGGAGAGCTGAAAAAATTCAACCTTATGTTTGCCACTAACGTAGGGCCGATCCAGTCAAGCAGCTCTGTTGCATACTTAAGGCCGGAAACAGCCCAGCTGATGTTCACTAACTTCAGGCTTGTGCAGGAGAATGCAAGGATGAAGCTGCCGTTCGGGATTGCGCAGCAGGGAAGAGCTTACAGGAATGAGATTTCTCCAAGGGATTTTCTTTTCAGGCTGAGGGAATTTGAGCTGATGGAGATAGAGTATTTTGTGCACCCTGAAAAATATGACGAGTGCAGCCTGATTGAAGATGTTCTTGAATATAAGCTGAATGTGCTTTCTGCAGAGATGCAAGGCAATAACAAAAGCATTGAAAAAATGACCATAAAAAATGCGCTTGACGGGAAAATCATAAAAACAAAATGGCACGCATATTGGATGGCCCAGATGCACAAATGGTTTGTTTCTTTGGGGGCAAGCCCTGAAAGGCTGAGGATAAGGCAGCATGTAAAGGATGAGCTTTCCCACTATGCGCTTGACACGTGGGATCTGGAATATGAGTTTCCATTCGGCTGGAAGGAGCTTCAGGGGTTTGCCAACAGGACAGATTTTGACCTGAAGCAGCACATCGCGCATTCAAAAACCGACTTAAGCATATTTGACGAGGAAACAAAGCAGAAGATAGTACCTCATGTTATATGCGAGCCGGCACAAGGCGTTGAAAGGGCATTTTTGGTGTTCTTGTTTGACGCTTACCATTATGACAAGTCAAGGGAAAACGTCGTTTTGAAGCTGCATCCCAAGCTGGCTCCTGTTAAAATAGGGGTTTTTCCATTAGTTTCAAACAAAAATGAAATAGTGCAAAAAGCCAGAGAGGTATATAATGAATTGAGGAAAGAGTGGGCATGCACTTTTGACTTGTCAGGCTCCATTGGAAGGAGATACTCCAGAGCAGATGAGACTGGAGTTCCGCTTTGCATTACTGTAGATTTCGAGTCCTTGGAAGACTCTGCAGTCACTCTTCGGGACAGGGACACGACAGCCCAGATAAGGGTCAGAATGGATGGCCTGAAAGAAACTGCAAAGAGATTTTTGGACGGAGAGAAGCTGGAAAAGCTAGGCAAAAGTTCGTAAAACTAATGTTAGGCAAAGTTTTTGAGCTGCCGTTGTTAATGTTTAACCGAAAGTCCTTTACGTTGGTGGCTTCGCATAATATGGGATATTATACGGTTCGCTTTGCTCTCTGAAATTTTTGGTTACTTTAATACGGGGGGAGTTCCTAACGTGACTACACAGAAAAACGTAAAAAAAGAAAAAATGGGCAACTGTCAATTACCCACTAACAACACAGACAGCCCTACCATCACTTTTGGCTAAATTATTTTCCCATTGTAGGGGTCTTAGATTTGACAAGCTGTCATCTTCATTTGGTTTAATGTGGTCTATCTCCCATCCATATTTAGAGTCGCGGTTGCCATAGTTATTTCTATTAATCCAAGCTCCGCAATCATCTTTCCTCCAAACATTGGGGTCATAACCCACCATAGCCCTACCTTTATTCCAGACTCTCTGAATTGTCTCTTCTTCCATTTTGTTACACCTCTTAAAAAAGTCTTTTGGCAACTCCAAAAATGCCTAATCCGCCCAATATTATGCCTATTAAAACTCCGCCTTTCACAGCGACATCGCCTGCTCCCGGAGATATTTTGAAGCTTTGGAGTAAAATTCCGGCGATTATCAAAGTTCCAACAATTCCTGTTGCACCAAGTCCAATTCCAAATATCTTTTGAACCATTTTTTGCCTCGTTAAGTTTAGTGGATGTCGTCTAACCCCCTCGAAAACCTACATGAATACCTACCTATTTAAATCTTTCTTTTTTTGTAAGGCTTTTTGTAAAGCTTTAACATCAATACCTAATACTTTTAGTAAGATTTAAATACTTGAAAGGTTTTTTATAAAGATAAGAGGTGAATAGTATGGCTAAGGATTCTCCAATACAATCAATAGAAAAATCACTTATTGGAAATGATAAGGGTTTGACTATTCAGCAAATTATTGATAAAACTGGATTAGCCAGAGGCACAGTTAAAACCTATTTGGATGAATTAATAAGGATGGGCAGGGTTCACGAAGAAGAATATGGTCAAAATACAAAAGTTTTTTTCTTAAATGGTGTTGGCAAATATCAGCAGCAAGTGCAAATGTATACAGATGGAGTGCTTTTCATTGATGTTATGACTGATCCTTGGAAAAAGCCGTTTATTAGAGTTAAACTTAGAAATAATAAGAAAGATGTTGGTGCAATATTCCTAAATAATGAAGAATCTGTTGATGAACTAATTAATGTGTTACAAACAGCGAAACCTCAATTAAAAAAATATAAGGAAATGATTGAGAAATTAGGACCTTCTCAATAAGGCACTATCACTGGACATTTGTGCGTAATGTTTAAATACCTATATAAAATGTTTACAGAAAAAGAATTTAAAAATTTGGGATAAAATGCAAGTTTCACTTACAAGTTTTCGTAATAAGAAAAAAGAATTAGATTTTGTAAACCAATCTAAATTTTCAAATGAAAAAAGGGTTATGTACGAGCAGTCTTTTAAAAATGGTGATAATAAATCTATAAATTCTAATCAAAAATATAAATTTGAAGAGAGTCAATTACCAAAAAATTTAGTGCCAGATTTACTTAATGACTTTGAAATAAAAACTATTGAAGCTGGAATAGTGAAATATTTTTTATACATGAATAATTATGGTGATGTTAAAAATAGAGTTATTTTAGATGCTCTTAACGATTCAAAAGCTGAAAACGTGTTTTTAAGGTTAAAATCACTTAACTTTAAAATTTCTTTATCTGATGTTGAGAAAGTCTTTGAATTGTTGGTCACAGATTACGACAAACAATTAAATGGTGCAGTCTATACTCCTACATTCATAGTTAATTATATTGTAGAGAATACAATCAGCAAAGAAGGGCTGGTTTGTGATTGTTCATGTGGTTCTGGAGCATTTCTTATAGGGTCATTGAAACGCTTACAAACCTTTTCTTCAAAAAATATAATTAGTTTAATTGAAAATAACCTTTTTGGAGTTGATATAACTGATTATAGTATTCGCAGAACAAAAATAATGTTATCCCTCTATGCACTAGAGAATAATCAAGACAAGGAAAAAATTAGTTTTAACCTTCATGTTGCAGATAGTCTAAATATTGACTGGAGAACCATATTTCCGGAAGTATTCATAAAAAACAATGGATTTGATTTTGTTGTTGGTAATCCCCCTTATGTGAGAATCCAAGATTTAAAGAATATTTCTAAGAATATTTTAAGTAAAAGATGGCAGTCTATTGGTACGGGCAACTATAATCTATATTTTGCATTTTTTGAGTTAGGTGTTGAACTTCTAAATCAAAATGGGAAACTAGGATATATCACTCCCAATAATTATTTTACATCATTAGCAGGCATTAATCTTAGAGGATACTTAGGTAAAAACAAGAAAATCACTAAAATTTTAAATTTTAATCACTTAAAAATATTTGATAATGCTCAAACTTATACTTGTATAACTTTTATGTCAAAAGATAATGTAAAACCTTATTTTGATTATTATTATATGGATAATAAGAGTGAATTATACTCTGACTATGAATCTCTTAACTTTACTAAATCTTATTATGATTGGTTGGATAGCAAAAAATGGCGTTTAATGGGTGAGAAAGATTACCAAAATATTAGGAGAATTGAAACCAAAGGAATCCCATTAAACAAACTTTGTCCAATAAAAGTTGGGATTGCTACACTCAAAGACATAGTTTATTTCGTTGAAGATTTTGATCAATATTATTGCCATAAGGAGTATAGTGGGAAAGTATACCCAATTGAAAAAGGGATAACTAGAAAAATTGTCAAAATTTCATCAATGAAAAATGAAGGACAGATTAAAAATGATAAAAGGAGAATTATTTTTCCATACATTAAAGAAAATGGAAAATTTAAAATTATGTCTGAAAAGTATCTAAAAGAAAAATATCCAAATTGTTACAAATATCTATTAATGGCAAGGAGTGAACTTGAAAAAAGGGATAAAGGTAAAAAATCGTATCCAGTATGGTTTGCGTGGGGCAGAACACAGGGTATGGATTACAGAGGAGCAAAATTATATACAAGAACATTTTATCATAAACCAGATTTTATGATTGATGAAGATGAGGATAATTTATTTTGTAATGGATATGCTGTATTTTGTAAAACGAATATTAGAGCAATACAAAAGATTTTAAATTCTAAAATAATGGATTATTATGTAAAAAAAACAAGTGTTGAAATTGAAGGAAATTATCAATGCTATCAAAAAAACTTTATTGAGAAATTTGCTATCCCTAATTTTTCTAAAGAAGAGTTGGATTATTTAGAGAGTGAAGATAATAAAGAGAACATTAATTCTTGGCTGATTAAAAAATATAATCTTATAATGTGATTATTTTAATGGCTCAATTGAGCCATGCCTTTTCCTATACACTTCCAATATATCAGACACAAAATCTTTTATGGTTAATCCTTTCAAAGTAATTTTTTTAGCCATTTCTTTATCTATAAATCCTTCATCAACCAATTCCATAACATCATTAATTATTTTGGGAGGATCTTGTCTAAAGTCTACGATTAACAAACAGACTCTTTCATATTTATACTCATTACCTTCATCATCAAACTTCCTATTATTCAAAGCTTGAAAAGAGCTAATGTATTTGAAAGCTGGTAATTTTTCTCTAAATATTGTTTGTGAATTTCCTCTTCTATCTGGGTCATATGCCATAAGTGGAACAAGATATACTTCGCCCATCACTAATTTTTTATTCTTCAGATGCAAATTTAATGGCTCTGCAAATGTTCTTTCGTAAAGTGTGTCAAAGTTTTTTGCAATACTGCTTAATTGGCTTCTAATGTTTATTGACAATATCCTGTTAGTAATTCTCTTTCCAACTTTATCTATTCCCCCAATTAATACTCCTTCTTTTATAGTTTCTTTTTGTGGGTCTTCTGGTAGTACAATAATATCCTGATTTTTACCTTTTAAGAAACCGATTAATTTCATTTCTGGTTTTGTTTTATTGAGTGGAGGAAATATCTTATTTGGATTTACTCCTTGAGCAATTAATTCCTCTTTGATATAGTCGTGAATAGGCATGATTAATTTAGAAGCCCTTATTTCAGAAAGTGTGCCCTCAGTACCCCTACTTCGTGAAGCTTCTTCATATAATCTCTTAATCAGTTTCAGTTTATCTATAAGCAATGAATTTTTCTTTCCCATAAGTTACCCGTCCTTCTCCTGAAATGATAAACCAATTTTTTTACCGAGTTTAGATATTTCATAATATCTTCCCATTTTTTCTTTTGGTGTGATACATTGGACTAATCCCTTTTTCTCTAATGCAAGTATTGTTCTACTGACCGTAGACCTGTGCGTTTTTATTATATGCGATAATTCTGTTGGAGTATGAGGCTTAACCAAATTTTGTAGTACTTTTTTCCTGACCTTTCCTCTTGAAACAAAACTCATTAAATCGTACATGATATAGCAAATACGTAGCAATTAATTTATAATTATTGGTAGCAAATTGGTAGCATAAGTATAGAAATATATTGCTCTCATTATTTCTTCTTTTTCATAAAAAAACAAAAACTACGGAACTCCCCCAAGTCCTGCGGATATCTACTCTGCTTCGCAGAAATCTATTATAATTAAACTAACCAAAGAATTTCCGCTTCGCTTCAATTCCACTCGCCTAACACTCGCAAGGCAAACTTTTTTCTGCGGAAAAAAGTCTCGAGTGCTTCAAAATTTTTTCAGCTCTGAATTTTGCGGGTTGCCTCAAAATTCGAGGAAAAAATTTCTCACCTCGAGCCGAAGGTCGCCTTGCTCTGTACGTTATACGAACTTTTGCAACAGAGAACTGATGTTTCAGAAACAAACCCGAATTATTTCTTTCTGAATTATTTCTTTCTTTTAGGCTTTGATTTCGGAGCAGGAGCTGGACTTGCGCCCCACGCCAGAACTCCCATCATTATGAGGTTGACAAAAGGGATTACAAGCAGAATTCCCCACCATCCTGGCCTTCCGAGCTTTTCGGCAATCTTCCACCAGATGTATGCCATCAGGACAGCAACAAGAAGTCCGCCTATAAATGGAATGAATGCAAGCAATATGCCGAATGTGTACCATCCCGGCAATCCTCCAACTTGGGTCATAAGATATAGATTGGCTATTGGAATCCATGCAAGCCATGCGTTTGCTGTGTTTGTCTTCTTCGCAATTTTCATCACTGCAAGAGCCATGTAAATATACACAGCGATAATAAGTATGAGGAACAAAATCATGAACCCTACCATCAACCCAAGTATCGGCCCAACCATGCCGGCAAGAAAGTCATTAGCCATTTAGCTCACCAACATTATCTTTTCATAGCTTATATTTAAGCTTTCTTGTACCCATGAGCTTTTCAGAATTTCTAAACATTTTTAAACTCATTATTCATTCCTACTGGCTAATGGCAAAAACATATACGGAATTAGAGGCATGGGGCATTTTCTTGGGAGCTATAATAATAAGCGTTGTGGTCACAAGCGTGTTCTGGGCATTCATAACCGCGCCTGAAGCTGAAAAGAGTATAGGGGATGAGATTAAGAATGCAACAGAGCTTGTTAACATCGACAAGCCAAGTGACTTCATTACGTTCTGCAACCAGGTTGATGGAATCCCAAGCTGGGACAGCAGCGGATTCAGGCAGTGCGTCTTGAAAGACCCGTCAGAGAGAAACTTGATAGTCATGAACTTATTGTGCAAGAAATTCAACCTAACCTTAAGCTACGGCTCCTTTGGTGTTAAATGTGAAGGAACAATCTGAAAAGATAATTTGTGAAATCTGCAACACAGAGATGTATGAGAAGCACTGCAAGATCATATGCCCTAACTGCGGCTTTAAGTGGGACTGCAGCGATCATTGAGAAAAAATGGAATGGAAGGCTGGCCAGGCGCAGTAGATGAATTACCTAAATGAATCATTTTGGTATGACAAAATTTTAATATAGTGATAATTATCTGCTTCTTGCCAAGGTGGCAGAATCCGGCTATTGCGCTCGCCTCGAAAGCGTGTGCCCGCAAGGGCTTCCCGGAAACCTCAGGAGTTGCTTCGCAATTCAAGGTTGGGAAATTCAAATTGCGGCAAGAATTCCTTCCGCGTGCAAGTCCGGGCCTTGGCGCTTTAACAAAAAGAATGGGCTGCAAAATATTTTATGAACGGAGAATCTGGCTTTTCCTATCTGCTTTCTTTCTTTTGCTGATGGCAAGCTGCTCACAGCCAGGCGAAAGCCAGGAAAATGGAAATGAAGGGATTAGCGGAGAAGTTGCCTCCATTATCTACCAAGCCTGCAAATACTCCAATGGCTCATTTTGTGGCGAAGAGTGCTGCGCTTTTGGCGAGGCATGCAGCAATAGGGAATACTCCTACAGGATATGCGACCTGGAAACAGGAGAGTGGAAGGATATTGCTTATTACGACTCACTCTGCAGCCAAAGATGCGATGAGGTAAAAATAGAGGAAATTCCGGAGGAGAAAGCTGCAAACTGTACTCAAGGATGGATTTGCCAGGATTATTACCATAAGGTATTCCAGAGCACAGGCTGCATAAACTCAAGCGAGGAATATTGCGAACGTGGGTGCTTAAATGGCTCATGCATCACCATATGCAGCCCGGGCGAGGTAATATGCAGCAACAGCATTTTAAGGGCGTGCAGCGAAAATGGCAACCAATGGATTTTTCGCAAAAACTGCGGGGCATCTTGCGACGGCAACAAGTGCGCAGAAGCGCAGGCTGGAAATTCAACGCCCCCAGAGCAGCCAGATGAGCAAGGCAACGATTACATAGCTGATATATGCATAAGCGTCAAGAATTTTAATTATGATGCAGCAGGAAGCGACAACAGCGCTAACTTGAACGACGAATATTTTACTCTTAAAAACTCCTGCCCTTATTCTGTTGGCATGGCCGGCTGGATTGCCAAAGATATTGCAAACCATATATTCACATTTCCAAGCTTTAACTTAGGCTCTGGCGCAGAGGTTTCTGTGCATACAGGCTCTGGCGCAAATGATGCCTCAAACCTGCATTGGGGAAGAAGCAGCCATGTGTGGAACAACGGCGGGGATACGTTGTACCTGACCAATTCGGAGGGAACATCGGTTCTGACTTACAGCTATCCCTGAAATTTGGTTGGTAATAAAATGAATATAAAAAATGCCACGAACAATATCCCTATGCATGATAACAAAGAATGAGGAAAGATACTTAGGGCAATGCCTGAATTCTGTAAAGGAAATTATTGATGAAATCATCATTGCCGATACAGGAAGCACGGACAAGACAAAGGAAATAGCAAAAAATTTTAATGCGAAGATATTTGATTTCAAGTGGAGCGACGACTTCTCTGCCGCAAGGAATGAAAGCCTGAGGCATGCGACAAAAGACTGGATACTGGTTCTTGACGCTGATGAAGTCATTGAAAAAAATGACTTGGATAAAATCAAAAAACTTGCTGAAAACCCGGAAGATTTTGCTGGCTTCCAGCTTGAGCAGAGGTCTTACATCAATAATTTCTTTGAAGGGGCTGTAAAAAATGATTCAGAGTTCGAATTGGTTAAAGAATATCCGTTTTACATATCCCATTTCCTTGTAAGATTGTTCAAGAGCAGCTTGGGGATAAGGTTTAGGCATAGGGTTCATGAAATAGTTGAGGATTATATGAAAGAAAAAAGCTTGAGATACAAAAAAACAGGTGTAGCGATTCATCATTTCGGCTCTGTCAAGAATCCAGAGCTAGTAAATGAAAAAGCAGAACAATATTCTAATATAATTTTAAAGCAGCTGGAAGAAGAGCCTGACAATCCTAGATACAACTATCAGGCTGGAAGAATGTATGTTGGAGGAGATGACTTCGACAAAGCATTGAAATATTTTAAAAAAACGGCAAAGATGAATCCAAACTACAAGCTGATTTTCTCAGAAATTGCCAAGGTTTATCTGCAGATTGATAATAAGAACAAGGCAGTTGAATATTTTAAGAAAAGCATTAAGCACAATCCATACAATCCATCTCCTGCAAACAATCTGGCTGTTGTTTATATGTCAATGGGAAAGTTTGTGCAGGCAAAGAAAATTCTTGAGGGGCAGCTGGAAAGGCATCCAAATAATGAGGCATTAAAGCACAATTTTGAAGAGTGTATGAAAAATTTGACAAATTATAGGGGCGGACTTTAATATTCGTAATAATTGTTAAAGTCCGCTTATATAGGCAAGGATAATTATTATACGAAAATTAATGTCCTTGCCTATAAATCATATTTTCAAAACCACCAGATTCGTATTCCCCATATTCCTTTTCTCTATAACTTCCCTTTCTGCAAGCTTTTTCAGTATCCTTGAAATCTGCACTTTAGTAAAGCCGGACAAGACAACCAATTTGTTCTGCTCCAGCATATTCTTATTATCCAGAAGGATTTTTACTACAATCCTTTCTTCTCTAGGAAGGATTTTCAGGACTTTTTCCAGCTGCATCCTGCTTATTCTGAGCTGGAACATTATGACGATGAAAGCGCCAATCAGAATTGAAAGAAAAGAGATGCCATAGACAATCAAAGGAAGCTGCTCATTTGTTGAGGATGTATAAAAGCCATTGACTAATGCAAACAAGATTCCAAGGACAAATATCAGGCTTAATCCTATTACAAGCCTCTTGTTGTCAATCTCCATTATTTTTCAATCTCTTTTTTAAGGCGCTCGTATTCTTTCGAGTCTATCTCGCCGCTGGCAAGCCTTTTCTTCAAAATGTCAGTTGCTGACTCACTTGCATTAAATCCGAACTTGCAGCTGCCCTTGAGCATCCACCAGATGACCAGAAAGAACAAAACCAGTATAATTATCTGGAACAGCCACCCGAATCCAAGAAAGCCGTAGCCCATCATGCCGCTTCCCATCATTCCATTTTGATGCATCATTTTATTCCTCACAGCTTCTGTTTGTTTTTTAAGTTTAATTAATATATAAAATTATTGAAAAAATCCAGCCAATCATGGCTTCGACGGATTTTTCGCTTCGCTCAAAATCCTGCTCGGCACCCCGTAAGGGACATCCCCCGCCTCGCCATGGCTGGATTTATCCATTAGGTAAATATCTTACTGCATCATCGGACAGCCTTCCATTCCATTTTTCTCGTGGTATTTATCCATCTTTTCATGCATTTGCTTTGCAAGTTGGAAATCCTCTTCATTCTCTACCCACGGCATGAAGTTTATGCCGTATTTTTCCCTTAAAGCAGCCAAGTCGCTGTAAGCGCCTTCTTCCATCACCTTTTCCATCTCTTCATGGTGCTGCATCATGCCCTGCATCATGCTTCCCCCAGTCATGCCGCCATGCATCATGCCCATTCCGCCCATGCCAATAATGCCATTGGCCTGCAAATTTTCTTGCTTTACTTTCCAGATCCCCTGTGCTGCAGCAACGCCGGCAAAGACCAGCAAGATTGCCAAAGCCGCAACAACCATTGCAATATTCTTTTTTTCCATTTTAAGCTCCGGATTAAGGTTACTTTGTTTAATATGTGCCTACTTTTCTTAATCCAATGGTTTCAGAAGATGAAACGAGATAACTATTTTGCTGAAACGTGCCATTAGTGTTGTTTTGCGTAAAATTAAAAAATTAATGCTGATTTCTGTTCTTTATGGTATATTATTGTGCAAGGCATCCGGTAAGCTTCTCAAATTTGGCAGGTATAGTCTCTGGACCAGATATGGACCCAGAAATTACACCGCAAGGAATAGTGGATTCAGAAGAATTCGCATTGAGGGTAAAACCATTTGGCATAAGACGCATTATATCCAGTAATTTCAGAAGGGCGTCCCAAATGGCAGAAATTGTCAATGATGTATTGGGCGTAGAGCTAATTGTTTTAGAAGAGTATCAGGAAAGATATTTTGGGATACGCATAGGGAAGCCATTGCCAGACTTGAGAGTTTTGTACGAATCGAATGAAGGCATGGAAACCTTTGAGCAATTAGAGAAAAGATTTTCCAGAATGCCCGCCATTATGGATGATGACTTATTAATAGGCCACTCTATCGCCACCCCGCTGTTTATTGATTATAGGAGCAAAAAACCCATGGGTAAGAATTTTATTAGATTTGGGAATTGTGAATATCGTGTTTTTGAATTGTGAAAATCATTATTTTTGGTTCAAGTGAAACAAAAGATTTATATACTAGTTATAGTTACAAATGAAACTATAACTTAGTTTCAAGTGAAACATGAAAATAGAAACTCATCTTAAGAATTTGAAGGAAAGCAATGAGGTAATTGAGGAAAGCATAGAAAAAGGGCTGGTCGAAAGGCAAAGGAATATCGGCTTTAACACCTCTGCTGCATGCGCGGATATGTTTGAGATTTTGTTGCACAAAAAAGGGTTGATTGACCCAGGTTTTATTGTTAAGCACGAATGGTTTAAGTCTGCAAATAAAATAAAAGAGAAATTTCCTTTTGACTTTCCTAAGAAAAATGAGATTATTGGCATAATATCAAAAATTGAGGAAAAAAGAGATTTACTTTGCTATGGAAAGCCGCAGAAAATTGAAATTATTAAGGAAGTTATTGAAAATTTTAACGAATTGAAAAAGAAATTTAAGGAAGCTGGTTTAAATGAAATATAGCTTGATTCCATTTGCAATGGACTTTGCATCTTTTTTGATTCAGAAGATTAAGGAAAAAGATAGCATTGTAAATATTATTCTTTTTGGCTCTGTAGCTAGAGAAGAAGCATCTGAAAACAGTGATGTGGACTTATTCATAGACGTCGCGAAAGAATCATCAAGCTTGGAAAGGGAAATAAGCAATTGCTTAGTCAGGTTTCTAGACTCAGCCAAATATAAAAATTACTGGAAAATGCTGGGAGTTGAAAATGAGATCAAGCTCAGAATTGGAGAGCTAGACAAATGGAAAGAGCTAAAGCCGAGCATAATAGCAAATGGTATACTTCTTTATGGAAAATTTAAGTCCGAAATTAAAGAAGGCAGGCACAAGGCGCTTTTTATTTGGGAAAACATAAAACCAAATTCTAAAAGAGTGCTATTTAACAAGCAAATGTACGGATTCAAACAAGGAAAAAAGTTTTATATCGGCTTAATTCAGAAATATCAAGGAGAAAGATTAGGCAAAGGGTGCATTATTGTTCCCCTGGAGCATTCGCTTATTTACCATAAACTTTTCAAAAAACACGGTATAAGCGTTAAGATTAAAAAAATTTTAGATTATAACGAATAAAATAGATTTATCATCTCCACTTTATGCTGCATCCAATCGCCGGAGCCAGCTCAATCGAGACCTTCCTGTTATGAATCAGCGCATCAACCGCATTTCTTAAATCTGTAACTCTTACGCTGCCTTCATCTCTTGGGCTGTCGTCAATCCTGCCATGATACCTTAATTTTCTTTCTCCGTCAAAGACAAAGCATTCAGGGGTGCATTGAGCCCCATAAGCAGTTGCCACAGATTGATCTTCATCCCTTAAGTAAGGAAAATTCAGTTTTTTAACTTTGCTCATCTCAATCATTTTATCAAAGCTGTCATCAGGATAATTAACTTCGTCATTTGAATTGATGCCAACAACCTGAACTCCCTTAATTCCGAATTCTGCCTGTATCGCCTTGATTCTCTCTAAGCTCCCCCGTACATAAGGGCAGTGGTTGCACATGAATACAACTACAAGAATTTTCCTGCCCCTGAAAGAGTTAAGAGAGTATGTTTTGCCATCAACTCCCAAAAGGCTGAAGTCAGGCGCCTTGTCTCCGATTTTTATTTTTAGGTTTTGAGTGTTCATTTCCATTGTAAATCACCAAAAAGAAAGAGATTAGTTGAAAAATAAAAGGTTTGCGGTTTAGTTTTGTCAGGTGTTTATCCAGAATGTATTATTAAATCCTCTAGCCTTTTAAGATTTAGTTCCTTGCTTAAAATCGCCTCGCTAAAAAGATGCCTTATCAGGATTGCTTTTCTGCCAATATCTTCCACATTTATTTCGTAAATTGGCCTAATGCCGGCATACTTTATATCTTTTATCTCGAATTTTTTATTAGGGCGCTCAGTTGTATAAATTTGGCAATTTCCATACTGATCAAATACTGCTAAATACATTTTTACTCTGATGCACAAGGTTGACTTTTGACTATTTAAATTTTCATTATAAAATTTTTTATAATAAAATAGCAAAATTTATATATGAAAGAAATTTGTTTTATAGCTATGTTAGTCGATGAATTGATTGAATTAGGGCTGTCAAAGAATGAAGCAAGGGTTTACCTTGCATTGCTGGAGCTAGGCCAATCCACTACAGGCCCAATTATCAAGAAATCCGGATTGTACAGGGTTATGGTTTATGACACTTTAGATAAACTAATGAAGCTGGGATTGGTAAATTATTCAATAAAAAGAAATCGAAAGCAGTTTGAAGCTGAAAATCCTAAACAATTTATTGAATTAATAAAAAACAAGGAAATAATTGCAAACAAAGTCGCTGAAAATTTGCAAGAAATAAAATCTGAAAAACCGCTAGAACAAGGGGCATTTGTCTATGAAGGCTGGAGGGGGATACAGGCAGCTCAGGAAAAATATTTCAAGGAAATGAGAAAAGGAGAAGGTGAATACGTAATGGTTGGGGCGTCAAGACAGCTTCATAAAAAATTGGATGATTTCTTTAACTATTTCCATGAAAGAAGGGCAAAATTTATGGTTCCTGCAAAACTATTGTTTAATGAAAACAATCGGAGATTTGGACATTTAAAGAAAAAATACAAGCCAGTACAAATAAGATTCATGCCCAAAAAAATAATAACACCATCATGGGTTTCCACTTATAAGGATATGGTTTTAATAGGAGTTGCAGAAGAAGCTCCAATGGCTTTCTTCATTAAAAATAAAGCAGTTGCAGAAAGCTACAGGCAATATTTCTATTTTATGTGGGAGCGAAGCCAAAAATAAATGCCGGTGAGGAGATTTGAACTCCCGACGGACACCTTTCTAAAACAAAAAGTCTTATGAGAGTGTCACTCTGTTGCCCAATGGGGGCTTGAGCAACGAAGTTGCGAAACCCCCGAATTTTTGGTTAAGCTTTTTTGCTTGCCAAAAAAGGTTACCAGGCTGAGTTACACCGGCGACATAGAAACAGGTAAAAAGCGTGTTTTATAAAAGTTGCTAATCAAATAAATTTCTTGATCTTCTCAGCATACTCCCCCATTTCATTGTCTTCGTACTTGAGATGGCTCCATTTGATCCTTAGCCTATCTTTCTGGAATCTTGGAATGAGGTGGATATGTGCGTGGTTAACAAGCTGGCCTGCCTCCTTTCCATTGTTCATCACCATGTTGAAGCTTGCATTTCCAAAGCTCAGCGAAAGCGCTCTTGCGACTTTTTTGGTTGCTAGAATTGTGGCTGCCAAATCATCGTCATGCATCTCCATCAATGTTTTAGAATGCTTTTTAGGGACAATAAGGCAATGCCCCTTGTTTGCAGGCATGATATCAAGAAAGCCAATCACAAAATTATCCTCATAGACTTTTGCAGCAGGTACCTTGCCGTCGACAATCTTGCAGAATATGCAGTCTTCCATTTTAAATCCTTTTATTCGTCTTTATGTGGGCGTGACCAGTCAATACATAGTCATATTTATTGCTTTTGATTGCTTCGCCAAGCTTCTGCCTTATTGTGGCTATCATTTTAGCTCATAATATTGAATACCATTCAAGTTTTTCAAATCAATTATAACACAATTCAATCTGTCTTTAGGATAGCTGCTGCCGACATTGATGCATATTGTCTTTCCAATATTATCTTTCCATGAGCCGCTTATCATCGGGCTTTCATGGATATGGCCATGAAGCGTCAATAATGGCTGCTCTTCCTCAATAAATTTTCTTACTGCCCTGCTCCCTACATGGGTTCCTGTTGCAATCATATCCAGCTTTGTGTTAAAAGGAGGGGCATGGATGGCATAAACTGTGCTCTTAGGATCAGACAGCTTTCTAAGCCTGCTTAGGTCTTCTTCTATCGTGCCTTCCTCTTTTGGGACGCTCCTTACCTCTTCATTAAACAGCTGTATTGGATCATTGCCATCGCTGAAATCGGGCTTTTCCCAGTCTTTCAGCCTGAATGGGGTTGGATTTATGAAGCTATATCCGCAAATGCTGAAATTCTTATTCAGCTTTATTGATTTTTTATGGATTGATTTCAGAATTCCTGCTTTATCCGCTTTTTCCAAAACATCAAGGCTTTTCCTGAAGTCGTCATTGCCCATTATGATATATAATTCTTTGCCTTTGTTTTTCTTCTTGAACTTATTGATCAAAATCAAGAGCTTTTCAAGAAATAATTTTTGATTTTCTATCTTTTCATTCAGCGAGCTTCCTTCCCTTCCGCATAAATCGCCCCCTATGACTATTGCATTTGCATTGCTTTGCTCCGCTTTTTTCAGCAGCCTACTGTAGAATTCAAAATTGCCGTGCAGGTCTGCCGAATATACTATCTTGAATGCCATTTTAAAATGGACTGGCCGAGATTTGAACTCGGAGCTTCACCCATGCCATGGGTGCGTTATAATTCCCAACTTGGGCTTTATGCCCCGAATTTTGGTAAAGCTTTTGGCTTTGCCAAAAAGGTTTCCGGGTTTAACTACCAGCCCATCCAGCCTGGTTTTTCGTGGTTTTACGAGATTTAAAAACTTATTGATATTGCAACAAATGAGCTACTTATCCCAGAAAACTTTCTCTTTTCTCTCATACCAGTAGCTTCTAAGGTCAAGGTCCTCAGAAATATTTGTCCCGGGCCTTTGGCTGTAATAATCAATAACTTCTGTGCTAAAATCAGTGCCAACCCTTTTTGACCATGCGCCTGAGAGCTTGCCGCCATAGGCTTCCTGCAATATTGAATAGTAAGTTCTTGCATTAGTCAAAATATACCTTCCGTCCTGCTCGTAATTTATCCTTCCCTGCTTGTGGACTATCTGGCTGTCATTAATCCAGTAAGGGTTATCAGAAGTTACAGAGAAGTCAACGAATAGATCATTTATGACTATGACGGTTCTTGCAGCATATGCAGAAACTGCAGCCAACATTCCAATTATCAACAATCCAATCATCAGTAATTTTTTTCCCATCAACCCCACTTTCATGCGGTTTACGCCCATTACTATAAAAACTTTTCTTATTTTTAAGTGAGAACATTTTATATTGCATAATCTTTATAAACCAAATACAATTCTGAAGAGCCACCCCGTGTAGCTCAACCTGGTAGCTGTCAGCTAAGCTGGGCTGGGTAATGGAGCGCTCGGCTGTTGGGCTCTAAAGAGTTCAGCCAAAGATGCGCTCTAAGACCTTAAGCTATATGCAAGGAATGAGATAGAGTCAGCCGTGCCCGGGAGGTCGCTGGTTCAAATTGTGGCAAGTGCATGCTTGCCGCATGCATGTCCGGCCGCGGGGATTTGGGTTGGCAGTTATTGCTAACCCTTCATTTTTCCTAAAATCATATAAATAACTTCACAGATAATCCCCCAATCCTTTCTGCTCAATTTTGATCCTAATATTTTCTTTCTCTTCCCCGTATTTTTCCAAACCTTTCTCGTCAAAGACAGGCACACCATACACTCCATCGTAGCCAGGCTTAAAAGAAATTTTCTGGTTTCTGTTTCTTATGACGTTATTTACTATTTTTTCCGTGGTGATTTTTTTCAATTCATTTTCGCCAGCGTTTAGTAAAATCTCAAATTCATTTCCAAAAGCATTTGTCAGCCTGTAGTATTCTTCCCACACTTTTTTTGACTCGACTTTTTCGCCTAAACTGCCGGCAATGACTTCGGAAAGAGATATTATATTCCTAAAAGGGACTGTATTTTCAGGAACAAACCCGTCAGGCCTGTCAGCAAGCAGCTCAACCCTTTGCGCCACTCCAACAGTTAAAGGCCTTCTGCATTGCGGGCATATATTTTTTATTTTTAACGATTCTTTTGGTGACAGGCAGACATTGCAGCTTCTGTGGCCTGTATAATGGTATTTGCCCTCGTGCGGCCACATCTCAATGGTTTCTAAAAAGCCCTTCCTGTTCCTTATTGCATTTAACAAAGCATCATAACTTAGCCCTATATCAAAAACATTGCACTCCCTTCCCAATCTCCACGGCCAGAAGGAATGCGCATCAGAGCTGCTCAGCAAAGTGTATTTGTCCAATGATGATAGGCGCCAATTCATAGCAGGGTCGCTACTTAAACCTGTTTCAATTGCATGAATGTGCTTTGCCTGATCTTTAAAGCATTCCTCGACGGAGTCGAAGCCGGACATGCTGCCGAAAATTCCGTACCAAGGCGTCCAACTATGTGCCGGAATTATTTCAATATAATCATCAATCTCTTTCATCATCTCGACTAATTCAATGCATGAAAACCCAAAGATTGGCCTGCCGTCATAATCCAGTCTGCCTTTCTTCAGCAAAGCAGCATTAATCTGCTCGACAACGTCAAAGTTTCTTGCCAGCAGCAATGTGTGAATTCTTCTTCCTTTTCCGTCCTGAGTGTAAATATTTGATATTTCGCCCTGAAAAACAAACTTGAACCCTGAATTTGAAGTTAGAATTCCAGAGCCATCCTCTTTCAATTCTGATTTTAGCTCAGCAAGCCATTTTGGATGTGTGAAGTCTCCTGTTCCAAGAAGATTGATCCCCTTCAGTCTTGCATATTTCTCAAGGTTCTTTATTGTGATGGCGCTGCTTGTTGCTCTTGAGAATCTTGAATGTATCTGCAGGTCTGCGAAGAGTTTCATAAAGGGAAGGGATAATCTATTTTATATAAAGGTTTCAATTTGCATTAAACTTATGGAAAAGTTTAAAAACATTTTAAAAATGTGCTAGTTTATGGAGTTCGGAAAGTTTTTTAGTCTAACAAAATCCAAACTGATTTTGTTTATTCTATTCTTGTTATTAGCAATTCAAGGATTCGTATTTGATTTTAGCCATACATGCCCATTGAATGTAGAATGCAAACAACCTTTTATTGACACTTTATCAAATTATGTAAGCATGATTTTTGGAGGCTATTTTGCTTTTGCCCTGGGAAAATTTGTTCAGGATTTGTATTTTAAACCTATACTGTCACCAATAATTGGTCTTTTAGCCGGATTGATTTTTCTGATAATATACAATTATATCCTATCGTCTTTTGTTGTTTTAATTTATGAGAAGTTTACTAAATGATTACCTCACTAAAGATTCTTCACAAACATTTAAATAACCCTTGTCCAATAATTCCGTTATGGCAAACCATGACATTCTCTCGGAGTTTAGCCCACCTGACATTGCGCATTTCAAAAAGGACTTCATGCAGATGGTGAAAGTCGGGGAAGAGATTGACAGGCACTATGGCAAGGCGCACCATGATTTGGACATCTTGATTCCAAAATATGCAAAGCTGGCTGAGATATTCAACAGGAAATATAAGGGATTGAAAATCAAGGCTAGAAAGACAATTGACAGCTTCAAGGTCAGGCTTTTTGTTAACGAAAGAAATGTCAAGGACTTCTTTGCCAACTCAGCATCCGGAATACCTGCCTTGAAGTCTATTGGCAGGGGCGCTGGCCAGATTGATGTTGGCGATGCAGAGAGATTTGCATCCTTTCTGGACTCTGCCACAGATAAAATCTCCATTTCCTACAGCGACATTGAGAGCGGCACAAGCGCGTTAACAGCAGTCTATGACAGAAAAGAAAGAATGGTAGAGGTAATTTGCAGTGTTTCTGACTTGTTAAGCGAGAGCTCTGCCGGATTCAGGATATGCGCTTACTATGCATTAAAAAGCGGCTTTGACAGGAAGATAGAGATTTACGGCGATGCATCAACATTCGGGTTTTCTAATCTGCTGGACGAAATAGAAAAAAGGGAATGGTACGACAGATTTAACCCGAGGTTTTTGGAATGAGATGATATTCGTCCATTATTTTTCTTGCCGTAGCAGTCTGGTTAACTTATTAGTTACTTTCCAATAGTCATATTGGAAAAGTTTTAAATACTAATTATTATTAGTTCATAGCTATGGGGATTGAAGATAAGTTAACCTCGGATACAATTAACAGAAGGCATCTCTTGCCTAAACTGATTTTTCTTCCGCAGGCATTTTATTCTATGGCTCAAAAAACGCTTGCTCAAAAGCCTCAATATTATACCCAGCTCAATTTTGCAGAAAAGGGGGACGTTGAAAATGTCAGATTCGACCTAAGCGGTCTTATTGGAAAAGGGAAATCCGAAAAAGACAGGAAGATTGCCGCCGATTATGCTGCTGAAATGCAGGATGCCCTTAAGAGAATTCCGATAGAAGCAAGAAAAATAATGAATGAATATTGGCTTGTTGTTCGAATTACGGACGGTTTGCTTACTGACATCCCGGGCTATGAAAAAAGCGGGCTTGAAAAGCCGCTGTTCAACAGGCTGATGTTTGACAATATTGACGGCGCGTTCACCGGAGAATCAATTCTTGTAAAAGCCGGAAGGGATGGGAGAAGAAGCATTCTGGAATGGTACGGAAGGTCCTTTGATGTTTTTTTCGGAGCCACTGTTAACAATGGCGAGATAGCCTACAAGCCATTGTCTTCGCAAAATGAATTTCAAAAGCCTTACAAAAAATATGTTGATGAATGGAATAAAAAAGACATGCCCCTTGATCCACTGATGGCCCCGGAGGAATTCTTTGCCCAATGCTTTGCTGAATATTTTCTTACAGGAAGGGCAAGAAGGGAGCTTGACGAGGAAATGCCATTGGCTGGCAAATATTTCAGTAACTTGCTTGAAGCTGTCAATGCCGGAAAATACGGGTATTTGACATCCCAGGAGTATCTAATCCTCCAAGGAAAAAATGTAGAGAATCTTAGAAAGAGGTTTCGTCCTAAAGCTGCATCCCCATAGGCAGTTTTCCCCCGAACTTCTTCATTATTTTTGACATGTCACCTTTGCTGCCCTTAAACATCTTAACCATCTTCTTTGACTGCCTGTACTGCTTGAGCATATCCCTTACCTCATTTGTTGATATTCCTGAGCCTCTTGAAATCCTGTCGATTCGCGACGAATCAATCAACTCCGGATCCTCGAGCTCTGACTTAGTCATCGACAGCATCGCAATTTTCCATTTCTTAAGCTTGCCTTCCTGAACCTGCAGCATCTCCTTCGGCAGCTTTAATGAGGAGAATCCAGGAATCATCTCAACAATCTGGCTTAACGGGCCCATCTTTGACATTGCTTCCATCTGCTCATACAGGTCAATCAGATTAAACTCGCCTTTCAGGAACCTCTTTCCCAAATCCTCTGCATCCTCTATTTTGATTGCGTCTTTTGCCTTTTCAAGCAATGCTTCCAGGTCGCCCATGCCTAGAATCCTGCCTACAAAACCCTGCGGATTGAACTGCTCCAAATCATCTATTTTTTCCCCAACGCCAATGAATTTTATCGGAGCGCCTGAGACAGAGCATGCAGTCAAGGCTCCTCCCCCTTTTGCAGTGCCGTCCATCTTTGAGACTATGATTCCGGTTATGCCGCAGCTCTTGTGGAACTGCTCTGCCTGCTTTTGCGCAGCCTGGCCAATGTCGGCAGAAATGACGAGAAGAGCTTCGTTCGGCTGGATTTTTTTATTTACATCTTCAATTTCCTCTATCAAATCATGTGATAATGCGTCTCTTCCAGCAGTGTCAATTATAAGGACGTCAAAATCTTTAAAATCATCTTTGAAATTATTACATATTTCTATCGGGTCTTTTATTTTTTTGTCCGAGAACACTTTAACATTGGCATTTTTTCCAACCTGCTCGATCTGCTCCATTGCAGCGGGCCTGTGGATATCCAATCCAACCAAAGCAACCTTGAATCCCCTTTTTGTGTAGAATTTTGCAAGCTTTCCCGCTGTTGTTGTTTTTCCAGAGCCAAATAATCCAACAAGCATTATCCTAAACGGCTTTTCAGTGATTTCTATCTTCTGCTGCTCTTTCCCAAGGAAATTTACCAGCTCTTCATAAACAATGTTTATTAGCTGCTCTTTTTTTGTCAGGCCTTTTGGAGCTTCCTCTTCCAAAGCTCTTTTCTTGATTTTTTCTGTCAGGTCAAAAACTAATTTGACATTCACGTCTGCCTGAAGAAGCGCTCTTTGAATATCCTTGATTAGCTCATTAATCAGCTTTTCATCTACAAAGAGGGATTTGGCTATCTTCTGCAGGGTATTTTTCAAGGAGTCGCTTAGCTTTTCGAGGACCATGAATAATTAGAAGTATAATGGTGATTTATAAAAGTTTGTTGTTAATGTTAATTTTATTTTTTCTTTAGCTCTTCGCCCATCATCACTAAGAATCTCAGTTGTTCAAAAACCGTTACGTCCCTAGGATCTCTAGCTTTTAGGATTTTTTCCTCATTAATTTTCAAATATCTTAAGATTATTTCATCTACTATTGGATCAGGATAACTAGAATAATCATATGGCAAAATCCTTTCATATTTTTTATCAATTTCTGACAAGGCTTCGAACATCGTATTATCATAGTGTAGTATATTTCGTATCATCTCAGTTTTCTGCTGGCGAATAGAAACTTGCCTCATGTGACTATCATAATTTATTAAGCCTGCTTTTCCGGCTAGATATGGCAAAACTATAGGCGCAGAGATAAGACCGCCAATTAGCGAACTCACTGCTATAACTTCTTTTATAAACTGTAAACGCCTCTCTCCTTCAATTCTTTTCTGTTCCCAAGAGGGAGTGGCATACAATCCTCTTCCAGTTATAAATATTCCAACATTATCTCCTGCGTTAATTCCAGCTTGTTTAGCATACGTGGGATCTAACAAAGAAAATGCAACAGAGCCGCTATCCTCCAGTGTCAGGCGCTGGCCATGTTTCTTTCCCACCTTAACCGCCCTTATGTTTGCTTTAACTACTGATTTTTTGTCTACTTCTATGAAGATGTGACCTTCCCTTTTTGCCTCAATCAGTTCAGGCAGCAAATCAGTCCACGGGCAGGATAATTTGTTTGCTGTCGAGACAGGATCAAACTTTTCTATTATATGCTCAATTCCATTTTCCGTGTCGTGGGTAAATACAAACTTATGGTATATCGGATGCTCTCCTTTTGGAACAATACCGACAAGTTTAGCGGTTATGTCAATTCCACGGCTCTGCAGATTTTTTAGCGCTGTGCGAAATGCGAGATAAGCACTACCTGTCCCTACAGGAATTCCCAAATAGTCGAGATGTCTGCCGTTATACTTCCGCAGAAGAATTTCTTCTGCTTTCTTCACATATTCATTTGGTATAAAATGAGTTACGTCAACAATTCCCTTTGCTTTGAAAGAATCATGACTATACTGTTCTGATGCCGTGGCTGCAATTGAAATTCTGTCTTCAGGAGTAAGCCATTTTCTTTGCATTTCGCCAAAGACATAAGGGATGGAATATACAAATCCTGCATCAGAATCCCGCAACCCAGTTTCCATATATTTATCGCCTGGCCCGATTATATGGACAACCCTTACCATTTCCTCAAGCGGACTGCATGTATTATGCCTGAATGCGGCCTTTTTCAAAGCATTAGCCTTATTTCCGGAACTGATAGCTGCAATTATGTTTGCGCCTTGATTTATGGCATAATGAATTGTCTCATCTGCGCCAAAATCTTTTAAGGTTTCCAGAGTTCCTTCTCCGTTGAACTGGACTACATGGTAGCCTACTCCTTTCCTGTCAAAACTTAATTTTGCTGGCATTTTACTATAGTTTTTATTACTAAATAATAGTATATTATAAATTTAAGATTATATAAAATATTCTACCAAAATTTTTAACAATAACGATAAATTTATATATAAATTAGTAATTATACAAAATATGGAAGCAAAGCTTGATTTATACGATAAAAAGATTCTTTATGAGTTGGATATAAACTCCAAAATAGAGCTTTCTGAGCTATCTGCCAAACTGAAAAGATCAAAGCAATTCATCCTCTACAGAATGAAGCAGCTTGAGGAAAATAAAATCATAACAGGATATAATGCGATAATAGACATGTCCAAGCTGGGCTATTTCACTTTCAGGGTCTATTTTAAATTTCAGCAGACAACAATCGAAGAAGGAGCCAAATTCATTGAATATGTTAAAAAGAATTTTCATCAGGTCTGGACGATTACATCTATGCATGGGAAATGGGACTATGCCTTGTTTCTTGGCGTAAAAACAATTTCAGAATTCCACACAATATGGGATGGCATAATGCTGGAATACAAGCCCAACATCAAAAATTATAATGTTGCTGTTTATGCCCCTGTATATAACTTTAACAGAAAATTTTTCATTGATAATCCGCAAGAATCTGTTGAAAGAGTCTATGGGGTTGGGGAAAAGGAGGATATTGACGAATTGGACTGGAAAATAATAGAGAATTATGCCAGCAATGTAAGGCAATCATCAATAGAAATTGGAAGAAAACTTAATGTTTCTTCTGATACAGTTAGGGCAAGAATAAAAAGACTCGAGCAGAAGAAAGTCATTACCGGCTATAAGATTGGATTAAATCTTGAGCCGCTTGGCTTTGTATCTTACAGGGTTGATATCCAGCTTTTGTCTGCAAAAAGGAACAATGAGCTGTTCGAGTTCTGCAAATGCCACAAGAACATTTACCAGATAAACAAGTCAATCGGAGGGGCTGATTTTGAGATTGAAGTGATAGTGAAAGACCTTGCGCATCTTTTGAATTTGATTGATGAGATAAAAATTGCTTTCAAAGATGTAGTAAATGATGTTGATTATTTTGGGTTTTCGACTTTTCATATTTTGCAGTATATACCGGATTAGAAATAACTTCAACCCAATTCAAACCTAACGAAAAGTATATATAAATAGGTAAATAGTGCTATCTCAATGGGCAAAAAGAACTTCCTTTTATTGTCTCTGGAAGACACCAAGATAAAGAAAGTGTCAAATGTAATCAGCAACGAGTCCTGCAGGAAGATACTAGACTATTTGGCTGACAGGGAAGCTACTGAAACGGAGATTGCAGAAAAGCTCCAAATCCCAATTTCTACTGTGCATTATAATCTTCAGCAGCTGATGGAAACCGGCTTGATTTCCGCTGATGAATACCATTACAGCCCGAAGGGAAAGGAAGTAAATCATTACAGATTGGCTAACAAGTATATCATAATAGCGCCGAAGAAGACTTATGGCATTAAAGAAAAGCTAAGAAGCATTCTGCCAGTTGCTTTGATAGCTGCAGGGGCTGCAGGCATTATTCAGTTAGTGCAGAAATTTCCCCAGGCAAGGACTTTCGCTGTTCAGGAAGCTGCAATGAAATCTGTTGCAGTCGATAGAGAAGTTGCTGCTGCAACAGCCCCTGCTATGACTCAGTCAGCGGATGCAGTGCAGATAGTAGTATCCCCGCTTTGGAAGAATATTGCGTTGTGGTTTTTTATCGGTGCAGTATTCGCTTTGCTGGTTTATTTTGTGATAAGCTGGTATAAAAGAGAGCCGAATTGAATTTAAAATGCAAAATGAATAAAAAAATTATATATTTATGGATTGCAGTTGTAATTGCAGAAATACTATTGATCTTCTCAATGCCCACATATCGATGTAGATTTCATGTAGATGATTTAAGAGATCCAATTGCTGGAAAAAATAATTCCTGCAGGTCATGGCGTTTATACTTTGAAAATATCGATATTACCAATTTTGGTTTGGATTTTCGTAATCAAACTGCGGGTTTAACAGTATTATACGGATTATTTGCTTTACCTTTGATTGTTGGGATTATTGTAACAATCATCTGGTGGATAAAGGCAAGGAGAGTTGAATAAAATGAAAAATTCACAATATATTGCCACAATATTAATAATTTTTACTGTTGGAGTCGCATCTTGCAATTATGCTAATCCCGAAGGCGCTGAAAGCCCGCAAACTCCAGAAATTGAGCAGAAAGACTCGGAACTTGCAAATAAACTTTTTACAGACAATGGAATCCCTCTCTCGCTATTGAACGCTGGCGAATTAAAAACACAAATTACTGACGTAGTTACACAAAAGATAGACATAAATCAGTTTCCGCAAGCCACTGTTTCCGAGGGCGTGCACGTTTCTGTCCAACAGTATTATAAAAATATACCTCTAGATTCAAAAAAAACATTTCATTTCAGTGATGGCAGATTAGATGACTTTGTATCAGGGAATATTTTATACCCACAAGAGCAAATAAGCTCAATTTTTGGGAAGGGAATAGACAAATCCATAATTGCATTTGATTTTTCAAAATTGCTGTCAAACCCGGCAATTACGAAGATTCAAGCTGAAAAAATTGCCAGCAAGAGCATAAAGAATTGGCCTGATTTTGCCAGAGCATATACTATTCATTTGGAGTATTCCACATTCAATTCAGATAAACCTGATGGTCTAAAATTAGTTTGGACTGTAAAGTCAACGAAGAACTCAGCATTGGTTGTGATAGACGCTCAAAGCGGCAGCATATTACGGGATTTCGACGGAATTTTTACGTAGCCAAAATTGACTTCAACCCAGTTCAAAGTCATGAAATAGTATTTATATATGGCTGACTTTACCAAGGAAACAATTCAATAAAAAATCATTTTAACGAGGCAAACAAAATGAAACAAACAAAATTTTTAACAGGATTTTTGATTTTATCAGTTTTAGTTATTACTGTATTTATCGCTGCATGCGAAATTCAGCAGTTGCCGGGTGACAAAACACCTACCGACACAAAAATAAGCCAGTTCCAGACATCACAGCAATTAAAGAAATTCTCATCAGTTGGGGATTTAAGAAAATTTTTGGACAATGCGGCATTGAATGCAGGAACGAGAAATTATTATGGAGGCGTTCAAAGAGATGTAGTTTTCTCGGCTGCAATAGCGGAGAGTGCTGCCCCAATGGCTAAGTCAGCTGCTGCCGATTTAGGCGCAGGCGCAAGAGCAACAGATTATTCAACAACAAATGTTCAAGTTCAGGGAGTTGATGAAGCTGATATTGTAAAGAATGACGACAAATATATATACACGCTTACTCAAAACAAGCTCGTTATAGTTGATGCTTTTCCCGCAGAAAATGCAAAGGTTCTTTCTGAAACCAAGATAAAAGGAAATTTAAGAAACATGTTTGTAAATAAAGACAGATTGGTTGTTTTTGCTGATGACAATGGAGAAGTCACTATTCTTGACCAATATGATTTCATGCCAAGGCCGAGATACACGCAAACAACTCATGTTTATGTTTATGACGTATCTGACAGAAGCGAGCCGAAGCTTGTGAAAGACTATAATCTTAACGGCTACTACTTCCAGTCAAGGATGATAGGGGACTATGTCTATTTTGTTGTCCAGGAAAATGTCTATTACTGGAACAGGATAATTGATGTTCCTGTAGTCATGGAATCATCAAAAGTCATTGCAAGGCCAGATATATATTATTTTGACAATCCCGAGACAAATTACAACTTCAATACTGTAGCGTCGTTCAACATCTTTGAAAGCAAAGACGAGGTTGACGCAAAAACATTCATGATGGGCTATTCCAACAACCTGTACGTGTCTGAAGACAACATTTACATCTCATACCAGAAAAACCTTCCGTATAATTATTACGAGGCACACAATGAAGGCAGGTTTTATGATGTTGCCGTGCCGTTATTCCCTTTAGATATACAGTCAAAAATCAATGATGTAAAAAATGACAACAACCTGAAATCCTATGAAAAGTGGGAGCAAATCTCCACAATCCTTGAAGGGATGTATAACGGCATGGACAAGGATGATAGGCAGGAAGTGATTGAAAAAATTCAAAATGCAATTGAAGAATACGAGGCAAAATTGGCTGCTGAAAGGGCTAAGACAGTCATCCACAGGATAGCAATAAGCAACGGAAACATTGAATATGGCGCAAAAGGCGAAGTGCCTGGCTACCTCCTAAATCAGTTCTCGATGGATGAGAATGGGGATTACTTCAGGGTTGCAAC